>NZ_JBEOTA010000007.1:0-332317 GCF_040303265.1 Streptomyces sp. NPDC096040
TGCCGGTGGTGCCATTTTTTTCCCCCCCACGCGGCCCGGCGCACCATCCATTCGGATGGTCCGCCTTCGACTTCTGTGGAGCTAAGGAGAATTGAACTCCTGACCTCCTGCATGCCATGCAGGCGCTCTACCAACTGAGCTATAGCCCCGCGTTTCGCACCGCCCGGTCTCCCTGGCGGCGACGCCAACATTACACGGTCGACGGGGTGCACCACCAAATCGTTTCCGTTCTGTGCGGATACGGACGCTAGTGTCGGACTTCGTGACCGTGATCGCGTTCTCCGAGACCCGGCGCAGGGTGTCGGCTGCCCTGGGGGCGTGCCTCTTGTCGTTCGCGGCGTTCTGGGTGGCACAGCGGGCCGCGCATGTGTCGATGATCGACCTGATGGTCTACCGGGCAGAGGGGGCGACGGTCCTCGCGGGCGGTGACCTCTACGCACTGCGTACGACGGCCGCTCATCTGCCGTCCACCTACCCGCCGTTCGCGGCGCTGCTGTTCATCCCGCTGACGCTGCCCGACGTCACGACCATGCGGACGCTGGCGACTGCCGGGAACCTCGTTCTTCTGGTGGTGTTCGTGGCGCTTTCGCTCCGGCTCGTCGGGCACGCGCGCGTGGAGGGCGTCCTGTGGGTCGCGGCGGCGGCGGTGTGGTGCGAGCCGGTGTGGACGACTTTGCGCTACGGGCAGGTCAATCTGCTGCTGGCCGTGCTGGTCCTGTGGGATCTGTCACGGCCTCCCGCCGAACGTCCGGGCCGCTGGGCGGGGGTGGGCATCGGGCTGGCGACCGCGGTCAAGCTGACGCCGGCCCTGTTCGCGGTGTTCCTGCTCGTCACGGGCCTGATGGCGCGCCGCGTGGGCCGGGACGGGGGGCCGTGGCTGCGGCACGCGCGCGGTGCGGCTGCCGCCTTCGCGGGGGCGACCCTGCTGGCGGCGGCCGTCCTGCCGTACGACTCGTGGCGGTTCTGGACCGGGATGGTGTTCCGCACGGGGCGGGTGGGGCGTGCCGAGGAGACCGCGAATCAGGCCCTGCGCGGCGTTCTGGCGCGGTTGCTGCACACTCCCGAGCCCGGGGCGCTCTGGACCGCCGCTGCGGCACTGACGGCCGTCCTGGGGCTCGCGGTGGCGGTCGCGGCGGAGCTGCGCGGCCGGCGGGGCTGGGCGGTGGCCGGGTGCGCGGTGACCGCGTTGCTGATCAGCCCGGTGTCCTGGTCGCATCACTGGGTGTGGTGCGTGCCCGTGGTGCTGCTGCTGTGGACGCGGGGGCACCGGCCGGCGGCCGCCGGCACGCTGCTGGTCTTCTGCTCGTACGCCCTTTGGTGGGTGCCGCACCGGCACGGACGGCCCGAACTGCACCAGAACGTCGTCGACTTGACGCTGTCGGCGCTCTACGCGGTCACCGGGCTGCTGTTCCTGGCGCTCGCCCGGACATCGTTGCCGAAGCCGGGCAGCGCTCAGGCCGTGACGAACGAGTAGAACCGCTTGAGCGTGCAGTGCTCCTCGAGAAGACGGCCGTAGATCGGCTCGCCCTCCAGCTCACGGTAGGTCTCGATCGGGTCGCCTTTTATGATCAGCGCCCGAGCGCATTCCTCGCACCAGTACTGGTAGTCGGGGTTGATCGGCTCCATGTCGCGGACGATCGGGGTGCCGCTTCCGCACCAGTCGCACTTCCGCCTGTGTGCACCCATCGATCAGCTCCAGCTGTGGCCGCAGGCCGTGCACACGTAGGAGATCCCGCCGTTGTCACCCAGCACTTGGGCCACATGTGCGGAACCGCAGGAAGGGCAGAGCAGCCGGGTGATCGTATCCCGTATCAACGCCGCACCGAGGAGGTGGCCGCCCTCCTCAAGGATGCTCGCAGGCATCGCTACTCCCTCCCGTCGGGCCGCGCCCCCTTCCGGCCGTTTGATTCTGCCACGGCCGGACCAATACGGTCAGCGACGCCTCAGTACCAGTCCGGACACGGCACCCGCGGCCGCCGTCGCGGCGAGCGCCCATGCGCAGGCTGAAAGCGCCTCCGCAGAGGTATACGCCCGTGGCGCCCCAAGTGACTCAAGCCGGTTCAAGAACAGTGTGCCTAATGCGGCGACGCCTATGAGCTGACCGAGCTGGGTGACGGTCGCCAGGAGGCCGCTGGCGTCCGCCGCGTCCTCGGGGCGCACGGTTGCGAGTGCCCCGGTGAGTGTCGGACTGAAGGCGAGCGCGAGCCCCGCGCCCACGCCGGCGTACGCCGCATAGAGCTGCGCGCCCCCGTCGCCGCCGCCGCGGAAGGCCAGCCCGACGCAGGCGACGGACAGCGCGGTCAGCGCGAACCCGGCCGGGGTCAGCAGCCGCTGCCAGGAGGCGGGCCACCTGCGCCAGGTCAGCGCGACGGCGCCGAAGACGACGGCGGTCGGCGCGAAGGTGAGGCCGGCGCGCAGTGCGCCGTAGTCGAGGCCGCGCTGGACGTGCAGGGTGAGGGTGAAGAGGAATCCGGCGTTGACGGCCATGACGGCGAGGATGCGGAAGACGGCCACGCGCATGCCGGGGTGGCGCAGCACCCTCGGTGCGACGAGCGGGGCACCGCCGCGCCGGGCGAGCCTGGACTCGTAGCCGCAGAACAGCGCGAACAGGAGCACGGCTGCCGCCAGGGACAGCCAGGACCACAGCGGCCAGTCCTCCTCCTGGCCGAGCACCAGCGGAACCGTCAGCAGCGACACGGCGGCCCCCAGCAGGACCAGGCCCGGAAGGTCGAGGCCGCGCGCCCGCTCAGGACCGGATCGGGCACCCGTCGGCAGGATGAGCCTGCCGAGGACGAGGAGTACGGCGCCGACCGGCACGTTGACGAGGAACACCGGCCGCCAGCCGGTGCCGAACAGGTCCGCGCTGACCAGGACGCCTCCGATGATCTGGCCGGCCGCGGCGCCGACCGCGAGGACCGCCGAGTAGGCGCCGAGTGCCCGGATGCGGGCCTCGCCGGTGAAGGTGCGCTGGATGATGCTGAGGACCTGCGGGATCATCACCGCCGACCCGGCCCCCTGCACCAGCCGGAACACGATCAGCTCGGTGACCCCCTGGGCCAGGCCGCAGGCCAGCGAGGCCGCCGTGAACAGTGCGAGCCCGGCCAGGTGCACCCGGCCGTGGCCGAGCCGGTCGCCGAGGCGGGCGCCGGTGATCAGCAGCACGGAGTAGGTGATGGCGTAGCCGGCGACGACCAGTTGCAAGTCGGAGCCGGAGGCTTGGAGTTCGGAACCGATGGTGGGGGCGGCGACGTTCACGATGAAGACGTCCAGCACGGCCATGAACAGGGCCGCGAGGACGACCGCGAGGAGCAGCCGGGGCCGGTTGTCAGTGCCGGGTGCTTCACTTTTCGCAGGGCTCGGAGCGAGTGCGGGACCTGGTCCCGTCCGGGGTGTGGTCGTCATGCGTCCGAGCGTGGCGAGGGGCCGGTACGGGTGCCGAGAGCCCGCCGGTGCTGGTACTGGCAGCACCTGGCAGGGGGCGGGTGCGGCGCCCACGATGGAGACGTGAAGACGGGGGACGTGACGATGGGGACGACAGCACACCACCGCAGGCCGGAACTGGCCGCGTTCCTGCGCGGCAGGCGGGCCCGGGTGACACCGGCCGATGTGGGGATGCCGCCGGGACTGCGGCGGCGCACTCCGGGTCTGCGCCGGGAGGAGGTCGCCCAGCTCTCGGGCGTAGGGGTGACCTGGTACACATGGCTGGAGCAGGGTCGGCCGATCAACGCGTCGCCGCAGGTGCTGGACGCGGTGGCGCGGACGCTGATGCTGGATCCGCCGGAGCGGGAGCATCTGTACCGGCTGGCGGAGGTGCCGTTCGCGGCGGCGCCCGAGGGGCTGTCCCGGTCGGTGGGCGTGGAGGTGCAGGGCATCATCGACGCGCTGGACCCGCTGCCCGCGGTCGTCTACACCTCGCGCTATGACGTGCTGGCGACCAACGCCGCCTACCGGGACCTGTTCCTGATACCGGAGACGGTCCGGATCGGTGTGCCGAATGTGCTGTGGACGCTGTTCACGGTCTCCGAGGAGGCCAGCCCGGTGGTGCACCGGGAGCGTGAACTGCCGTTGATGGTGGCGACCCTGCGCTCCTGCTATGGCAGACATGTCGGTGAGCCGGCCTGGGAGGACTTCATACGCGCGCTGTCGCAGGCTAGCCCGTATTTCGCCCGGTTGTGGGCGAGCGGCGAGGTGACGCAGCCGGGGCCGCGGGTGAAGACGTTCCGTCATGAGGCGGTGGGAGAGCTGCGCATGACCTCGCAGTCGCTGTCGATCGACGGGCTGCCGGAGTCCCGGATCGTGGTCTACACCCCGGAGAACGAACAGACGCGGGAGAAGGTCGCGTTGCTGCGCGGGCGCCGGCAGCGGCTGTGGCCGGTGACGGACGAGGAGGCCGCCGAGATCGTCCAGGAATGGAATACGAAGAATCCCGCCCTCTGAGAGGACGGGATTCCCATCATCGATCATTGACAACTCGACAGTGAGTGGAGTGTCGATCTGTGGAGCTAAGGAGAATTGAACTCCTGACCTCCTGCATGCCATGCAGGCGCTCTACCAACTGAGCTATAGCCCCTTGCGTTCTTCCCGTCTTTCCGCTCGGCGGGGCGAACAAGAAGAACTTTAGCCTGCGACCTGCCGGAAAGTGAAATCCGGGTCCCGCTGAGGGCGGCGCGGCCGGAGGATCCTCGGGCGGCGGCCGAGAGGGGCGCTCAGTCGTCGTCGCCGAGGACGGGCTCCGGGAGGGTGCCCGCGTTGTGTTCCAGGAGCCGCCAGCCGCGGGCGCCTTCGCCGAGCACGGACCAGCAGCAGTTGGTGAGACCGCCGAGGCTCTCCCAGTGCTGGGAGTCCAGACCGAGGAGGCGGCCGATGGTGGTGCGGATGGTCCCGCCGTGGCTGACGACCACGAGGGTGCCGTCCTCGGGCAGTTTCTCGGCGTGCCGGAGCACGACGGGGGCGGCCCGGTCGGCGACCTCGGTCTCCAGTTCGCCGCCGCCGCGGCGGACCGGCTCGCCACGCTTCCAGGCGGCGTACTCGTCGCCGTGGCGGGCGATGATCTCCTCGTGGGTGAGGCCCTGCCACACGCCCGCGTAGGTCTCGCGCAGCGCCTCGTCGCGGATCACGTCGAGGCCGGTGAGGTCGGCGAGCTGGGTGGCCGTGTCGGCGGCCCGCCTCAGGTCGGAGGAGACGATCGCGTCGGGGCCCAGGGAGGCGAGCAGGCGGGCCGCGCGGCGGGCCTGGCCGATGCCGGTCTGGGTGAGCTCGACGTCGGTGGAGCCCTGGAAGCGGCGTTCGACGTTCCAGGAGGTCTGGCCGTGCCGCCACAGGATGATGCGGCGGCCGCGGCCCTTGCGGTCGGTCACCTCGCCTGTGGCGCTCATCACCACTCCCCGCCCGGCTCGGCGTCCTCCGCGGCCTGCAGCTTGGCGTGCTCCTCGGCCTTGCCGCGGGTGGCCTTGGCGTCGGCGGGCAGCTCGATCTCGGGGCAGTCCTTCCACAGCCGTTCCAGGGCGTAGAAGACGCGGTCCTCGCTGTGCTGGACATGGACGACGATGTCGACGTAGTCGAGCAGGATCCAGCGGGACTCGCGGTCGCCCTCGCGGCGCACCGGCTTGACGCCGAGTTCCTTCTGGAGTCGTTCCTCGATCTCGTCGACGATCGACTTGACCTGACGGTCGTTGGGCGCGGAGGCCAGCAGGAAGGCGTCCGTGATCGACAGGACGTCGCTGACGTCGTAGGCGAGGACGTCGTGGGCGAGCTTGTCGGCGGCTGCCTGGGCGGCGGCGGTGATGAGCTCGAGGGAACGGTCGGTGGCGGTCACTACGTGGCTTTCCGTCGGCGGTCGTTTGACCTCAAGGGTCTCACGGACCGCCGGGCGCACCCCACGTGATTCCCGGGTCACGCGGGGTGCGGCGGGGTGGCCGCTCAGGAGGAGGACTGCTTGTAGTCCTGGCCGAGGACGACCGAGACGTCGGCGCCGGAGCCGACGGTGCCCTTGGCCACGGCGCCGGTGCCGAGGCCGAGGGTCTTGGCGACCTCGGTGGCGTTGTCCTTGTCGGCGGCGTCGGAGTACAGCACCTTGGAGGTGGCCTGGGTGCCGGAGGCCGTTCCGCCTTCCAGGAAGGTGTAGCCGCCGTTGACGAGGACCACGCGCGCCTTGTCGGTGTTGTCCTTGGCGCCGGTGGCGTTCTGGACGGAGACGCGGATCGCGGAGTCCGCGGAGGGGCTCTTGGCGGTGCCGCCGAGGATGTCCTTGACCACGCTGGAGCTGGTCTTGGCGCTGAGGGTGCCGTCGCTCTGCACGGGCAGCAGGGCGGTCTTGTAGTCGCCGCCCTTGGCGAGGTCGGCGAGCTTGGCGAGGAAGGTTCCGAGGTCCTTGTCGGTCAGAGAGGGGTCGAGGATCTGTGCAAGGGTCTGCACAGTGACCGTGGCGGCCGAGGAGTCGGAGGACATCTTGCGCAGCACACCCTGCATGACCTGCCCGAACCGCTCCAGCTGGGCGTTCTGGGCCTCGCCCGCGGCGCGGTAGGTGGCGTAGGCGACGGCGGCCTTGCCGCTGAGGGTCTGGTCCTTGCCCTTGTGGACCAGGGGCGCCTCGCCCTTCTTCTTGGCGTCCGGGTCGGGGACGTCGGCGTTGGTGTCGATGTCGATGTTGCCGACGAGTTCGACGAGGTTCTGCAGATAGGGGGTGTCGAGGCGCCAGGTGCCCTCGATGTTGGTGCCGAGGACGGTGTCGAGCTGGTCGCGGGTCCCGGAGGAGCCGTCGTCGGCGACGGACTTGGCGAGGGTCGTGGTGGTGCCGTCGTCGTCGGTCATGGCGAGTGAGTTGGGCAGCAGGACGGTGGTGCCCTGCTTGGTGGTGGCGTTGTCGACGAGCAGCGCGGTCGAGGTGCCGCCGCCGCTGGTGTTGTGCAGGTGGACGACGACCACGTCGCGTTTCTGGGCGGCCGCGGATGTCGTCGTACCGCCCTTGGAGGCGGCGGAGGACAGGCCGGGGAGCTTTCCGGCGTACCAGAGGTAGCCGGCGCCGCCGACGGCGACCAGGGCGAGGACGACGACCAGGGCGATCATGCGGCTGCGGGCGCGGCGCTTGGCCTCTTCGCGGCGCTCGGTTCGGTTCTCGGTGAAGTTCAGCCAGTCGATGACGTCCTCGGAGTCACCGTCCGGATCCTCGACGAACGCGAACTGCTCGGTGTGGTAGTCCCGTTCGCCCTCGGCAGGCCGGGGACCGGCGGGTTCCTCGACGGGTCCGGCCTGCTGGGGGATGTACGCGGTCTGCTCGGCGACCCGTGGCTGCCGGCCGCTGGTGGCGGCCTGTCCGTAGGGGTCGTAGGCGGGCCGGCCGCCGGTGCCGTACGGGTCGTAGGCGGGCGTGGCCGGCTGCTGCCCGGTGTCGTGGACGGGGGCCTGCTGCCCGGTGTCGTACGACGGCGGACCCTGCCGTCCGGTGTCGTAGGACGGCGCGCCGCCCTGCTGGCCGCCTCCGGCGTACGGGTCGTACCCGTAGCCCTGTCCGGCGGCGTAGGGGTCGTACGTCTGCTGTGGTTGCGACGGGATCTGGCGGTACACCGGCTGCCCGTACTCGTCGTAGCCGACGAGTTCGTACTGGTCGCTTCCGTAGCCCGCGTCGTATCGGTCGTTCACCGGTGCCCCTCTCGGCTCACTCGCCGCGGTACAGCTCGCGCTTGTCGATGTAGCGCACGACTCCGTCCGGCACCATGTACCAGATGGGGTCGCTCTTGGCGACTCTCGCACGGCAGTCTGTGGAGGAGATGGCGAGTGCGGGAACCTCCACCAGCGAGACGCCGCCCTCCGGGAGACCGCGGTCGGTCAGCTGGTGGCCTGGCCGGGTGCAGCCGATGAAGTGGGCGAGAGAGAAGAGTTCCACCGAGTCGCGCCAGGTGAGGATCTGGCCGAGGGCGTCGGCGCCGGTGATGAAGAAGAGATCGGCGTCGGGGTTGAGGGCGCGCAGGTCGCGCAGAGTGTCGACGGTGTAGGTGGGTCCGCCGCGGTCGATGTCGATACGGCTGACGGAGAACTGCGGGTTCTCCGCGGTCGCGATCACCGTCATCAGATAACGGTCCTCGGCCGGTGAGACCTTGCGGTGGGTCTTCTGCCACGGCTGCCCGGTGGGCACGAACACCACCTCGTCGAGGTGGAACTGGGCGGCGACCTCGCTGGCCGCCACGAGGTGCCCGTGGTGGATCGGGTCGAACGTTCCGCCCATGACGCCGAGGCGGCGTTTGCCGGTGTGCGCGGGGCCCGCCGATGTGTACCGCGGGGTCGTCACCGTGTCCTCGGCGGCATCGGCCGCGTCATTCGCCGGACCGGTAGGCATGTCCTGCTCTCCCATGCGTGCAGACCCTACCGGCCCGGCCCGTGGGCCCCGCCCGGAGGACGGCTGCCGGGCTCGGCCGCCGGCTCAGCGGTCGCGGTTGAAACGGGTGGTGATCCACAGCAGGAGCAGCAGGATGATGAACGCGCTGCCGCCGGTGACGAGCGGGTTGAGGCTGTTGTGGTTGCCGCCGTGCCCCTCGCCCTCGGCGGCGAGGGTGACCAACTGGGCAGCGGCGCTGTGAAGATTCATCATCTGCGGCAGGACCTATCGCGTGTGGACGGGATAAAGACGTCGGCTCATCGTATGCGGGCGGCCCGGCGGCGATCACGCCGACTCCTCCGTTGGGCCCACTCCCCGGCCACAAGAACTCCTCCGGGCCGACCCAGCGGTCGCACGGGGCGGGGAACGATCCCGGCGGCTCAGTCGTCCTTCTGTCTGTACCCGCGCAGCAGGAACCAGGCGGTCAGCGCGCAGCCCAGGAACATGACGATCAGAACGACCCGGAGCAGGTTGCCCGAGCCGTGTTGCTGGGCGGCGCTCGCGGCCTGGGTCAGCCAGGCGGCTTGGGGGTTGTGCTCCATGAGGCACTCCTTCGGCTGTACTGCCCGTCCACGGTATCTCCGCCTAGGCTGGGCCCTGCTTCGGGGGCACCAGTGGGCACACTCACGCACATGGGGGATGACATGTCCGACGACGGCCACGAGCAGAACGGGCGCGAGCGGGTGCCGAGCAGGCAGCGCCGGCGGTTCCCGGGGATCTCCTCGCGCGCGTACGAGCATCCGGCCGACCGTTCGGCCCTGGTGGCGCTGCGCAGGCTGAGCGGCTTCGACACGGTCTTCAAGGCGCTCAGCGGGCTGCTTCCGGAGCGGAGCCTGAGACTGCTGTTCCTGTCCGACTCGGTCCGGGTGTCGGACCAGCAGTTCGCACACCTGAACGACATGCTGCGGGACGCCTGTTACATCCTGGACCTGGAGAAGGTCCCGCCGATGTACGTCAACCAGGATCCGCAGCCCAACGCGATGTGCATCGGCCTGGACGAGCCGATCATCGTCGTCACCACCGGCCTCGTCGAGTTGCTCGACGAGGAGGAGATGCGGGCGGTCGTCGGGCACGAGGTGGGGCACGCGCTGTCCGGGCACTCGGTGTACCGGACGATCCTGCTGTTCCTGACGAACCTGGCGCTGCGCGTCGCCTGGATCCCGCTGGGCAATCTCGCGGTCATGGCGATCGTGACGGCGCTGCGGGAGTGGTTCCGCAAGTCGGAGCTGTCCGCCGACCGGGCGGGGCTGCTGGTGGGGCAGGATCTGCGGGCTTCGATGCGCGGGCTGATGAAGATCGCGGGCGGCAACCATCTGCACGAGATGAACGTGGACGCGTTCCTGCAGCAGGCCGAGGAGTACGAGGCCGGGGGCGATCTGCGCGACTCGGTGCTGAAGATCCTGAACGTGCTGCCGCGCTCGCACCCCTTCACGACGGTCCGCGCCGCCGAGTTGAAGAAGTGGGCGGAGTCCCGCGACTACCAGCGGATCATGGACGGTCACTATGCGCGGCGCGACGGGGACAAGGACACGTCGGTCAGCGACTCGTTCAAGGAGTCGGCGGCGAGCTACGCGAGCGATGTGAAGAGCTCCAAGGACCCGCTGATGAAGCTGGTCACGGACATCGCGGGCGGGGCCGGCGGTCTGGGCGGCCGGGTCAGGCGCGGCTTCGAGGGGTTCACGAGCGCGCCGCCGCCGAGGGGCGCTTCCGCGAAGGACACACCGTCGCAGGACGCTTCGCAGGACGGTCCCGCCCAGGACGGTCCCGCCCAGGACGCTCCCCCGTGGGACGAGAAGTAGCGAGGGCTCGTCAGACCTTCGGTTCGGCCCCGGTGGCCAGCGTTCCGCACAGGGCGGTGGCGCTGTCCGTGGCGTACGGGTTCGTGCCCGCCGGGCCGCCCGCCCTGGCCGTCTCACCTGCCAGCAGCGGATGCAGGTGGTTGGCGGAGTCCTCGGCGCAGGACAGGGGGCCGGCCTGCACGTAAGAGACGACCAGCTGGGTCTGGTGCAGGCGCAGGTCGTCCCGGTCGAAGCGGAAGGTCAGCTCGCGGCGCACGGTGAAGAGGGAGACCTGGGAGCCGGCCTGGGCGCCGGTGGGCCGCAGCGCGTAGACGAGGGTGTGGTCGGCGGTGACCTCCAGGGTGGCCGCGTCGCTCTCGGTGGCCTGCAGGCTGCCCTGGACCCGGATCCTCGGGTCGGCGAGTTCGGCGCGGGTGGGGTCGAAGCGGATCAGCCATCCGGTGGGCGCGTGCCGGCCGTCCGCCGTGGGGTGGTCGACGCTCTGGTCGAACTGGTCGAGCTGCCCGGGGTCGAGCAGCACCCGCGGGGGCCGCACCTCACTGCTGTCGAGGACCTCGGGGTAGAGCGCGGAGCGGACGATGTAGTCCTTGGCCGTGGTCAGGGCGGTGACGACCTGGCTGTCGGAGAAGTGCGCGGTGCTACGCGCCGGCGGCAGCGGTATCCCCTCGGCGCCGACCCCGTACTGCGCGGCGGGGCTGTGCGCGAACAGGGCCTCGGCGTCGGCGGCGCCGGGCACCTTGCCCTGCGGGGCGAGCGGGATGACGGTCATCCGCAGGGGCTCGGCGGGCTGCTGGGCCTCCTGTGTGCCGTAGGGATGGCGGACGCCCATGTAGATCGCGGTGCCGAAGGCGACGAGGATCAGCAGGACGAGGACCAGGGCCTGCCGGGTGAGGCCCCGGCGCAGCGGCGGGCGGCGGCGTACTGCGGGCGCGTGGTCGGCCATGCGTTCGCGCGCGGAGGACTCCTGGAGGCGGGCAGCGCGGACGAACGATTCGTCGAAGACGACGGATCGGTACTCGTCCTCTCCACCCACGGGGCCGCCCTCGGGTGTCCCCTCGGGTGGGTCCACAGGCCCGCCCATACTCTCAGAGTAGGTCTCGGAAGCCTCAGGTAAACGCCCTGCTACACGACAACTTCTGACAGGTTCTCACCAGGACGGGCAATCGCCGCTCAGGGGGTGCGCGGGACCGCGGAGACCGCCGACTGGGCGGGCTGTGCCGGCTGGGAATAGTCGGCGGACACGGAGGGTGCCGCCGCGGTGCCCTGCTCCAGGCCGGTGGAAGGAGGCCTGGGCACCTGGTCGCGGCTGCCTCCGGAGGCGCCGCGATAGACCGCCGCGAAAGCCAGCGCGACCATGCCGATGCCCATGACGAGAGCGAGCAGCCAGGCGACGGGACGGTGCCAGCGGACGTGCTTGCCGTACGTCCCCGCGGCGCCGTACCGGTCGTCGAGAACGTCGGGATCGTCCAGGTCGTCGAGGTCGGCACTGTGGCCGTAATCGGGGCCGTCGGGGCCGAAGACGTCGTCGTAGCGCTCGCCCCTGGCGTGGGCACGGCGGGCCTCGGCCTCGGAGGCCTCGGCTCTGGCCTGTGCGGCGGCAAGGAGGCGTTCGACCGCGGTCGGCTCGTGGATCACGGCCGCCTTCACGAAGGCCTCGTCGAAGACCACGGAGTCGAACTCTTCGTCCGACATCCCGCGGTCATGGTCGTCGTCGGGCTCCCAGCCGTCAGGGAACGGCGTGCCCCCCACGTCCTCCGGCACGGATCCAGAGTAGACCTGGGGGGTCAATTTGGGCAGACGGTATGGAAATTCATAGGCCCGGTGAGACACCTCTCACGCCCGTGCGGGCCCCCGCACGCCCTTCCGTGTGCCCGCACGCCGTCGGGTGGGAGCGGTTGGGCCGTACGGGTGTCAGCGGCGGATGTGGCCGTCGCCGGTGACGATGTACTTGGTGCTGGTCAGCTCCGGCAGGCCCATGGGGCCGCGGGCGTGCAGCTTCTGGGTGGAGATGCCGATCTCGGCGCCGAAGCCGAACTGGCCGCCGTCGGTGAAACGGGTGGAGGCGTTCACAGCGACGGTGGTGGAGTCGACCAGCTGGGTGAAGCGGCGGGCGGCCTGCTGGGAGGTGGTCACGATCGCCTCGGTGTGCCCGGAGGTCCACAGCCGGATGTGCTCGACAGCCCTGTCGAGGGAGTCGACGACGGCGGCGGCGATGTCGTACGACAGGTACTCGGTCTCCCAGTCCTCCGGGACGGCCTCGACGACGGTCGCCTTGGAGCCCTTGGCACAGGCCAGCACGCGTTCGTCGGCGTGGACGGTGACGCCGGCCTCGGCGAGGGCGTCCAGGGCCCGCGGCAGGAATTCGGCGGCGATGTCCTGGTGGACGAGGAGGGTCTCGGCGGCGTTGCAGACGCTGACCCGCTGCGCCTTGGAGTTGATCAGGATGTCGATCGCCATGTCGATGTCGGCGTGGGCGTCGACGTAGACGTGGCAGTTGCCGGTGCCGGTCTCGATGACGGGGACCTTGGACTCCATGACGACGGTCTGGATGAGGGAGGCGCCACCGCGCGGGATGAGGACGTCGACGAGGCCGCGGGCGCGCATCAGCTCGTGGACGGACTCACGGCCCTCCCCCGGCACCAGCTGGACGGCGTCGGCGGGCAGCCCGGCCCCACCGACGGCGTCGCGCAGGACGCGGACGAGGGCGGTGTTGGACTCGTAGGCGGAGGCGGAGCCGCGCAGCAGGACGGCGTTGCCGGACTTCAGGCAGAGGGCGGCCGCGTCGACGGTGACGTTGGGGCGGGCCTCGTAGATGATGCCGACGACACCGAGGGGGACGCGGACCTGGCGCAGGTCGATGCCGTTGGGGAGGGTGGAGCCGCGGACGACCTCGCCGACCGGGTCGGGCAGCTTCGCGACGTCCCGGACGTCGGAGGCGATGGCACGGACCCGTTCGGGGGTGAGGGTGAGGCGGTCGACGACGGCCTCGCTGGTGCCGTTCTCGCGGGCCTTGGCGACGTCCTTGGCATTGGCCTCGACGATCTCGCTCGCACGGACCTCCAGGGCGTCCGCGATGGCGAGCAGCGCGTCGTCCTTCACGGCACGCGGCAGCGGCGCGAGGTCGGCGGCGGCGGCCTTGGCACGGTAGGCGGCCTGGGTGACCGGGGACATGGCGTCGTACGGCGAGAGCGTGGTCATGGGGGAAGGGTAGTGCGCGCCGACCTCCCGTTCATGTGTCATCCCATACCGCGAGACGGGATCAAAAGGGGGCAATAGCGGTCACCGTCAGAACGGGTGGATACCGACCGGTGTCGCCGGTGGCGGACCGTAGCCCTCGGCGATCCGCTGGTGGTAGGTGGCCCGGTCGATGACCTCCAGGCCGACGATCTCCCAGGCCGGCAGGCCGGCGGTCTGGCGGTGCTCGCCCCACAGGCGCAGCGCGACGGCCGCGGCGTCGTGGAGGTCGCGGGCCTCTTCCCAGTAGCGGATCTCCGCATGGTCGCAGGCGTAGCGGCTGGTGAGGAGGAACGGATGGTCGTGAGCCAGTTGTTCGAGTCCGCGGCGCAGTTCCGGCAGGGGGACCTCGGCACCGCAGACGCTGAGGGTGACGTGCCACAGGCGGGGCAGGTCCTTCGGCTCCTCGTAGGTGTCCCCGGCCGCGACGCTCGTCAGAGCACCGCGGGACGCCGCAGCCCCAGGGCGCACTCGTCTCACGACGGCCTCCTTCAGCTGTGCTCGTGCGGAACAACGTGTCCCTGAGACAAAGTTGAGCAGGCCGCAAGGGTTCGTGTGGCGGTTTTACGGAACGTCCCCCACCGGGTCCGTCGTTACGGCCCGTTTTACGGGTGCAGGATCACCAGGTCGTCCCTGTGTACGACCTCGCGTTCGTACGCCTGGCCCAGCTCGCGCGCCAGCTCCCTGGTCGAACGCCCGAGCAGCTGGGGGATCTCCTTGGCGTCGAAGCTGACGAGCCCGCGGGCGACCGCGCGCCCTTCGGTGTCGCGCAGCTCGACCGGGTCGCCCGCGACGAACTCGCCCTCGACGGCGGCGATGCCGGCGGGCAGCAGCGACTTGCGGCCCTGGACGACGGCACGGACGGCGCCGTCGTCCAGGGTGAGCGAGCCCTGCGGGGTGGAGGCGTGCTGAAGCCACAGGAGGCGGTCTGCGGACCGTTTGCCGGTGGGGTGGAAGTAGGTGCCGGTGTCGCCTCCGGAGAGCGCGTCCGCGGCGTGCACGGCGCTGGTGAGGACGACCGCGATGCCCGCGGCGGCGGCGATCCGGGCGGCCTCCACCTTGGTGACCATTCCGCCGGTGCCGACGCCGGCCTTCCCGGCGCTGCCGATCTCGACGCCGGCGAGGTCCTCCGGGCTCTTCACTTCCGCTATCCGTGAGGTGCCGGGCTTGCTGGGGTCGCCGTCGTAGACGCCGTCGACGTCGGAGAGGAGGACCAGGAGGTCGGCGTGGACGAGGTGGGCGACGAGGGCGGCGAGGCGGTCGTTGTCGCCGAAGCGGATCTCGTCGGTGGCGACGGTGTCGTTCTCGTTGACGACCGGCAGGGCGCCCATCGCGAGGAGTTTGCCGAGGGTGCGGGAGGCGTTGCGGTGGTGGGCGCGGCGACTCATGTCGTCGGAGGTGAGCAGGACTTGGCCGACGCGGACGCCGTAGCGGGCGAAGGAGGCGGTGTAGCGGGCGACGAGCAGGCCCTGGCCGACGCTGGCGGCCGCCTGCTGGCGGGCCAGGTCCCTGGGGCGGCGGCGCAGGCCGAGCGGGGCGAGTCCGGCGGCGATCGCTCCCGAGGAGACGAGGACGACTTCCTTCTCTCCCCCGCTGCGGCTCTTGGCGAGGACGTCGACGAGCGCGTCGACCCGGTCGGCGTCCAGGCCGCCGGAGGCGGTGGTCAGCGAGGAGGAACCCACCTTGACGACGATCCTGCGGGCCTCGATCACGGCCTGCCTTGCCCTTGCCACGTCCTGTCCCCACTTCCTTGCGCGTGGCAGCAATCTACGCGAACGGGACGGGCGTCCGGCCGCCCGTCCAGCCTCCGGACACGGCGACGGACGCAGCGGCGGACGGGTACCGCTGGAGGCGTGGCGTGATCCCGTGGTGACGGACCGCACATGGCAAAAAGGTTGTGTTGACTGTCTATGGAAATCGAAACGAACTTAAAGTTAATTTGAAGTTTGTGTCATCTAAAGATCGCAGCGTGAAGCGCATCCTCCTCCGGTCGGGAAAGAGTCCCTACGACGTCGTCACCGTCGAGGAGGCCCTGCACCGGGACGTCATCGCCACCAATTCGGGCAACCTGATCTTCAGCGATGCCGCGCACAAGATTCTCGGGACCCCGGACACCGAGGTCGTCTCGAACGGCATGCCCTCCGACGTCTCCGCCGCCGCGCGCATCAACGACGAGTACGACGCCTTCGTCATCCCGCTCGCCAACGCCTTCCGCCCGTCCTTCGAGAGCGCGTTGAAGCGGATGACGCGGCTGATCTCCAAGTTGAGAATCCCGGTCGTCGTGCTCGGCGTCGGTGCGCAGACCGGGGTCGGCTACAACCCGGACCGGCTGAAGCGCATCGAGCCCACCGTGCGGGAGTTCTGCGCGGCGGTGCTGGAGCGCAGCGCGTCGATCGGCGTGCGGGGCGAGTTCACCGAGCAGTACCTGAGAAACATGGGCTTCAAGGACGTCGAGGTCATCGGCTGTCCTTCGCTGTTCCTGTACGGCGACCGGCTCCCGGTGCACAAGAAGGCACTGGAGTTGACACCGGATTCGCGGATCGCGATCAACGGCTCGCACAGCGCCGTACTCGCACAGGGCCTGGACCGGATCATCACGCGCACCCACGAGCGCTACCCGTATCTGCGGTTCGTCGGCCAGAACCTCAGTGACGCACGGCAGTTGCACTGGCGGGACCTGTCGGACCCGAACGCTGCGGTGGCCGCGATGCCGACCCACCCTGACCACCCGATGTTCCGCGAGGACAAGGTGCGGGTCTACGTCGACCCGGTCACCTGGATCGACGATCTGCGCTCTTTCGACTTCTCCTTCGGTTCACGCATCCACGGCAACATCGCGGCGCTGCTCGCCGGCACGCCGGCCACCGTGCTGTGCGGTGACTCGCGGACGCTGGAGCTGTGCCGTTACTTCGAGATACCGCATCTGCGGCTGGACCGGGCGGTCAGGGACCCCGATGCGGCGGACCCGGCGAAGCTTTACGCGGAGGCCGACTTCGGCGGGCTGGTCGGCGGCCACCGGGAGCGCTTCGAGCGGTTCACCGGGTTCCTCGACAGGAACGGTCTGGAGAACACCTTCACGCACGGCGACGGCGGTGCGGCCTTCGAGGAGCGGATGCGCGCGCTGGAGTTCCCGGCGGGCATCCGCCCCTGGAACGAGGCGGACCTCGCCTCGCTCACCTCGCGGTTCGGCTGGCTGCACAGCCGTATCGACGAACTGTCGCTGGACAACGCCAGGTTGCAGAGAGAACTGGCACGCGCGGGGGCCCGCGCCAAGGCGGCCGCCGTGCCGCCGGCCTCGGTCTATCGGCGGGCCCGGCGGGCCGTTGGCAGGCCGATCCGGCGGGCGCTGAGGGCGGGCCAGTAGGTCCCGGTAGAGCCCGGTCGGCCGGGCGCCGCGCGCCCGGTCAGGCCGCCACCGCTTTGACTTCCCGTGCCGGCAGCGACCTGCGGAGCTTGCGCAGGGCGCGCCGCAGGAAGGTGTTGGCCGCGTCTTCGCGGTAGCCCTCGACCGCGCGAGCCTCTCGGGGTTCGGCGAGGTAGATCCAGTCGGGGACGCCGGCCGTCCTGGAGCGGAAGTGCGGGTAGGCGAGGTAGACACGGGTGCCGCGCTTCTCCAGGACGGCCCCGGCCTGTTTCTTGGCGCGCACGAACTCGACGACGTCCAGCAGGAGGTCGGGGCGCTGTACGGCGACCAGGTGAAGTCGCAGCCGTTCGTGGACCCTGAGGCGGCGGGCGATTTCCGGATTCCAGTGGGCGTCGACGAGCGGCTTCGCCAGCTCCAATTTGTTCCGGCGTACTTCGTCGCTGTCCTTGAGGAACTTGGGACCGAACTGCGGGAGCAGGGTGACCAGGAACGGCCGGACCATGAGCGTGTCGCGACGCGGTCCGGCCGGGACCATGTCTGCGATCAGGTTCATCAGGGCGCGTGCCGAGTCGAAACGGAGGGTGTAGCTGCCGCTCCTGGTGACGTGTTTGCCGTCCTCGCGACCGACCAGGTAGTAGCAGGGGTAGTCGGCGACCACGGAGACACCGTCAGCGCGCAGATAGGCCTCCATGGTGAACAGCGCGTCCTCGCCGGTCCACAGGGACTCGTCGAAACGCATGTCGTGCTGTTCGAGAAAAGCGCGGCGGAACAGTTTCTGCGCGCTGAGCGTGAACTTGATGTTGGAGGAGAAGACGTCGGTACGTTCTAGCGTTCTGCCCCACATGGACCGCGGGGGTGTGCGGTTGATCCCCTCGACCTTGCCGAGGACGACGTCCGTGTTGTTCTTGTCGGCCATGGCGACCATGCGCGCGAGGGCTTCGGGGCCGAGACGGTCGTCGGCGTCCAGGAAGAACACGTACCGGCCGGTGGCCTTGGCGAGGCCGACGTTGCGGGGGCCGCTGGGGCCGCCCGAGTTCTCCTGCCGGATCACGGTCACCGGCATGGTGGCGCGGGCCGCGAACTCCTCCAGGTACTCCCCCGTGCCGTCGGTCGACCCGTCGTCGACCGCGATGACCTCCAGGCGTGCCGGGTCGAGGGTCTGGCGCTCCACGGAGGCCAGGCATTCGACGAGATACGGCATCGCTTCGTACGCCCCGATGATCACAGTCACATCAGGCTGCGCAACGACGGTCACGTTTCCCCCTAGTCAATGGTGCGTTCCCCCTGCGTCGCCTCGATCTCAACGCTTTAGATGGCCGGTCGGCACAACCGGTTGCCTCAGGGAGAGCTTCCCGTGGCCCATCTCACATGACGAACGGCCAGCCGTGCGGTGTACAGCGGGTTACGTCGAGAGAGTACGGACGTGAGGTAAGAGCTGCTCACCGGAGACCGCGAAGCGCTGGTAAGAAGAAGCGGTGCGAATGGCTAAGCAAAGTTAAGAAGACGAGAGTGCGGGGGCGCGGCCGAGGGGCTGGGTCCCGGAAGTTCTTCCGGGACCCAGCCCCTCGGCGTGGTTGTGCGAGCGGTCAGCCGGTGATGGTGCCTTCGGCCTCGCCGGCGGCCTTCACCGGGTCCCCGGGCAGCAGTTCGGCGAGTTCGGCCGCCTCGGGGTCACCGGCCGCGATCAGGGCCTCCTGGCCCAGGTTGCGGGTCTCGGCCTTGCGGGCGAGCGCGGCGACCGCGGCGTTGAACTGCTCGATGGAGGTCGGCTCGTCCGGGCCCAGCAGATACCGCTTGAGTTCGTCCCGGTCCCCGGCCAGCGGATCGGCCGACGGATCGCGTACGGCGTCCAGCAGGGCGTCCAGTTCCTTGGCGCTGTTGGAGAGGATCACGGCGGCGCGTACAGCGGTGTTCGCCCGCTTGAACTCCTCCACGCCGACTTCGGCGGAGTCGGTGACGGCGTACGGCTTGCCGCTCGCGATGAAGTCCGAGACGACGCTGGAAATGTCGGAGACCATCGCGTCGGAGACGTTGAAGCAGTCGTACAGGCGCGGTTCGGCGCCGGTGATGACCCGGTGCTCGTGGTCGGGGAAGGAACGCCAGTGGGCGTCGTTCCACTCGGCGCGCAGCCGGGCGATCTCCTCGTGCTTCTTCAGGTCGACGACGTCGTCCCGGCTGGCCTCGGCCTCGTCGCGCTTCTCGTCGCCGGTGCCGGTCAGCTCGGCCAGGCGGGACTCGATACGGGTCAGCTCGGCCCGCGCCGCCGCCTGGGCGGCCGTGTCGGTGGTGAAGCGGGCGTCGGCGGCTCGCTGGGCGGCGGCCTTCTCGACGAGGGCGGTGACGCGCCGGTGGGCGGCGGCCGCCGCGGCGCTGACGGTGCCGGTGAAGGGGTGCGGCTTGTAGAGGACGCGGACCGGCGGGTCGGCCTTGACCAGCTTCTTCACGATGTTCTCGCCGGCGAGTAGGAGGGAGGTGTTGCCGGGGTTGTCGTCCCAGCCCTCCCAGGTGGGCGCGTAGAGGACGGTGGGACAGCGTCCATCGGCGGCGGCCCCGTCGCGAGGGCCGGCGGGAAGATCCGGCCGGCTCTGGATGGGGGCCAGCTGCGGGCGGCCGACCTCGACGATGTCCTCGTCGCGGACACCGACGTCGGCAAGGGCGTAGCGGTCGCGGCCCGCGCGGCCGGCGGTCCACACCTCGTCGTAGGCCTTGCTGAACGGGTTGACGCTGGCGAGCTTGTCGCTGTCGCCGTGGCCGATGAAGACGTGCTTCATGGTGGGGACGCGCAGCAGGTGGATGTTCTTGCCGACGTTGGCCGCGTAGAGGGCGACGCGGACCGTGGAGAGGTCCAGGTTCATCAGGTGCACACCGCCGGGCACGCAGATGACGGGGACCGTGGTCGGGGCGAGGTTCTGCAGGATGACCCGCTCGCGCAGCAGGACCAGCGGGCGGGACTCCAGCTGTTCCATGGTCTCCAGCCACATGTTGACCTGGTAGGCGGAGTCCTTGGAACCGGAGAAGTACAGGACGGTCTCGGGCTTGTACCGGCCCAGCCAGTCGTCGACGGCGGCCAGCACGGTGTCGTGATCCGGCGGGATCTTGCGGCCGCGTACGTACGGCATCAGCACCAGCACGTACAGGCAGCCCAGGGCGAGGGTGATCCCGATGCCGACGGAACCGGCGACGGCGTTGTCCATCATCGCCGAGACCAGCAGGCCGACGACGGCCGAGAGGTCCAGGTGGAGCATCTTCTCGGCGGAGCGGTCGAGCAGGCCGCGCGGCGGGGCGTCCGGGATGCGGATGCGGGACTTCAGGTCGACGTTGCGGGTGGCGACCGGCATCCTGCGGCGATTGCGGATCAGGGTGACCAGTGCGCCGTGCGGGGCCTGCAGGCCGTAGAAGGCGATGAAGCAGGCGATCGCACCGTAGAAGACCAGGTCGTCCGAGAGCGACATCCGGGCCAGCAGCAGGATCAGCAGCAGCTGCCGGATCAGGAAGCGGATCGACAGGCCGGCCCGGACCTTGCTGAGGCGGTTGACGAGGTAGCTGCCCTTGCGGTGCAGGTAGTGGTCCGCCAGGTACGTGACGGCGGCCGCGGCCGCGAAGGCGTAAACGCTCGGGACGAGCGCGGCGACCATGAGCACGGGGAAGCCCAGCATCATGAGTGCCGCGGCGGCCAGCTCGGCCGCGCTGCCCACCCGGGCGACGCGAATAGCGGTGGATATCACGGAGAACCTTTTGCTGACAAAAAGGCCTGAATTTGACCTTGCGGACAATCTGGGAGGTTGTCGATCCGAGAGGTTGTCGAACGGGGATTTCTACGGTTCAGGCCCCTGTGATTGCTCCGCGAACGCGCAGCCACAGAGGCCTGAATTACAGATGTCTAATGGACGTCGATTATGCCACGCCGTTCTGTCGGTCCAGGACACTGGCCAGCGCCTGCTCGAAGCCGGAGGCCAGGCCGGCGGCCGCCGTCGGGTCCTGCTGGCGGACGTCGATGACATGGCCGGTGAGTTCGGACAGCAGCACGTCGAGCGAGGTGCGGGCGACGGCCTCGGAGGAGAGCAGCGAGCCCGTCGGCTCCTGGCCGAACGCCTTGGTGCGCATCGGGGTGGCGGTGCGCTCGGGGTTGACGCAGTTGACGCGGATCGCGTCGCCGGCCCACTCGTCGGACAGGGCCTGGGTGAGGTTCACCATGGCGGCCTTGGTCGAGGAGTAGAGGCTGTACTCGGCGCGGCCGCGGGTGTAGCTGCTGGAGGTGTAGAGCAGCAACTGGCCCTTGGTCTCGGCGAGGTACTTGTAGCTGGAGCGGGCGATCTGCACCGGGGCCAGGTAGTTGACCTTCAGCGCCTCCTCGATGGTGGCGTTGTCGGTCTCGGCGAGTTTGCCGATGCGCAGCACGCCCGCCGTGTTCACGACGTAGTCGATCCGGCCGGTCTCGGCGTACGCCTTGGAGAGCGCGTCGTCGACCTCCTCCGGGTTCTCGACGTGGGTGCCGGTGGTGGAGCGGCCCAGCGCGTAGACGTTCGCACCGTAGGACTCGGCGAGTTCGGCGATGTCCTTGCCGATGCCGTAGGAACCGCCGAAGATCACCGCGGTCTTGCCGGTGAGCAGCTCGCGGTAGGCGTCCTCGTCCTTCTGCTCGGGCGCGGCCGTGGAGCCGAGCTGGAAGAGCTTGTCGGCGATGAAGACGTCGACGGGCTGAGTGACCTTCATGTTGTACTCGTCGCCGGCGACGACGTGGATCGGCACGTCCGGCAGGTACTTGAGCACGACGGTGCAGTCGTCGGTGGCCTGGAAGTTGGGGTCGCCGTCGGCGACTTCGTAGGCCCGCTTGATCGTGGACAGCTTGAACGCCTGCGGGGTCTGGCCGCGGCGCAGCCGGGAGCGGTCCGGGATCTCGGTGATGAACTCGCCGTCCTCGCCGTGTGTCCGCGTCACGATGATGGTGTCGGCGGACGGGATGGCGACGTCGACGGCCTGGTAGCGCTCCAGCGCTGCCACGCAGTCGTCGATGACGCGCCGTGACAGCAGGGGGCGTACGGCGTCGTGGAAGAGGACGTTGAGGTCCTCGCCCTCGGCCAGGCCCTCGCCGAGCGCCTCGATGGCGCGCTCGGTGGTCTCGTTCCGTGTGTTGCCGCCCTCGATGATCTTCTTGACCTTTGTGAACCCGGCCTTGGCGACGATCTTCTCGATGTCCGCGACATAGCCCGGCGCCATCAGGACGATGACGTCGTCGATCGAGTCGGCCTTCTCGAAGGTGGTCAGGGTGTGCTCGATGACTGCCTTGCCGGCGATCTTCAGCAACTGCTTGGGGATCGACAGACCCACCCGCTGGCCGGTGCCACCGGCCAGGATGACTGCGGTGGTTCGGGGCTTGGCTATGCGCTGGGACACAGGTGACCTACCTTGGGGCATCAGGGAACCAGGAAATGGTCCCACTTCCGGTAACCGCAGTGCAAGGTGAGTGCCGCCCACTGCATATGTGCCCGCAACCTTTCATTCACCTTGCATCGCCGACGATGGCACCTTGCATCGCTGGTGACGGGCGTCGCCCGTCGGACGTCCGGGCAAGTTCCGTGAATTTGCTGTGAGTAACTACACAGGGCATTCCGATTGCTGTGCGTGACGATCGGCACGTCTCAGCAGAGCTAAGCCATCCGGCTAGGACGACTTAGCACAGCTAAGCCGTCCGCTCGCAGGACCCGCTCACCGCCGCCGCAGCTTCTTCAGACACCGGTGCCCCAGGACCCGTACCAGTTCCTTCGACGACGTCTGGTGCACCGTGCGGGCGTTCGCCTCGGCGGTGTGGCGGACCGGTACCGCGGCCGCCGCGGCGAGTGCGCCGTACAGTGCCTGGGCGGCGACCTCCGGTGCGACGCGGGGCTCGCCGGCGGCCGGACCGCCGGCCGGTTCACGTTGCTTGGGTACGGCGGAGAGCAGGGTCGGGTCGCCGATGACGCGGACGCCCATGGTGCCGATGCGTTCCACCATCTCGGCGCCGATGCGGCCGGCGGCCTCGACGGCCCAGTCGGGGGTGGAGATCTTCACGTCCTCGGCGGTGGGGCTGCACGTGTTCTTCATATGCATGACGGCGCCGTTGCGGACGAGCTTGGAGTAGAGCTCGGCGGGCAGTCCGTTGCCGCGGAATTCCACGTTGAGCTTTCGCAGCATTTCGGTCTCGGCGAGGGTGAGGGAGCGGTTCGCCGTGTCCGGGACAGGCCGGAGCAGGTTTTCGGGCAGTCCGAGCAGCGCTTCGAAGGTCCGCATCAGGCTGTCGCGGTCCCGGTCGTCGACCACGACGACGGTGATCCGGTCGGAGCCGACCGCGCCGATCCAGCGTTCGACCAGCCGGTCGTGCCGGTGCCGGCGCCAGAAGCTGGGGTTGGGCTTCTCATAGGGGGCCTTGCGGAGCATGTGGTCCAGCCAGTCCTCGTACCCCATGCGCAGCCCGTTCTGCACGTACTGCTGCCACTGCGAGGGCATGATCCGGGCGATCGGGCGCAGGGTGACGAGGACATGGACGCGGTCGCCGCCGAGCTGCTCGACGATGCGGGCGACCGTCTCGTCGTCGGGGGCGTCGGCGAAGAACTCGCTGCTGATCACCGAGGTCCGGGATCCGGTGGCCTCCACCTGCTTGAGCAGCCGCGTCCAGTGCTTCTCGGTGGGCACGGTGTCGCCCATCATGGCGGGCCGGGCGCAGGCGGCGAGCGCGGCCTCCATGGGGTGCCGGGTGCTCGCCGGGAACTCCACGCCGTGCTCGGGCAGCCTGTCCTTCGCGGCGAAGAGTGCGCCCTGGATGGCCGTGGTGCCGGTCTTGTGGGGGCCGATGTGCAGCAGGCGGGTGCCGGCGGGCAGTGCGGCAAGGGGACCGATGGGACCCATGGAACCTATCGGGGCGTTGTTCACCGGGGCCTCGCCTCTCGTACAGTCCGTCTCCATGGTTAACGGAAGGTAAGACGTTTACCTTAGGTTCACCTGAGAGAAGCCTGGGACACAGATGAGTCCCAGGCCCCCCGTTACACAGACTTGGCTGTCGGCGCGTCCGGCTCGCTCGTCAGACGACCTGTACGCCCGGTTCGTCCGTCTCGACGCGCAGGGTGGCGAAGGTGCTCGTGGTGGCCTGCGGCTCGACGACGGTGTCGACGACCCGCACACGTGCGTCGATGCCGTCGCGGCGGATGTCGAAGAGGTGGTAGCCGCGGTGGGCGTCGATGA
Organism: Streptomyces sp. NPDC096040; assembly: GCF_040303265.1. NCBI lineage: Bacteria > Bacillati > Actinomycetota > Actinomycetes > Kitasatosporales > Streptomycetaceae > Streptomyces > Streptomyces sp. NPDC096040. The sequence goes on from NZ_JBEOTA010000007.1 coordinate 23,984, forward strand.
CCTTCCAGTGCGGGTTGTCGGGCTTCAGCGGGTCGAACTGGGCGTGGAAGGCGGCCTGGTCCTGGTCGCCGTTGCTGGAGATGGAGGTGCCGACGAACTCGGCGCCGACCACGTCCGACGACGGGTCGGCGAAGTCCTTCTTCAGGTCGCTGATCATCGTGAGGTGCCGGTCGCCGCTGAGGACGACGGGGTTGCGGATCGAGGCGAACTCGTCCAGCAGGGCGTTGCGTTCGGCCTGGTAGCCGTCCCAGGCGTCGTAGTACCAGAGTTTTCCGTCGCCGGGCAGGATGTCGGTCTCGGCCATCATGATCTGCGAGGCGATCAGGTTCCAGCGGGCCGGTGAGTCGTGCAGTCCGTCGAGGAGCCACTGCTTCTGCCGGGCGCCGAGCATGGTGAGCGAGGGGTCCTCGGCGGCCGTCTGGCTGGTGACCTGGTCGCTGCGGAACTGCCGGGTGTCGAGGACGTTGAGCCGGGCCAGCCGGCCGAACTCCAGGCGGCGGTACATCTGGATGTGCGGCCCGTCGGGGATGGCGGTCGCCCGGACCGGCATGTGCTCGTAGTAGGCCTGGAAGGCGGCGGCCAGCCGGGCGACGAACGCGTCGTGGGACTGTTTGCCGGGGTCCTGCGGGACCTGGCCGGCCCAGTCGTTGTCGACCTCGTGGTCGTCGAAGGTGACCACCCAGGGCGCGTTCGCGTGCATCGCGGCGAGGTCGGGATCGCTGCGGTACTGGGCGTAGCGGTTGCGGTACTGCGCCAGGGTGTACGGCTCTCCGGTCCCCTCGTGGCGGCGCGGGCCGGCCGAGGACGGCGTGGACTCGTAGATGTAGTCGCCGACGAAGAGGACGATGTCGGGGTCCTGGGTGAGCATGTCGGCGTACGGGGTGAAGTAGCCGTGCTGCCAGTTCTGGCAGGAGGCCAGGGCCACGCGCAGGGAACCGCTGTTGGCGTGCGGGTGGGGGGCGGTGCGGGTGCGTCCCGTCGGGGAGATCCGGCCGCCGGCGCGGAAGCGGTACCAGTAGGAGCGGTCGGGACGCAGTCCTCGTACATCCACGTGAACACTGTGCCCGTACTCGGGCCGGGCGTGGGCGGTGCCCCGGCGGACGGTCTTGCGGAACCGCTCGTCCTCGGCGATCTCCCAGGCGACGGGGACGACGGCGTCGGGCATCCCGCCGCCGTCGAGGGGGTCGGGGGCGAGCCGGGTCCAGAGCACGATGCCGTCGGGGAGCGGGTCGCCGGAGGCGATACCGAGACTGAACACGCCGTCGGGCAGCGGGGTTTCGGCCGCCTTGGCGGCGGACGGCAGCCAGAGCTGGGCGGATGCGGTGGCCGTGAGGACGGCGGCACTGGCGGTAAGAAAGCGGCGTCGGTCGGGCGATGGTACTCCGGTCATGCGCGGACTCCCTTTGCCACAGTGGCCTCTTGAACGGTCTGCCCTTCGGAAACTCCCACGGTCGGCCGGTCGGTGCGCTGAACGACACCAATCGTGCGCATGACAACTAGGCAGACGATGGGCGACCCCCGGCGTCAGAGGAACAGACCACTGGCCCCCGACCTGACGGCGGACCGAGTCGCCCGTGGCGCGAGCCGCCCTCCGCGGGAGCGGTGACCGCCTCCGCGGAAGCCGGGACCGCCCCGGCGGGAGGCGTGACCGCCGCCGCCAGCCGGTCGCGGAACCAGCGGTGGCCCGGGTCGGCCGAGTTGCGCGGGTGCCGGGCCATACCGAAGTCGAGGGGCGCCAGGTCGAGCGGGACCGGGAAGGTGCGCAGGCCCAGCGCCTCGATGGTGTCGTCGAGCCAGTCGGCGACGGTGAGTGCGACGAGGTCGGTGGTGCGGGCGAGCATCCGGACTGAAGGCTCCGGGGCCGTAGCTGCCCGGGACATCGCGGCGACCGCCGTACGACTGCTGCTCGACGGCACCTGGACGAGGTCCGGCGAGGTCGCATGCCTCGGTCCCGAGGATCTGTCGCCGAACGACATGGCCCGGATCGCCTCCGAGGTGCTGGGCACCGAGGTCGGCTACCGGCAGGTCACCGGCGCGGCGTTCAAGGAGCGCATGACCGGCTTCGGGATGACCGAGGGGATGGCACAGGGAATGGTCGACATGTTCGAGGCGAAGAACAGGGGCCTGGCCAACGCCGAGCCGCGCACCGCGGAGTCGACGACGCCGACGACGTTCCGGCAGTGGTGCAAGGACGTCCTCAAGCCGGCCGTGACGGGCTGAGAACCCGCGGTACCGCAGGCCCCCGCGGTACCGCGGCCCCCTGCCCCGTCACTCCTCGAACGGGTCGAAGTCGCCGTACTCCCGCAGCGACTCGTCGCGCTCCGCCTGGCGGTCGCGGCGGCGCTGTACGGCGGGGCGCTGTTCCTCGAAGCGGTGGTCCTCGCCGCGGCGGCCGAGCATCTCGGCGCCGGACATCATGGACGGCTCCCAGTCGAAGACGACGGCGTTGTCCTCGGGGCCGATGGCGACGCCGTCGCCGCTGCGGGCACCGGCCTTCATCAACGCCTCTTCCACGCCGAGGCGGTTGAGGCGGTCGGCGAGGTAGCCGACGGCCTCGTCGTTGGTGAAGTCGGTCTGGCGGACCCAGCGTTCGGGCTTCTCGCCGCGCACCCGGAAGAGACCGTCTTCCTCCTGGGTGACGGTGAAGCCGGCGTCGTCCACGGCCTTGGGCCGGATGACGATCCGGGTCGCCTCCTCCTTGGGCTTGGCGGCGCGGGCCTGGGCGACCAGCTCGCCGAGCGCGAACGACAGCTCACGCAGGCCGAGGTGGGCGACCGCCGACACCTCGAAGACGCGGTAGCCGCGGGCCTCCAGGTCGGGGCGGACCATGTCGGCGAGGTCCTTGCCGTCGGGGACGTCGGTCTTGTTGAGGACGACGATCCGGGGCCGGTTGTCGAGGCCGCCGTACTGCTTGAGCTCCTCCTCGATGACGTCGAGGTCGGAGAGGGGGTCGCGTTCGGACTCCAGGGTGGCGGTGTCCAGGACGTGGACGAGGACGCTGCACCGCTCGACGTGCCGCAGGAACTCCAGGCCGAGGCCCCTGCCCTGGCTGGCGCCGGGGATGAGTCCGGGGACGTCGGCGATGGTGTAGACGGTCGAACCGGCCGTCACCACGCCCAGGTTGGGGACGAGGGTGGTGAACGGGTAGTCGGCGATCTTCGGCTTGGCGGCCGACAGCACGGAGATCAGCGAGGACTTGCCGGCGCTGGGGTAGCCGACCAGGGCCACGTCGGCGACGGTCTTCAGCTCCAGGACGATGTCCTGGAGGTCTCCGGGCTCGCCGAGCAGGGCGAAGCCGGGGGCCTTGCGGCGGGCGCTGGCGAGGGCCGCGTTGCCGAGGCCGCCGCGGCCGCCCTGGGCGGCGACGTACGAGGTGCCGTGGCCGACGAGGTCGGCGAGGACGTTGCCCGCCTTGTCGAGCACCACGGTGCCGTCGGGCACCGGCAGGACGAGGTCCTGTCCGTCCTTGCCGGCCCGGTTGCCGCCCTCGCCGGGCTTGCCGTTGGTGGCCTTGCGGTGCGGGGAGTGGTGGTAGTCGAGGAGGGTCGTCACGGACTGGTCGACGGTCAGGATGACGTCGCCGCCCCGGCCGCCGTTGCCGCCGTCGGGGCCGCCGAGCGGCTTGAACTTCTCCCGGTGAACGGAGGCACAGCCGTGGCCTCCGTTACCCGCGGCGACGTGCAGCTCGACGCGGTCCACGAAGGTGGTCATGGTGGGGTGCCTCCAGTTACTTACGGGGTGATACCTATGTCAACACGCGAAAGGCGGACCCGCCTTCCCGATCGGGAAGTGAGGTCCGCCTCGCGAAACGTTCGGTCTGAGCCGTGCGGTCAGAAGACCTTCAGAGGACCTGAAGACCCTGAGACTTGAGACTTGAGACTCAGGCGACCGGAACGATGTTCACGACCTTGCGGCCACGGTGGGTACCGAACTCCACCGCACCCGGCTGCAGCGCGAACAGCGTGTCGTCGCCGCCACGGCCGACGCCGGCACCGGGGTGGAAGTGGGTGCCGCGCTGGCGGACCAGGATCTCGCCCGCGTTGACGACCTGACCGCCGAAGCGCTTCACGCCGAGGCGCTGAGCGTTGGAGTCACGACCGTTACGGGTGGACGATGCGCCCTTCTTGTGTGCCATCTCTCCTCAGTCCCTTACTTCGCAGCCGCGGGGATCTCAGTGACCTTGATCGCCGTGTACTGCTGGCGGTGGCCCTGGCGACGCCGGTAACCGGTCTTGTTCTTGTAGCGCAGAATGTCGATCTTCTGGCCCTTGTGGTGGTCCACGACCTCGGCCTGGACCTTGATGCCGGCCAGCACCCACGGGTCGCTGGTCACGGCCTCGCCGTCGACAACGAGCAGGGTCGAGAGCTCGACCGTGTCGCCAACCTTGGCAGTGGAAATCTTGTCAACCTCAACGATGTCGCCGACAGCAACCTTGTGCTGGCGACCACCGCTGCGCACGATGGCGTACACGCGGATCTCACTCTCTCGCTCGGGAACGGCACCCCCGCAGTCCAGCCGTCCGGCACGCGGGCGGCCTCTCCGGAACACCGTGTGCTCCGGAGGAAGAGGTTTACGGGGATGTGGCACGTCCTCATATCCATGGACACGCCGACGGTCAAGGTTACGGGGCGGTGGCCGAGGGGGTCAAACCGGGCCCCGGGAGGTGTGGGGCCGGTCACTCCGAACAGGCCCCGCGGAGTGCGGGGCCGGTCGCACGAACCGGCCCCACACCCGGGCGTCAGCCCTCGTCGGAGGCGGTGGTGACCACGCTGGTCTTCTTCGCCGTCGACTTGGCGGCGGCCGTCTTGGCGGTCTTGGCCGCCTTCTTGGCCGTCGTCTTCTTCGCCGCCGTCTTCTTGGCCGCGGTCTTCTTCGCGGCCGTCTTCTTCGCGGCGGTCTTCTTCGCAGCCGTCTTACGGGCCGTCTTCTTGGCCGGAGCGGCCTCCTCGACGCCCTCACCGGCGACCTCGGCAGCCTCACCGGTGACCGGCGTCCGCGGCTGCTCGGCGGCCTCCGCCGACGGTACGACCACGACGGCGGCCTCCTCCGACGCGGTCGGCGCGGTGGCCTTGCGCACCGCGCGGCGGCGCGGCCGGGCCGGGGCGGCGCTCTCGGCGGACGCGGCCGCCTCGGGCTCCTCCGCCGCCTCCATCACCGGCTCCGCCACCGGTTCGGCCGCCGGGGCGGTCTCGGCGACGACGGTCACCACGGCCGTCTCGGCCCCCGCCGGGGAACCGGCGGGCGCCGACACCTTCCGGGTGGCACGGCGACGCGTACGGCCCTTGGACGCGGTCTCCTCGGCGGCCGGGGCCTCGGGGGCCTGGACGACCGGGTCCTCCACGGCGACCGGCTCGGCGTGCGCCTCGGCGGCCGGCTCCGGCAGCACCTCACGCTCGGCCTCCTCGGCGGCCGGTACGGCCTGGGCGGTCGGCGTCTCGGCCTCGGCGGCCCGGTCGCGGCCCGCGCGCTCCCTGGGCGCCCCGGCCGGAGCCGAGGCCCGGCGGCTCGCCCGGCGGCGGGTACGGCCACGGCCGGCCGCGGCCTCCGCCTCCGCGACGCTGCTGTACAGCTCCTCGTCCGGCGCGAACTCGGGGGCGGGCAGCGCGACGGGCCCGGCGGCCTCGGCCGCGACCTCCGCCGCCGTCTCGACCGCCTGGACGGCCTCGGCGTGCTCGAGGGCCCCGTCGGCAACGGCCGCGTGGGTCTCGTGCACGTCGTGGTCGTGGTCGTGCTCGTGTCCGTCGCCGCCGCGCCCGCGCTTCTTGCGCTTGCCGCCGCCACCGCCGCCGCCGGAGCTGGGCTGCTCCATGTGGACGATGACGCCACGGCCGTTGCAGTGCACGCAGGTCTCGGAGAAGGACTCCAGCAGGCCCTGCCCGACCCGCTTGCGGGTCATCTGGACGAGCCCCAGCGAGGTCACCTCGGCCACCTGGTGCTTCGTACGGTCACGTCCGAGGCATTCGAGCAGGCGGCGCAGCACCAGGTCGCGGTTGGACTCCAGGACCATGTCGATGAAGTCGATGACGATGATGCCGCCGAGGTCGCGCAGCCGCAGCTGGCGGACGATCTCCTCGGCCGCCTCCAGGTTGTTCCTGGTGACCGTCTCCTCGAGGTTGCCGCCCTGACCGGTGAACTTGCCGGTGTTGACGTCGACGACGACCATCGCCTCGGTCCGGTCGATGACCAGCGAACCGCCGCTGGGCAGCCAGACCTTGCGGTCCAGGGCCTTGGCGAGCTGCTCGTCGATCCGGTAGGTGGCGAAGACGTCGACCTCGGAGGTCCACTTCGACAGCCGGCCGGCGAGGTCGGGGGCGACGTGCGAGACGTAACCGTGGACGGTCTCCCAGGCCTCGTCACCGCTGACGACGACCTTGGAGAAGTCCTCGTTGAAGATGTCGCGGACGACCCGGACGGTCATGTCCGGCTCGCCGTACAGCAGCGTCGGCGCGTTCGAGCTGCCGCCGTTCTTCGACTTCTTCTGGATCTCCTCCCACTGCGCCTGGAGCCGTTCGACGTCACGGCGCAGCTCGTCCTCGCTCGCGCCCTCGGCGGCGGTGCGCACGATGACGCCCGCGTCCTCGGGGACGATCTTCTTGAGGATGGTCTTCAGCCGGGCCCGCTCGGTGTCGGGCAGCTTGCGGCTGATGCCGGTCATCGAGCCCTCGGGGACGTACACGAGGTAGCGGCCCGGGAGGGAGACCTGGCTGGTCAGACGGGCGCCCTTGTGGCCGATCGGGTCCTTCGTCACCTGGACGAGGACGGACTGGCCGGACTTCAGGGCGGCCTCGATCCGGCGGGGCCCGTTGGCCATGCCGAGCGCCTCGAAGTTGACCTCACCGGCGTACAGGACGGCGTTGCGGCCCTTGCCGATGTCGATGAAGGCGGCCTCCATCGAGGGCAGCACGTTCTGGACCTTGCCCAGGTAGACGTTGCCGACGTACGAGGTGGCCTGCTCCTTGTTGACGTAGTGCTCGACGAGCACGCCGTCCTCCAGGACGCCGATCTGGGTGCGGTCGCCGTACTGGCGTACGACCATCACACGCTCGACGGCCTCGCGGCGGGCGAGGAACTCGGCCTCGGTGATGATCGGGACGCGCCTGCGGCCCTGCTCGCGGCCTTCGCGGCGACGCTGCTTCTTTGCTTCCAGACGCGTGGAGCCCTTGATGGACTGCACCTCGTCGGACGGCTCGGACGGCTTGCGGGGCTCGCGGACCTTGACGACCGTGCGCTCCGGGTCGTTCTCGCCGGGCTCGGTGTCGACGGAGGTGTCCCCGGCGCGACGCCGACGGCGACGACGACGACGGCTGCTGGAGGAGCCGCCGGCCTCGTCGTGGGCGTCCTCGTCGTCCTCTTCCTCCTGTTCGGCGGTGTCCTCGGCGTCCTGCTCGGCCTGCTCCGCGGCCAGCTCGTCGCTGTCGGCGTCGGCGCCCTCGCCGGCGTCACCGCGGCGGCGGCGACGGCCACCGCGGCGGCGACGGCGGCGGGAACCGGCTTCCTCGGCCTCGTCCTCACCGTCTGCGTCGGCGGCGTCCTCGACGTCCTCGGCGGGCTCCTCCGGCTCCTCGGTCTCGTCCTCGGCGGCGGGTGCGGCGGCCGGGGTCTCCTCGGCGGCACCCCGGCGGCGGCGCCGGCGGCGCGAACCGGCCTCGGCCTGCTCGGGCTGCTCGGCCGGCTCCGGCTGGTACGGGGCGAGTTCCTCGGGCTCCTCCGTGCCGGCGGCCACGGCGGCCGCTTCGGCGGCGGCGCGCTCCGGGGTCTGGAACTTCGGCTCGGTGAACACGGGCGCCTGGAACACGGCCACGGCGGGCCGGGCGGGGCGGCGCTGCGACTCCTCCTCGGCGGGCGTCTCCGCGGCGGCGGGCTCGGAGAACCCGATGGCGGCCTGTCGCACGACCCGGCGCCGGCGCCGCGGTGCCTCGGTCTGCGGCTCCTCGGCGGCGGGGGCCTCGGTGGCGGAGGTGACGGCCGGGGCCTCGGCGGCCTGCGGCTGAGCCGCGGCGGGGGCTTCGGCGGCGGCCTCGGGCGCGCCGGCGGGTGCGGCGACCCGACGGGTGGCACGGCGTCGGGTGCGTGGCGCGGGCGCGGTGGGCTCCGCCTCGGGGGCGAGGGTTGCCTCACCGCTCTCGTCGACGGCCTTGACGGCCTCGGCGGTTTCCACGGCTTCGGTGGTCTGAGCGACGGTCTCGGCTGTCACCGGGTTACCGGCGGGCGCCGACGCGCGGCGGGTCGCCCGACGGCGGGTACGCGCCGCGGGCACGGTCTCTTCATCGGTTGCGGCGGCCTCGGAAACCGGAGCAGCTTCGGAGACCTCAGGGGCCTCGGTAGCCGCAGAGGTCTCGACGGCCTCTTCCTTCTCGGCGGCCTCGGTGGGCGCGGAGACGCGTCGCGTGGCACGCCGGCGCGTGCGGCGCGGTGCGGCCTCCTCGTCGCCCTGTACGGCGGTCTCGACGGCCTCGGCCGCGGGCGTGGCCTCGGCGGGCTCGGCGGCGGTCACGGGAAGGACGGTCTCGGCGGTGTCGGCGGCCTCGGCTCCCGTCGGGGAACCGGCGGGTGCCGAGGCCCGGCGGGTCGCCCGGCGGCGGCTACGCGCTGCGGGCACGGCCTCCTCGGCGACCGCGGCAGCCTCCGCGGCCTCTTCCGTGTCCGTCTTCTCGGCAGCCTCCGCGGGCTCCGAGAACGACTCGGCGGCCGGTATGGCCGGCGTGGTGATCTCGGCCACGGCCTCGCTCGCCTCGGCGGGCGGTCCCGCGGGGCGGGACGCGGCACGGCGACGCCTGCGCGGCGGCAGGGTGTCGCTGGGGGTGTTCAGTTCGGAGCCCTCGGTGGGCTCGGTCGGTTCGAGCATGCGGGCGGTTCTCCCGTCAGGCTCCCGGGCGCCGCGCCTGGTCCGGCGTCGTTCGGTTCGAGCGACCGCCGGTGACGTCCACGGCTCGCGCGATGCGCGGTGCCGCCGTGTGGGGCGCGGACGCCGCACAGGAGCTCTCTGTGTCCTGTCTCGCCGGTTCCGTACGCCTTGTCGCGGACGGCCTGGCGAAAGTCTTCTGGTTGGTGCGCTGCCCGACCCAGATGGCTCCCGAGTACGAGGGCGGCGCTACGACGTACGTCCTTCGCGGGACCTTCCTTACGCCGACGCCGTCGCGGCGGCAGCGGGTTCGGCCTTCGAAAGGGCCTCCGCTGCCTCGCGGTCGGGCGCGAGCGGGTCGGTCACCGTGCCGGTCTCTTCATCGAGCAGCCCCTGCGCCAGCCTGGTCACCGCTGCGGGGACCGGCGGCGCCAGGTCGGCCACGGCGCGGAGACCGGACAGGACGTCGTCGGGTCGTACGGCAGGCGTCACGTGCCGAACAACCAGCCGCAGTATCGCACAGGGCTGGTCGCTCGGCCTATCAGCCGTTTCATTGTGCGTTTCAAGTTGTACGACCGCGGGGCGGGCGTCGAAGGTCCGTACGCCGTTCTTGGTCATGCGCTGGACCTCGACGGCCTCAGCCGAGTTGAACGCGGCGACGGCCTGTGCGGCCTCCACCGGGTCCAGGCCTGCCAGCCGCAGCTCCCACACGGAGGCGGTGAGCCGGTCGGCCAGTCCGGACGTCCGTGCCTCGACCGCGTCGACGATGTCGAGCCCGGTGGGCAGGGACTCGTCGAGGAGGACGCGCAGTCGCTCCGGGTCGCGGGCCGCGGTGAGCGCGATCTCCAGATACTCGGCCTCGCTGCCCGTGCCGGTGGGTGCGGCATTGGCGTACGACACCTTCGGGTGCGGGGTGAACCCCGCCGAGTAGGCCATCGGCACCTCGGCGCGGCGCAGCGCACGCTCGAAGGCGCGCTGGAAGTCACGGTGGCTGGTGAACCGGAGGCGGCCGCGCTTGGTGTAGCGCAGTCGGATGCGCTGCACCGCCGGTGCGGGCGGCGGGCCTTCGGGCTGTCGCTTGCCCAGTGTCGTCAGTCCTTCGCGATTCTCGTGAGAGCAGCAGCCGTGCCGCGGGGGCCGTGCTGCTGTGTGCTTCTATCCATCAAGAGTACGTGTGTCGCGGCCCACGGGTTCCCGGCGGTCCACGGCCGCCGGCCGGCCCGGCTCGCCGAACAGGGCGCGGCGCAGGTCGGCGCGGGCCTGGCGGACGGCCCGTCCGACGGCATGTGCGACCTGCGCGGCGGGGTGCAGCACGAGGTCGCGCACGACGTGTCCGACCGGGGTGAGAACGGTCCGGTAGAGCCGGCGCACCGGTTCCAGGAAGATCCACCGGAAGAGGGTTCCCAGAACCCGTCCGACGGCGCGTGCGACGTGTCCGGTGGCCCGCCAGGCGTGACCGAGGGCGTCCCGGATCTCCTTCAGGACGATGCCGAGGACATGGCCGACCGGGGTGAGGACCCAGCGCCACAGGGCGACGGCGGGCAGGACGAGGAGCACCCGCGTGATCCAGTACAGGGCGCCGAGGAGCTGCTCGAACACCCAGGCGACGGCTTGGGCGACGGGCGTCAGGAGCCACAGCACCGCATGGCCGATCGGGGTGAGCACGCGCGCGTGGAGCCACCCGAGGGCGTGGCCGAGGGGGGTGAGCAGGTAGCGGTACAGCCAGATCAGCGGGACGACGAGGAGCACGTGCAGGAGCCGGCCGATGGCGCGGCCGGCGGGGGTCAGGCCGTACCGCCACAGGAATCGTGCGACCGGGACGACGAGGTGGCGCCACAGGAACCGTGCGCCGGCGGCGAACGCGTCCCAGAGCAGGCGTACCGGCAGCACCACCAGGAACACGAAGATTCGGACGGGGATCCTGATCGCTACGACGAGACACCCCTCGGGGTGCTGCGCCTGCGGTTGTGGGCGCCGCTGCGGCTGTTTCTGCATGTCCATGGCCGAAGAGACGCTATCGCGTGCCACGCGGATGCGATCGGCCACCCTTGATCACCGAACGGCGGCGACACGGTAACGGTTGACCCGCACACGCCAATCTGAATGGATCCGGCCATGGCGGCTTGATTTGCTGAGCACCAGCGAAATCTTGAACCATTCTTGGTCCTTGGGGGACGAGTAATGAACTGGTACGTGGACGTACTGAAGAAGTACGCGGTGTTCAGCGGCCGTGCGCGTCGGCAGGAATACTGGATGTTCTTTCTGTTCAACCTGATCATCAGCATCGTGCTGGCGGTCATCGGGCGGGTCATCGGGTTCGCCGCCCTCGGCGCGATCTACAGCCTGGCGGTCTTCCTGCCGGGCCTCGCGGTCGCGGTCCGCCGACTGCACGACACCGGCCGTTCGGGCTGGGCGATCCTGATCGGCATCATCCCGCTGGTCGGCTGGATCTTCGTGCTGGTCTGGCTCGCCTCCGACAGCAAGCCGGAGCAGAACCAGTACGGCGACAACCCGAAGTACGCGGCCGCCGTCTGACCTGCCGTCACCTCCAGGGCCCCGCCGGATCCGTCCGGCGGGGCCTTCGCCTGTCTATGAGGCCGCGGACGACCTCTTGTTGCGTTCCGCCTGGAGGTGCAGGACCAGGAAGAGGACGCGGAGGAGGTCGTCCGGGAGGGTGTGCAGGTCCTTGGGGAGCACGATGCGGCGGGGGCGGCTGCCGAGGGCGTCGTACGACACGGCGAGCGGGCCGACCGCGCTCGCCCGGCCGCTGAACCTGGGGTGTTCCACGGGGTACGGCCCGATGCGGCGCGGTATCCCGGACCAGGCGGCGCACTCGACGTCCCACGTCCCGAACGTCCTCGGGACGCTGCCGAGGCGGCCGTACCCGATCTCGATGTCGCCGATCCACCGCAGCCGGCTGCCGAGCATGTCGTACTCCAGCGGGTACGGCCCGAGCGCCCGAGGCCTGCCGCCCCACCGACCGTAGGTCAGTTGGACGTCCCCGATGGAGCGGAGTCTGCTGCCCAGCAGGTCGTAGCCCAGTTCCAGTTCCATGCCCGCCAACTCCCCCGCGTGTCGCCGGCCTTCGGTCTCCCCGATTGTGCGGCCGGGCCGGTGCGCCTTCCATGGCGGTCGTGTCACGGTTTCACCGCAGGCTGTGGCGCACCGGAAGACGGACGCCGGGGAGGTGTTCGGCCGCATCGTGCTGACGCCGTAGCGCCACCGCGTCCTGGGGCTGGGAATCAGCGCCGGGGCAGCACCCCGGCCGCGACGAGCGAGTCGTACAGCCGCTGCTGTTCCTCGTCGAGCCCGGAGTACAGCATGTCGTACGCCTCCTCCTCACCGCGCACGCTCTCGACGGGATCCCAGTCGGCGCCGAGAGCCGCCATGACGTGGGCGCGCCGGGTCATCTCGTGCCCGGTGAGGTCGACGGCGAAGTCGACCGGTTCGGCGGGAAGGGCGGCATCATGACTGGACATATGACCGAATTTAGGCAGGGGGGTGGCCCCGCGACAAGAGTCCGTGGGGCACATCACAGCAGGTCATCGGTGCATTGCATGGGCCTCCTGCGAAAATCGGGGTCCGCGCTGCGCTCCGAGGAGATGCCATGCAGGTAGCCGTACTCACCTTCGACGGATTCAACGAACTCGACAGCTTCATCGCCGCCGCGCTGATCAACCGGTGCCGCAAGGACGGCCTGGAGGCCTTCATCACGACACCGACACCGGTGGTCACGTCGATGAACGGCGTCGAGGTGACCGGGCAGCGCCCGACGGAGTTCGTGACCGAAGCCGACGTCGTGCTGGTCGGCAGCGGAGTGCGGGCACGGGACGTGGTCGCCGACGACCGGCTGATCTCCCGGCTGCGGCTCGACCCCTCCCGGCAGCTGATCGGCGCGCAGTGCTCCGGCGCGCTGGTGCTCGCCCGGCTCGGTCTGCTGGACGGCATGCCCGTCTGCACGGACCGCAAGACCCGGCCCTTCGTCGAGGCGTCCGGGGTCACCGTCCTGGACACGCCGTTCCACGCCGAGGGGAACATCGCCACGGCCGGTGGCTGCCTGGCGTCCCAGTACCTCGCCACGTGGGTGATCACCCGGACTCTCGGCGAGGACGCCGCCCGCGGGGTCCTCGACTACGTGGCCCCGGTCGGCGAGAACCAGGAAACGGTCGACCGCGCCCTGCGCGCCGTCCGCACGGCCGAGACCGCACTGAGCTGACGGCAGCCGAAGCTCAGGGCGTAAGGCCCTCTCGCGCCACCGGAAGGCGGGGGGCCGCGCTGTACGGCGTTGGCGCGGTACGACGCCGGCGGGGCACGGCACGGTCAGGTTCGGTTCGTTCCGGAACCGCCGCAGGATGTCGGGGCCCAGCAGGGCGCTGCCGCGCCGGCCCTGTCACCGGAGCACCGGATCACGCGGGCGGTTCCGTCCCGGCCTGCTCGCTCGCCATGTACCGCGCGTACCAGTCCGGCCAGTTGGGGTCCTCCGCGCCGGTGCGGGCCTCGTGCTCGCCGTGCGCCGCCGCGGCCCGCCGCAGGGCATCCGCCAGGTCCTCGGCCGAGGCGAACGAGGTGGCCGCGGGATCCAGCCGTCCCGGCAGCCGGTCGGTGACCTCCTGCAGGAGCCAGCCGTTGCCGTCCGGGTCGCTGAACGACAGGAAGGAACCGTAGCTGCCGTGGTGCGGTTCCGGACCGGGCACCCGGGCGTCACCGTCGGCGTGGTGGAAGACACCGCCGGCGTCGTGGAACACCTCACTCGGGTCTGCGCCGTGCCGCGCCAGCTCGTCGTGGGCGGTGTCGATGTCGTCGACGACCAGGTGCAGCCCCCGGGCCGAGCCGGGCGCCTGCTCGGTGACCGACTCGCCGAAGATGACCGACGCCGGGGAACCCGGTGGGGTCACCTGCACCACCCGGAACTCCCCGTCGGTGGCCACGTCCGCGTCGAGCCGCCAGCCCAGCGCCGTATAGAAGTCCCTGGCCCGGTCCACGTCGGACACCGGCACCACGACGACCTCGAGTTTCATGTCCATGGCTTGCACTTCCCGTCTCGGAGGCGACACCCTCGACGACCGGACCCGCGGTACGGCTGGTCAGTGCGCGAGGAGCTGCTGACCGCCGTCGATGTCATAGGTGACGCCGGTGAGGGCGTCGTTGACCATGAGGTGCACCGCGAGGGCGGCGACGTCCGCCGGACCGACCACCCGCCCGATGGGCAGCATCCTCCTCAACTCCTCGCGTCGCGCTTCGAGTCGGTCGCCCAGCAGGGAGGCCGACAGCGGTGTGTCCACGAACCCGGCCGCGATGAGGTTGACCCGGATCGGCGCGACCTCCAGCGCCAGGTTGGCGGTCAGTGCGGGCAGCGCCGCGGTGAGGGCGCCCGTCACCGCCATCCCGGCCGCGGGCCGCCGGCCGCCCGTCCCGCCGATGAACAGCAGCGTCCCGCCGGCCCTGACCTTCCCCCGGCTCGCCCGCGCCACCGCCAGCACCATCGCGAGACGACCGCCGAAGTCCCGCGCGGCCTCGGTCAGATCAAGCTCGTCGAGGGGGGCGTACGACGGACTTCCCGCCGTGACCAGCACATGGTCGACCCGCCCGGGCAGCTCCCCGATGAAACGCTCCAGCCGTTCCGTGTCGTGGGCGTCGAACACAGCCGTGCTCAGCGGATGCAACTCCTGCGCGGCCCGCTGGAGCCGCTCGGCGTTGCGCGCCACGAGCACCAGCTCACCGCCGGCCGCCCGCACCTGCCGCGCGGTCTCCAGACCGATGCCCGCGCTGCCGCCCACCACCACGACCGTCTGGCCGCCCAGTCCGCCGGGCGCGCCGCCCCGCTCACCACTGCTCATGACCGTCGCCTCCGTTCTCCCGGGAGCCTTCGCCGGCCCCGCCGCCGCCCGCCATCCGGACGAACTCCTCGGTGGTGACGACGGCATGGGCGTACAGGGGCGCGTTGAGGTCGAAGGTCGCGGTCATCTCCTCCCAGCTGAAGGAGGCGATGGCATCGCGGACGAGGGTCACGTGGTACCCCAGCTCCTGGCCGTAGCGGGCGGTGGTGTCCACACAGGTGTTGGCCCGCATCCCGATCAGCACGATCTTCCGGATGTGGTGCTGCTTCAGCATGAAGTCGAGGTCGGTGTTGGCGAAACCGCTGGACGCCCAGTGCTGCCGTACGACGATCTCACCTTCCCCCGGCTGGAAGTCGGGGTGCCACTCGGCGCCCCAGCTGCCCTCGGCGAACGTCTGCTGGGCGACGACGCGCCGCTGGGTCGGGGACAGGTGGTCCCAGGTGGCGTAGTCGCTCGGGGTCGTCCGATGATGAGGCACGACGAAGACACGAAATCCCTGGCCACGGGCCGTTGCGAGCGCGGTCCGCATATGGTCGAGCAGGCCTACGCCCTCCGCCACTTCCTTCGCCCGGGGCCACAACTTGCCGCCTTCGGAAAGGAAGTCGTTGTAGGGGTCGACGATCAGAAGAGCGGTTTCGTCCGGCGAGTACCGCACTTCGGGGGTCTCAGCAGTCATGGACGGTTCCCAACTGGTCAGCGACCGGCCTCCGCCACAGCCCGCCGACTCAGAAAACCCAGTCTGTCACTCCCCCGGCGGAACGGCATCCGGACCACCTCCCCGTGATCACGTGATCAGGTCAGGTGATCAACCGCGGGAGGGCGACGGCGTGACGGGTTCGGGCAGCCGCCGCGGCCTGTTGTCGGGCGGCGCCGAACGCGCCAAGGTGTTCCTCAAGGAGAACGACCCCTACACCCCGCTGTACGAGTCACTGGGCGCCCTGCGCGGGGAGGCGGTCACCCCGGAGGACGTGGCCGTCACCGCGGCGCAGACGATCGAGCGGCCCGACCCACCGCTGCGCGTACCGTTAGGCCCACCCGCCGAACAAGTTCTACGGGCCCGCAAGCAAGCCCCGGAGGACAAGCCCTTCCTCCTGACCGAGATCAACTGGTAGCCGGCCGCCGGGCAAGATCCACTCTGCGGCGCTCCCGGCTGACGTCCATGAGGACGACATTTTCCCTCTCCCCCGCCAGCGCCTCAACCGCCCGATCGAGTGCCTCGCTCACGTCAGTGCGTGTGACCGGTCGGAGTCGGCGTCGGACCCGCGTTCTTGACCGTAAGCGGGAGCAACTTCTTGCCGGTCGGGCCGATTTGAATGGCGGTGTCCATCTGCGGACACACCCCGCAGTCGAAGCAGGGCGTCCAGCGGCAGTCCTCGACCTCCGTCTCGTCGAGGGCGTCCTGCCAGTCCTCCCAGAGCCAGTCCTTGTCGAGGCCCGAGTCGAGGTGGTCCCAGGGCAGGACCTCCTCGTACGTCTTCTCACGCGTCGTGTACCAGTCGACGTCCACGCCGAAGGCGGGCAGCGTCTTCTCCGCGCAGGTCATCCAGCGGTCGTAGGAGAAGTGCTCGCGCCAGCCGTCGAAGCGGCCGCCGTCCTCGTAGACCGCGCGGATCACCGCGCCGATGCGGCGGTCGCCGCGGGAGAGCAGGCCCTCCACGATGCCGGGCTTGCCGTCGTGGTAGCGGAAGCCGATCGAGCGGCCGTACTTCTTGTCGCCGCGGATCTTGTCCCGGAGCTTTTCGAGGCGCGCGTCCGTTTCCTCCGCGCTCAGCTGCGGGGCCCACTGGAAGGGGGTGTGCGGCTTGGGGACGAAGCCGCCGATCGAGACCGTGCAGCGGATGTCGCCCTGGCCGGAGACCTCGCGGCCCTTCTGGATGACGTTCATCGCCATGTCGGCGATCTGGAGGACGTCCTCGTCGGTCTCTGTGGGGAGGCCGCACATGAAGTACAGCTTCACCTGGCGCCAGCCGTTTCCGTAGGCGGTGGCGACCGTGCGGATCAGGTCCTCTTCCGAGACCATCTTGTTGATGACCTTGCGCATGCGTTCCGAGCCGCCCTCGGGGGCGAAGGTGAGGCCGGAGCGGCGGCCGTTCCTCGTCAGCTCGTTCGCCAGGTCGACGTTGAAGGCGTCGACACGCGTGGAGGGGAGGGAGAGGCCGATCTTGTCTTCCTCGTAGCGGTCGGCCAGGCCCTTCGCGATGTCGCCGATCTCCGAATGGTCCGCGGAGGACAGGGAGAGCAGGCCGACCTCCTCGAAGCCCGTCGCCTTCAGGCCCTTGTCGACCATCTCGCCGATGCCCGTGATCGAGCGCTCGCGCACGGGGCGGGTGATCATGCCGGCCTGGCAGAAGCGGCAGCCGCGTGTGCAGCCGCGGAAGATCTCCACGGACATGCGCTCGTGGACCGTCTCGGCCAGGGGGACGAGCGGCTGCTTCGGGTACGGCCATTCGTCCAGGTCCATGACGGTGTGCTTGCTGACCCGCCACGGGACGCCCGACTTGTTGGGGACCACGCGCGCGATTCGGCCGTCCGGGAGGTACTCGACGTCGTAGAACGCCGGGATGTACACCGAACCCGTCTTCGCCAGGCGGAAGAGGACCTCTTCGCGGCCACCGGGGCGGCCCTCCGCCTTCCACTCGCGGATGATCTTCGTCATGTCGAGGACGGCCTGCTCGCCGTCGCCGATGATCACGGCGTCGACGAAGTCGGCGATGGGTTCGGGGTTGAAGGCCGCGTGGCCGCCCGCCAGGACGATGGGGTCGTCCAGGCCGCGGTCCTTCGACTCCAGGGGGATGCCGGCCAGGTCCAGGGCCGTGAGCATGTTGGTGTAGCCGAGTTCCGTGGAGAAGCTCAGGCCCAGCACGTCGAAGGCGCCGACCGGCCGGTGGCTGTCCACTGTGAACTGCGGGACGCGGTGCTCGCGCATCAGCGCCTCCAGGTCCGGCCACACGCTGTACGTGCGCTCGGCGAGGACGCCCTCCTGCTCGTTGAGGACCTCGTAGAGGATCATGACGCCCTGGTTGGGCAGGCCGACCTCGTACGCGTCGGGGTACATGAGTGCCCAGCGGACGTCGCAGGACTCCCATGGCTTGACCGTGGAGTTGAGCTCTCCGCCGACATACTGGATCGGCTTCTGCACATGCGGGAGCAGAGCTTCGAGCTGCGGGAACACGGACTCGGCGACCTGGGCGGCGGCTTCGGCAGGCATCTCGCGGACCTTTGTGAGCTGACAAGGGTGACCATCCAGACTAGCGCGCCCGGCGGTGTCCCCCGTACGCCCGCTCAGACGGGCGCATCCTTCTTGATCTCCTTCCAGACGCCCGGTGTCTCGGCCTCCACCGCCACCGCCCGCTGCTCCTCGCGGCCGTACAGCAGCCCGTACGTGAACGCGCTCTCCCCGGCGGCGTGGGCCACCGCGGACAGCTCGCGCAGGGTCTCGCGGGCCATCACGCTGTCCTGGTGCTCGCCGAGCATGCTCTGCAGCGACTTCATGGACTTGACCATGGTCTTCGCCGGCTTGCCGAGGGCGGGGCTGGCCGCCTCGGCCGCGTAGCGGGTGCGCTTGGCCTTCTTGCGGGCCTCGTGCAGGCCGAGGTCGCGGTCGTGGCCGGGGGGCTGCTCCATGGCCGTCTCGATCAGGTCGGTCACCTTCGCGAAGTCCTTGCGTACGGCCTTGGCGAGCACCTTCTCCGGCTTCCCGGCCGCCGCCTTCAGCAGCGGCGGGTCGGCGACGAGGGCGTCCAGGGTGTCCAGGAGGTCCAGGTAGCGCTTGGAGTCGAGGACGCCGAGCAGCCGGCGCCGGGAGCCGCGCTCGCCGGCCTCGGCCCAGGCGCGCAGACGGTCGTGGACGGGGCCGGAGACGAGGGGGCGGGGGAGCTCCTCCAGGGCCGTCATCAGGCGTTCGGCGAGGACTTCCAGGTCGCGGCCCAGGCCCAGTTCTCCGGCCAGCCACTTCAGCTCGTCCGCGACGGGGTCGGTGACCTCCCGGTCGAGGACCTTGCGGAAGGAGCGGAAGGTGCTGCGCAGTCGGCGGGTGGCCACCCGCATGTCGTGGACGCCTTCCTCGGTGTCCAGGCGTACGGCGGGGTCGAGCTCGGCGATCGCGTCCCGCTGGGCGCGGACGTAGGCCAGGACGTGGTCGCCGGCCGTGACCGGTGCGCCGGAGTCCGGCTTCGGCGGGTGGGGTTTGCCGCCCTTGGTCTCGGCCAGTGCGCGGGCCAGTTTCGAGGGGGACTTCGACGGCCGTACGCCCGCCTTGCCCAGCCGTTTCTCCACCTTGTCGAGGAAGGACGGGTCGGTGCCGTCGGCGAGTTCCACCTCGATCTCGGTCCACTGGGCCTTGCCCTCGCCGCCGAAGAGCCGCTCGGCCCGGACGCGGTCCACGCTCGCCTCGGCGAGCAGGGCGCCGTCCGCGTCGACGAGGTGCTGGATGTCGCGGGTGGTGCGCAGCCGGATCACCGGGACCAGCTGGCCTTCGCGGACCCTGGAGCGGGCCAGGGCGGCCAGTTCGTCGGGGACGGTGTCGGAGAGCGGGGCGTGGATCTCGTCGCGGATGCCGGGCGCCACGGGGAGTTTGAGGTGCCAGCCGGCGTCGCTGCCTCCGGTGCGGCGGCGCAGGGTGACTCCGGCCGAGGCCAGGCGCAGGTCGGAGGTGTCGTAGTAGGTCGCGTCGAGTTCGGCGGTGCCCTTGTCCAGGACGTTCGCCACGCCGGCGACTCCGGTCAGGTCGGGCAGTCCACTCTCATCGGATTCGTACTTGCGCTCGATTTCACGCTTCGCATCCGCCATGAACCGAATCTAGTGGCCCCCCTGCCGGAGGGACAGCGGGCACAGTAGGTAAATCGGAAGCCAACATGAAAATGAGGTGGGGTGAACGCGCGGGAAACGGCGCGTTCACCCCACCCTCAGAGCGTCCGGCTAGGCCGACATCGGGCGCTGCACCCTGATCGACTGCAGCAGCCCCACCGCCACCCACACCGCGAACATCGACGTCCCGCCGTATGACACGAACGGCAGCGGAAGGCCGGTGACCGGCATGATCCCGAGGGTCATGCCGATGTTCTCGAAGGACTGGAACGCGAACCACGCCACGATTCCCGCCGCCACGACCGTGCCGTACAGCTCGGTCGTCTCACGGGCGATTCGGCAGGCGCGCCACAGGACGACGCCGAGGAGCACGATGATCAGGCCCGCGCCGACGAAGCCCAGCTCCTCCCCTGCCACCGTGAAGACGAAGTCGGTCTGCTGCTCCGGCACGAACTGGCCGGTGGTCTGCGAGCCGTGGAACAGGCCCGCGCCGGTCAGGCCGCCGGAACCGATGGCGATCCGGGCCTGGTTGGTGTTGTAGCCGACGCCCGCGGGATCGAGGTTGGGGTTGGCGAAGGCCGCGAAGCGGTTGATCTGGTACTCGTCCAGGATGTGCAGCTGCCAGACCGCGATCGCGCCCAGCAGGCCCGTCGCGAGCAGGCCGAAGATCCAGCGGTTGGAGGCGCCGGAGGCCAGCAGCACGCCAAGGACGATGATGACCATGACCATGACCGAGCCCAGGTCGGGCATGAGGAGCACGATCAGGATCGGTACGGAGGCGAGGCCGAGGGCCTGCAGCACCGTGCGATGGTCGGGGTACTTCTTGTCGCCGGCGTCGACCCGGGCCGCCAGTATCATCGCCATCCCCAGGATGATCGTGATCTTGACGAACTCGGACGGCTGGAGCGAGAAGCCGCCGCCGAGCACGATCCAGGAGTGCGCGCCGTTGACGGTGGAGCCCAGCGGGGTGAGTACGGCGAGGATGCCGAGCACCGACAGGCCGTAGAGGATCGGTACCGCGTTGCGCAGCTGGCGGTGGCCGATCCAGACCGTGCCGATCATCAGGGCGAGTCCGATGCCGGTGTTCATCAGGTGCCGGATCAGGAAGTAGTACTGGTCGCCCTGGTTGATCTCGGTGCGGTTGCGGGTGGCCGAGAACACCAGCAGCGAGCCCAGCAGGGACAGGGCCAGGGCCGCCATCAGTATCGGCCAGTCCAGGCGGCGGGCCAGCGAGTCACGGGCGAAGACCCGGGTCCAGCCGGCCCGCGCGGGACCGTATCCGGAGACGGAGAAGCTGTTGACGCCGGTCATGCCGGGAACCTCCCACCAGAAACGCTCGTCACGTCGGCATCCTCCGGCTTCCCCTTCCGCGCGCCCGCCTTCGGGTGTTGCGGTTGCCCGTCGACGGTGAGGGCGTGGTGGCCGGGGGCTGCTGGCCGTCGGCGCCCTTGTCGCCCTGCTGGCTCGCCTGGAAGTCCTTCGCCGGGTCCTTGGAGATCTTCGGCGAGGCGATGGTGCCGTCCGTGCGGATCTTCGGCAGGCCCTGCTGCGGGGTGGGCAGCAGCGCCTTCGACTTGTCGATGGAGCCGTCGGCGCCGACGCCGTACAGCGCGCTGTAGATGTTGCGGACCGCCTCACCGGAGGCACCGGAACCGGTACCGGCCTGGGCGATCGTCATGACCACCGTGTAGTCCTTGGAGTACGTGGCGAGCCAGGACGTGGTCTGCTTGCCGTAGACCTCCGCGGTACCGGTCTTGGCGTGCAGCTCGATCTTGTCCTGCGGCCAGCCCTGGAACTTCCAGGCCGCGGTACCGCTGGTGATGACGCCCGCGAGGGCCTTGTCCATGCCCTGGAGCGTGGCCTGGGTGACCGGGAGCTTTGCCTTGACCTTCGGCTTGATCTCCTTGACCGTCTTGCCGTCGGCGCTGACGATCGCCTTGCCGATGGTCGGGACGTACTCGGTGCCGCCGTTGGCGAGCGCCCCGTAGATCATGGCCTCCTGGATCGGCGTGACGAGGGTGTCGCCCTGGCCGATGGAGTAGTTGATCGAGTCGCCCTCGCGCATCTTGTTGCCTTCGAGGCAGTTCTCGTAGGCGATCTTCTCGACGTAGGTGCCGTCCTTCTTCCCGGACTTGCACCAGGCGTCCTTGTTGGCCTTCCAGTAGTCGAGCTTCCACTGGCGGTCGGGGACGCGGCCGGTGACCTCGTTGGGGAGGTCGACGCCGGTCTCCTTGCCGAGGCCGAACTGATGGGCGGTCTTGTAGAAGTAGTCCTTGGGCTGGCCCTGCTTCGGGTTGATGCCGCCGTCCTTCTTCCACTCACGGTCGGCGAGACCGTAGAAGACGGTGTCGCAGGAGACCTCGAGCGCGCGGCCCAGCGAGATGGGGCCGAAGTTCTCGCCCTCGAAGTTCTTGAAGACCTGGCCGCCGACCGAGTACGAACTGGTGCAGGGGTAGCCGCCGTCCCACTGGTAGCCGGCCTCGACCGCGGCGGCCGTGGAGACCACCTTGAAGGTCGAACCGGGCGCGGACTGACCCTGTATGGCCCGGTTCAGCAGCGGGTAGTCGGAGTCCTTGCCGGTGAGGGCCTTGTAGTCCTTGGCGGAGATGCCGCCCACCCAGACGTTCGGGTCGTAGGTCGGCGCGGAGGCCATGGCGACGATCCGGCCGGTCTTGGCCTCCATCACGACGACGGCGCCGGAGTCGGCCTTGTAGTTCTCACCGGTGATCTTGTCGTACTGGGTACGGGCGATCTTCATCGCGTTGTCCAGTTCGTACTCGGCGACCCGCTGCACCCGGGAGTCGATGCTGGTGACCAGGTTGGAACCGGGCTCGGCGGCGTCGGACTCGGCCTTGCCGATGACCCGGCCGAGGTTGTCCACCTCGTAGCGGGTGACGCCGGCCTTGCCGCGCAGTTCCTTGTCGTACTCGCGCTCAAGTCCCGAGCGGCCGACCTGGTCGGAGCGCAGATAGGGCGAGTCGGTGTTCTGGGCCTGCTGGATCTCGGCATCGGTGACCGGGGAGAGATAGCCGAGGACCTGTGCGCTGTTGGACTTGCCGGGGCTCGCGTAGCGGCGCACGGCCTCGGGCTCGGCGGTGATACCGGGGAAGTCCTCGGCGCGCTCGCGGATCTGCAGGGCCTGCTTGGCGGTGGCCTCGTCGGTGATCGGGATCGGCTGGTAGGGCGAGCCGTTCCAGCAGGGCTGGGGGGTCTTGGAGTCGCAGAGCCGGACCTTCTGCATGACCTCCGTGGGGCTCATCCCCAGGACGCCCGCGAGCTTGGTCAGGACCGCCTTGCCGTCGTCCTTCTGCTTGAGCAGGTCGGTACGGGAGGCGGAGACGACCAGCCGGGTCTCGTTGTCGGCGAGCGGCACTCCGCGCGCGTCCAGGATCGAACCGCGTACGGCGGGGTCTACGACCTGCTGGACGTGGTTGCCTGAGGCTTCCCTCTGGTACTCGGCACCCTCCCGGATCTGCAGGTACCACAGGCGGCCGCCGAGGGTGCCGAGCAGGGAGAGGACGAGGATCTGGATGACGACGAGACGGATCTGGACCCGTGGGGTCCGGCCGGTCTCGGGAATATTGGTCACTGGGTTGCCTCCCCCTCTCAGTGATGTGTGTCTGTGTCATATACGACGAAGCTGTGGGCCGCGTCACCGGGGCGCCGAGTGAACTCCCGCGCACTCACAGGCGCTTGACCCCCTTGATCCGGCCGACGCGGACGCTGCGGCTGCGGGCCCTCGCCTTCAGGGAGCCGAGGCCGCCGCGCTGGCCGCCGATGCGCAGCCCGGTGCCGGAGGAGAGCCAGCCGGAGGAGATGTCGCCCGCCTTGGTGCCGGAGTTGGCCTCCGCCAGCGGGTCGTTGTCGGCGCGGCGGGCCAGCGCCATGATGCCGGGGACCACGAACGGGGCGAGCAGCAGGTCGTAGAGGGCGGCGGTGATCAGCAGGCTGGTCATGCCGACATGGCGGGCGGCGGTGTCGCCGACGAGGGCGCCGACGCCCGCGTACAGCAGGGTGGAGCCGATGGCGGCGGCGACCACGACGACCATCGGCCCGGTCGCGGACCTCAGCCGCCCGTTCTCCGGCTTGATCAGGCCCGCGAAGTAGCCGACGACGCACAGCACCAGGGCGTAGCGGCCTGCCGCGTGGTCGGCCGGCGGGGCGAGGTCGGCGAGCAGTCCGGCGCCGAAGCCGACGAGGGCGCCGCCCACATGGCCGTACACCATGGCGAGGCCGAGGACGGTGAGCAGCATCAGGTCGGGGACGGCGCCGGGCAGGTGCAGACGGCCCAGGACGCTCACCTGAAGCACCAGGGCGACGACGACCAGGGCGGAGGAGAGCAGGATCCGGTTGACACGCATGGGGATTGAGCTCCTACTGCTGCTGGCCGGTGGTGTTGGTCGCGTTCGCGCTCGCGTCCGCGGACGGGGTGACCGTGACGGTCACCGTCGGGGTCGGGGTCGGCTTCGGTTTGGCCGGGAGCACCTCGTCGCGCGGATCCTTCTTCGGTGGCTCGACGACCACGCCGACGATGTCGAGCTTGGTGAAGGACACGAACGGCGTGACGTACAGGGTGCGGGTGAGGCCGCCGTTGGACGGGTCGACGCTGGAGACCGTGCCGACCGGGACACCGGGCACGAAGGGCCGGTCGGCCTCGGAGCCGAAGGTGACGAGCCGGTCGCCCTTCTTCACCTCGGCCTTGCCGTTGAGGAGCTCGACGCGCAGCGGCCGGTCGCCCTGGCCGGAGGCGAAACCGAGTTCGTCGCTGCCCTCCATGCGGGTGCCGACGGTGAAGTCGGGGTCGTTGGCGAGCAGTACGGTGGAGGCGTCCGGGCCGACGGTGGTGACGCGGCCGACCAGGCCGTTGCCGTTCAGCACGGTCATGTCCCGTTTGATGCCGTCGTTGGCGCCGACGTCGATGGTGATGGTCCAGGAGAAGCCCTGCGCCGACCCTATGGCGATGACCTGGGCGCCCTTGATGCCGTACTGGCCCTCGCCGGCCATCTTCAGCATCTTGTCGAGCTGGCCGAGGCGGCTGCGGTTGCGGTCGTCGCTGCCGAGCTTCGCCTTGAGGGTCGCGTTCTGCTTCTCCAGGCGGGCCAGCCGGTCGTGCCGTTCGCCTGAGTCCCGGACGGCGGAGACGGCGTTGCCCACCGGGTCCACCACCGTCGACATGCCGTTCTCGATCGGGCCGAAGACCGCGGCCGCGGCCTGCCGGGCGCCGTCGACCGGGGAGTTCCTGCCACCTCGGATGTCCACCGTGATCAACGCGAACGCGATGGCGATCAGCAGCACCAGGAGCAGCCGGCTCTCTTTCGTGTCCCTCACGTGCGGCGGCCGTGCCTTCCTCAATAGGAACTTGCGTGAGCTTGTTTTGTGAGTCGCAGGGAAGTCGGGGGCGGAGCTCGTTCGTGTGAGCCTATGCCTCCATATCAACGATCCGCCGCACGAGAGGAGATCATCTCGCACGGCGGAATCGAAGAGCTACCTCATCTGCGCGGCTGGGCGTCCAGGACCTGCTGGAGCGCCTCGAATTCCTCGACGCACTTGCCGGAGCCGAGCGCCACGCTGTCCAGCGGGTCCTCGGCGATGTGGATCGGCATGCCGGTCTCCCGGCGCAGCCGCTCGTCCAGACCGCGCAGCAGTGCTCCGCCGCCGGTCAGAACGATTCCCCTGTCCATGATGTCGCCGGACAGCTCCGGCGGGCACTTGTCGAGCGTCGTCTTGACGGCGTCGACGATGGCGTTGACGGGTTCCTCGATCGCCTTGCGGACCTCGGCGGCCGAGATGACCACGGTCTTCGGCAGCCCGGACACCAGGTCCCGGCCGCGGATCTCGGTGTGTTCGTCATCGTCGAGGTCGTACGCCGAACCGATCGTGATCTTGATCTGTTCGGCCGTCCGCTCACCGAGAAGGAGGCTGTACTCCTTCTTGATGTGCTGGATGATCGCGTTGTCCAGCTCGTCGCCCGCGACACGGATGGACTGGGCGGTGACGATGCCGCCCAGCGAGATGACCGCGACCTCCGTGGTGCCGCCGCCGATGTCCACCACCATGTTGCCCGTGGCCTCGTGGACCGGCAGGCCGGAACCGATGGCGGCCGCCATGGGCTCCTCGATGATGTGCACCTGGCGGGCACCGGCCTGCGACGACGCCTCGATCACCGCGCGGCGCTCGACACCGGTGATACCGGAGGGCACGCACACGACCACCCGCGGCCGCGCCAGGTACCGCCGCTTGTGGATCTTCAGGATGAAGTAGCGGAGCATCCGCTCGGTGATCTCGAAGTCGGCGATCACGCCGTCCTTCAGCGGACGGACGGCGACGATGTTGCCGGGCGTGCGCCCGATCATCTTCTTCGCTTCCGCGCCGACTGCCAGAATTCCACCGGTGTTCGTGTTGATCGCGACGACGGACGGCTCGTTGAGTACGATCCCGCGACCCCTGACGTACACCAGCGTGTTGGCGGTCCCGAGGTCGACAGCCATGTCACGGCCGATGAACGACATTGAGTTCCCCATCAGGATTCGTCTGGCCTTCCCGGGAGCTTTTGAGGGCATTTCAGGTCGGCGAAGCGGGTGCTGTGACGTGAAGGCTTCCATCGTAGACGCGCCTGCACGAACACTGCGCGAGGGTCTTCGCCATTGTCACCATGTACGGGGGCGCCTCGCTTGTGGAGACGGTCCAACGGGGCCACTCGTTCCCCCGATCGGCACGCATATGCCGAGGGACGGCCGAAATCATTCGACCGTCCCAGGTCACGCCGCCCATCGGACTGACGCCCCGTCAAAAATATCCACGAAAACTCCGTACGGGGCGTGTCCGCCCCGCGGAGCTAGGGCCTGTCCGGGAAGAAGATCTTGATCTCGCGCTCGGCGGACTCCTCGGAGTCGGAGGCGTGGATCAGGTTCTCGCGGACGATCACACCGAAGTCGCCGCGGATGGAACCCGGCGCGGCGGCGATCGGGTCGGTGGGGCCGGCCAGCGCGCGGATGCCCTCGATGACCCGCTCACCCTCGACGATCAGGGCGACGACCGGGCCGGAGGCCATGAACTCGACGAGCGGCTCGTAGAACGGCTTGCCGACGTGCTCGGCGTAGTGCTGCTCCAGCGTCGCCCGCTCGAGGGAGCGCAGCTCCAGCGCGGTGATCCGCCAGTCGGCCTTGCGCTCGATACGGCCGATGATCTCGCCGGTCAGGCCTCGACGGACGGCGTCGGGCTTGAGGAGGACGAGGGTGCGCTGAGTCACGTGAGGGCTCCTTCGCGGTACTTACGTGTGCGGTGAGGAGAGGCTACAGGGCGGCCCTGGGCGCCCGTCACGCAGCGTCAGCTCCCGAGGCCGTGGACCGGGCCGCCTCTGCCGCGAAGCGCGCCTTCGCCTCGTCGATCTTCCTGCCGTAGTGCACCGACGCCCACCACAGGGCGGCGAAGACCACGCCCAGGAAGTACATCGTCGGCACGAAGAGACCGGAGGCGATCAGCGCGATCTGCAGGGCCCAGCCGAGGACGATGCCTCCGGGCCGGGTGAGCACACCGCACAGGGCCACGCAGAGGAACATCGCGATGCCGCTGACCAGCCACACCGTGGAGGTGGACAGGTCGGGGTCCTTCATGGCGACCAGCGCGGCGAAGCCGATGACGAAGAACTCGCCGATCAGGGTGGAGGAGCAGAGCGTACGCATCGTCAGACCCTCCCGAGGAGCAGCCGGGCCTCGCCGACCGTGATGACGGAACCGGTGATCAGCACACCGGCGCCCGCGAACTCGCCCTCCTCCTCGGCCAGCGTGATCGCGGCCTCCAGGGCGTCGGGCAGCCGCGGCTCGACCTGGACACGGTCCTCGCCGAACACCTCGACGGCGACCGCGGCCAACTCGTCCGAGTCCATCGCTCGGTGGCTGGAGTTCTGGGTGATCACGACCTCGGCGAAGATCGGCTCGAAGGCCTCCAGGAGGCCCCGGACGTTCTTGTCGCCGCTGGCCCCGACCACGCCGATCAGCCGGCTGAAGTCGAAGGCCTCGCCGACGGCCTCGGCGGTGGCGCGGGCGCCGGCCGGGTTGTGCGCGGCGTCCAGGACGACGGTGGGAGAGCGCCGTACGACCTCGAGCCGGCCCGGCGAGGTGACCGCGGCGAACGCCTTGCGGACCGTGTCGATGGCGAGCGGCTCGGGGCGCTGGGAGCCGACGCCGAAGAACGCCTCCACGGCCGCCAGCGCGACGGCCGCGTTGTGGGCCTGGTAGGGGCCGTGCAGGGGGAGGTAGACCTGGTCGTACTCGCCGCCGAGGCCGCGCAGGGTGAGCAGCTGGCCGCCGACGGCCACCTGGCGGGCGACCACACCGAACTCCAGGCCCTCGCGGGCCACCGTGGCGTCCACCTCGACGGCCTTCTTCAGCAGCACCTGGGCCGCGTCCACCGGCTGCTGGGCGAGGATCACGGTCGCGTCCTGCTTGATGATCCCGGCCTTCTCGCCGGCGATCTCGGCGGTGGTCCCGCCGAGCCGGTCGGTGTGGTCGAGGTCGATGGGGGTGACGACGGCGACGTCCCCGTCGATCACGTTGGTGGCGTCCCAGGAGCCGCCCATGCCGACCTCGACGACGGCCACGTCGACCGGGGCGTCCGCGAAGGCCGCGTACGCCATGCCGGTGAGCACCTCGAAGAAGGAGAGCCGGTACTCCTGTTGGGAGTCGACCATCTCGACGTACGGCTTGATGTCCTGGTACGTCTCGATGAACCGCTCGGCACCGATCGGGGCGCCGTCGAGGCTGATCCGCTCGGTGATCGACTGCACGTGGGGGCTGGTGTAGCGGCCGGTGCGCAGGTCGAAGGCGCCGAGCAGGGCCTCGACCATGCGGGCGGTGGAGGTCTTGCCGTTGGTGCCGGTGATGTGGATGGAGGGGTACGACCGCTGGGGCTCGCCCAGCACGTCCATGAGGGCGGCGATCCGGGTGACCGACGGCTCCAGCTTGGTCTCGCCCCAGCGGGTGGCCAGCTCCGCCTCGACCTCGCGCAGGGCCCGGTCGACCTCGGGGTCCTCGGGGCGGCCCGGGACGTCGGCCTGCGCCGGGCCGCCCTGGGTTCGCAGGGTCCGGCTGCCGGCCTCGATCACCGCGAGATCGGGGTCGCGTTCCGTCTCGGCCTCGATGATCTCGTCGAAGCTCTCATTGGGGTCGCGCGGGGGCAGATCACTCACGGCACCAGTCTACGGAGCCCGGCACACGCCCGGCGGGCCAGGAGGGCTGGGAGGCGTCGAGGAGGGTCTCCTCGACCACGCCGACCTGGTCCAGGGCCGGCCTGCCGCTGCGGGCCGACAGCAGGGAGCCGCGGGCGTCCTGGATCGCCCCCAGCAGCATCAGGAGGACGAGGCCCATGAGCACGGCGAGAAGGCCGCCCGCGACGGCCGTCAGGGGGACCAGTCCCCTGTGCGGAGGTGTCTTCGTTCGGCCCCTGCGCAGCATGCGGACGTTCCCTCCGCCACAAGGCACCAGAACGGGACATTAAAGTCATGGCCCTACTTTTGGATTGTAGGGCGGTGACGGGCCCGCGCTTGGTGACGGGGAGAACGCCGCAGGCGTCCGGCGACCCGGGAACGGGCTGCCGGACGCCTGCGGGGACGCTCGGGTTACGCCTGCGGAAGGCGGTCCAGCTGGGCCTGGATGCGGGCGATGTCCTCGTCCGCCTTCGCCAGGCGGCCGCGGATCTTGTCGACCACGTTGTCCGGGGCCTTCGCCAGGAACGCCTCGTTGCCCAGCTTGGCCGTCGCCTGGGCCTTCTCCTTCTCGGCCGCCGCGAGATCCTTGGCCAGACGCTTGCGCTCCGCCGCCACGTCGATCGTGCCGGAGAGGTCGAGGGCGACCGTGGCACCGGCGACCGGCAGGGTGGCCGTGGCCGCGAAGGCGTCGCCCTCCGGCTGGAGGCGCAGCAGCTGGCGGATGGCCGCCTCGTGCGGGGCGAGCGCCGTGCCGTCGAGGGTGAGACGGGCCGGGACCCGCTGGCCGGGCTGCAGGCCCTGGTCGGCGCGGAAGCGGCGGACCTCGGTGATGACGGACTGGAGGCTCTCGATCTCCTTCTCCGCCGCCTCGTCACGGAAGCCCGAGTCCTCCGGCCACTGTGCGATGACCACCGACTCGCCGCCCGTCAGCGTGGTCCACAGGGTGTCCGTGACGAACGGGACCACGGGGTGGAGCAGCTTCAGGGTGACGTCGAGGACCTCGCCCAGGACGCGCTGGGAGACCTCGGCGCCCCGGCCGCCCGCCTGGAACGTCGTCTTCGACAGCTCGACGTACCAGTCGAAGACCTCGTCCCACGCGAAGTGGTAGAGGGAGTCGGACAGCTTCGCGAACTGGAAGTCGTCGTAGAACGCGTCGACTTCGGCGACCGTCTTGTGCAGGCGGGAGAGGATCCAGCGGTCCGTCGCCGACATCTCGGAGGCATCCGGGAGCGGGCCCTCGACGGTGGCGCCGTTCATCAGCGCGAAGCGGGTCGCGTTCCAGATCTTGTTGGCGAAGTTGCGGGAGGCCTGGACCCATTCCTCGCCGATCGGGACGTCGGTGCCGGGGTTGGCGCCGCGGGCCAGGGTGAAGCGGACGGCGTCGGAGCCGTACTTGTCCATCCAGTCCAGCGGGTCGACGACGTTGCCGAAGGACTTCGACATCTTCTTGCCGCGCTCGTCACGGACCAGACCGGTGAGGGCGATGGTGCGGAAGGGGACCTCGCCGTCCATCGCGTAGAGACCGAACATCATCATCCGGGCGACCCAGAAGAAGATGATGTCGTGGCCGGTGAGCAGGACGTCGGTCGGGTAGAACTTCCGCAGGTCCGCGGTCTGTTCGGGCCAGCCGAGCGTGGAGAACGGCCACAGGCCCGAGGAGAACCAGGTGTCCAGGACGTCGCTGTCCTGCTTCCAGCCCTCACCGGTGGGGGCCTCGTCGTCGGGGCCGACACAGACGACCTCGCCCTCGGGGCCGTACCAGACCGGGATGCGGTGGCCCCACCACAGCTGCCGCGAGATGCACCAGTCGTGCATGTTGTCGACCCAGTCGAAGTACCGCTTCGACATGTCCTCCGGGTGGATCTTGACCCGCCCGTCGCGGACCGCGTCGCCGGCCGCCTTCGCCAGCGGGCCGACCTTGACCCACCACTGCATGGACAGCCGCGGCTCGATGGTGGTCTTGCAGCGCGAGCAGTGGCCGACGCTGTGGACGTACGGCCGCTTCTCGGCGACGATCCGGCCCTGGGAGCGCAGCGCCGCGACGATCGCGGAACGCGCCTCGAAACGGTCCAGTCCCCCGAAGGGACCGTGGACCGTGATGACCGCGCGCTCGTCCATCACGGTGATGGACTCCAGGCCGTGGCGCTGGCCGATCGCGAAGTCGTTCGGGTCGTGGGCCGGGGTGACCTTGACGGCACCCGTGCCGAACTCCGGGTCGACATGCGTGTCCGCGACGACGGGGATCGTACGGTCGGTCAGCGGGAGCTTGATGCGCTTGCCGACCAGGTGCTGGTACCGCTCGTCGTCCGGGTGGACGGCGACGGCGGTGTCGCCGAGCATCGTCTCCGCACGCGTGGTGGCGACGACCAGCGTCTCATCCCCCTCGCCGTACTTGATGGAGATCAGCTCGCCGTCGTCCTCCTGGTACTCCACCTCGATGTCCGAGATGGCCGTCAGACAGCGGGGGCACCAGTTGATGATGCGCTCGGCGCGGTAGATCAGCTCGTCGTCGTAGAGCTTCTTGAAGATGGTCTGGACGGCCTTGGACAGGCCCTCGTCCATGGTGAAGCGTTCACGGTCCCAGTCGACGCCGTCGCCGAGCCGGCGCATCTGGCCGAGGATCTTGCCGCCGTACTCTTCCTTCCACTGCCAGACGCGCTCGACGAACGCCTCCCGGCCGAGGTCCTGACGTGACTTGCCCTCCTCGGCGAGCTGCTGCTCGACCTTGTTCTGGGTGGCGATACCGGCGTGGTCCATGCCGGGCAGCCACAGCGACTCATAGCCCTGCATGCGCTTGCGGCGGGTCAGCGCGTCCATCAGCGTGTGCTGGAAGGCGTGGCCCAGGTGCAGGGAGCCGGTGACGTTCGGCGGCGGGATGACGATGGTGTACGCGGGCTTGTCGCTCTTGGCGTCGGCCGCGAAGTAACCGCGCTCTACCCAGCGCTCGTACAGCGTCCCCTCTACGTCGGCCGGCGCGTACTGGGTCGGCAGTTCGGTGCTGGGCGCTGGTGGCTGCTGCTGAGCGTTCTCGGTCACGGGGCTCAGTTTAGAGGTGTCACGGGGCAGTCCCGAAACGCGTTTGTTCTGTAACGGTGAGCACCCTTGTGCCATGAGTCACCGGTGGCTGAGCCAGGATGTCAGGATCGCATAAGCATCTGGAGGGGAACCCAGAGATGAGCTACCACCAGCCGGGCCCGTACGGTGGGCCGCCGCCGCAGCCCGGCCCGTACGGACAGCAGCCGGGTCCGTACGGCCCGCCGCCGCAGGCGCCCCAGCCCGGCTACGGCTCCCAGCCCGGCTACGGCTACCCCCAGCAGCCCCCGCCACAGCCCCCGCAGCCGGGCTACGGCTACCCGCCGCAGGGTGTCCCCCCAGTCCCGCCGCAGAACCCGTACGGCCAGCAGCAGCCGCCCTACGGGCAGCCTCCGTACGGCCGGCAGCCCTACGGCGTTCCGCAGCCGCCGGCTCCGGGCGGCGACCGGAAGAAGACGGGTGTGATCATCGGCGCGGTGGCCGTGGTGGCCGCCGTGGCGGTGGGCGCGTACTTCGGGCTCGCCGCGAGCGGAAGCGGCGGACTCAAGGACGACCGGCCGCACAAGCTCACCGCGCCGGCCTCGCTGCTGTCCGCCAAGTACAAGCGGGTGGGCGACCCCAGCGAGGAGAAGGCGAGTTCGAGCGACGCCGAGGACTTCGCCAAGTCCGGTGTCACCGACGCCACTTCGGTCACCGCGATCTACTCGACCGTCGATCTGGAGTCCCTCGACGCCACCGACCCGGCGGATATGGCGAAGGCGCAGACCGCCGAGAACATCACCCTGTTCGGGGTCTACGGCTCCGTGAAGGACCCGCAGGCCGCGCTGGACGCCACCTTCGTGCAGATGAAGAAGGCGGGCACCTCCGGCGACGACAGCGTCAAACTGGTCGGCGACGCGCAGTCGGTGTCCCCCGACGGACTCGACGGCGCGGTGATGAAGTGCCAGCAGGCGCAGGGCAAGAGCCAGCTCACCGGCAAGAACCAGACGGCGTACCTGTGCATCTGGGCGGACTACAGCACGATCGGCATGGTGGAGCCGACGGCCGGTGTGAAGACGTACAGCGTCGACGAGTCGGCGAAGATCGCCGCCGATGTCCGCGCGGAGGTGCGCGTCGCCAAGTAGGCCGGTCGGACAGGTGAGCGTGTGAACACCGAAGCGCCGGGCTCCTCCGAGGAGGAGCCCGGCGCTTCGGTGTTGACGGGTTACGCCGACTTCTGCTCCCCCGCGCCCCGGCCGCGCACGTCGCGCGGGATCAGGGTCGGGTTGACGTTGGAGTGGACGACGTCGGCCGTGATGACGACGCGGGCCACGTCCTTGCGGGACGGCACCTCGTACATCACGGACATCAGGACCTCTTCCATGATGGCGCGCAGGCCGCGGGCGCCGGTCTGGCGGAGGATGGCCTGGTCGGCGATGGCCTCCAGGGCCTCGCGCTCGAAGTCCAGCTCCACGCCGTCGAGTTCGAAGAGGCGCTGGTACTGCTTCACCAGCGCGTTGCGCGGCTCGATCAGGATCTGGAGGAGAGCCTCGCGGTCCAGGTTGTGGACCGAGGTGATCACGGGCAGCCGGCCGATGAACTCGGGGATCATGCCGAACTTCACCAGGTCCTCGGGCATGACGTCCTCGAACTGGTCCTTGGACTGCAGCTCGCGCTTGGAGCGGATGGTCGCGCCGAAGCCGATGCCCTTGGCACCCGCCCGGGACTCGATGATCTTCTCCAGGCCGGCGAACGCCCCGCCCACGATGAACAGCACGTTCGTCGTGTCGATCTGGATGAACTCCTGGTGCGGGTGTTTGCGGCCGCCCTGCGGCGGGACCGACGCGGTCGTGCCCTCCAGGATCTTCAGCAGGGCCTGCTGCACGCCCTCGCCGCTGACGTCCCGGGTGATCGACGGATTTTCACTCTTCCGCGCGACCTTGTCGATCTCGTCGATGTAGATGATCCCGGTCTCGGCCTTCTTGACGTCGTAGTCGGCCGCCTGGATCAGTTTGAGGAGGATGTTCTCGACGTCCTCGCCCACATAGCCCGCCTCCGTCAGCGCGGTCGCGTCGGCGATCGCGAACGGGACGTTCAGCATGCGGGCCAGGGTCTGCGCCAGGAGCGTCTTGCCGGAGCCCGTGGGGCCCAGCAGCAGGATGTTGGACTTCGCCAACTCGATCGCGTCCTCGCGGCTTTGGCCGCCGCCGTTCTCACCGGCCTGGACCCGCTTGTAGTGGTTGTACACCGCGACCGAGAGGGCCTTCTTGGCGGCCTCCTGGCCGACCACGTAGCCCTCCAGGAACTCGTAGATCTCGCGGGGCTTCGGGAGTTCCTCCCAGCGCACCTCGCTCGTCTCGGCGAGTTCCTCCTCGATGATCTCGTTGCAGAGGTCGATGCACTCGTCGCAGATGTATACACCGGGCCCTGCGATGAGCTTCTTGACCTGCTTCTGGCTCTTGCCGCAGAACGAGCACTTGAGCAGATCGCCGCCGTCACCGATGCGTGCCACGGTGTGCTTCCCCTTCGCCTGGGAGACGTCTGGATTCTTCCGAATCCAGCGGCTCCTGGTGCTGCCTTATGTCGACGGTACCTTGCCGGGCCCCCCGTACGGGCCCCCCTTGGCACGGTTCACTTTGACGTGCACCTTGCCTGGCGCGCGGTCAAACCGGGCCAAGGGCGGCAGAGACTACATCCTCTGTCAGCGGACCTCGGCGTTGTTCATCTTCCGGGTGGAGATGATCTGGTCCACGATGCCGTACTCCAGCGCCTCCTCGGCCGTGAGGATCTTGTCGCGCTCGATGTCCTCGCGGACCTGCTCGATCGGCCGGTTGGAGTGCTTGGCCAGCATGGTCTCCAGCTGGTCACGCATCCGCGTGAACTCCTTGGCGATGATCTCCAGGTCGGAGAGCTGGCCACGGCCGGTGGAACCGGCCGGCTGGTGGATCAGCACACGGGAGTTCGGCAGCGCCATGCGCTTGCCGGGCGTGCCGGCGGCCAGCAGGATGGCCGCGGCGGAGGCCGCCTGGCCCATGCAGACCGTCTGGATGTCGGGCTTCACGAACTGCATCGTGTCGTAGATCGCCGTGAGGGCGGTCATGTCGCCGCCCGGGCTGTTGATGTAGATCGAGATGTCCCGGTCGGGGTCCATCGACTCCAGGCACAGCAGCTGCGCCATGACGTCGTTGGCGGAGGCGTCGTCGATCTGGACGCCGAGGAAGATCACGCGCTCCTCGAAGAGCTTCGCGTACGGGTCGTACTCGCGGATGCCCTGGGAGGTGCGCTCGACGAAGCGCGGGATGACGTAGCGGGCGTCGGGCCGGGGCCCGTCGTAGCGGGCGTCAGCGGCGCCGGGAATGTTGCTCATGAGGGTGTTCACCGTCCTGGTGGCGTTCGGGGGCTGGAGTCTCGGCGGAGCGTGGCGTGGCCGGGCCTGGGGTCAGGCGCCGGTGCCGCCGCCTCCCGGAACACCGGAGGCATGCGTGATGATCTCGTCAATGAGACCGTACTCCTTGGCCTCTTCCGGGGTGAACCAGCGGTCACGGTCGCCGTCGCGGACGATCGCCTCGACGGTCTGGCCGGAGTGCTGCGCGGTCAGCTCGGACATGCGCTTCTTGGTACGCAGCAGGTACTCGGCCTGGATCTTGATGTCCGAGACGGTACCGCCGAGGCCCGCGGAGCCCTGGTGCATCATGATGTCGGCGTGGGGCAGCGCGAAGCGCTTGCCGGCGGCACCGCCGGTGAGCAGGAACTGGCCCATCGAGGCCGCCATGCCCATCGCGATGGTCACCACGTCGTTCGGGATGTACTGCATGGTGTCGTAGATCGCCATGCCGGCCGTCACCGAGCCACCGGGGCTGTTGATGTAAAGGTAGATGTCCTTGGCGGGGTCGGCCGCCAGCAGCAGCAGCTGCGCGGTGATCTTGTTGGCGATGTCGTCGTCGACCTGCTGACCCAGGAAGATGATCCGCTCGCCGAGCAGCCGGTTGTATACCTGGTCGCCGAGGCCACCACCGATGGAAGGCTCGCCGGCGGCGGAGGGCATCAGATTCGTCACGTATCCACCTGCTCGTCTTACGACGGCGCCGGGCCGTCTCGCGTTTCCGTAGCCGGGGGCTTGGCTGCCCTCGTACTCATGGACCCTAACGCGATGGTCCCTTCGGGGAATCCCGGTAAGAGGGCTGTTCGCCGGGGGCGTAGCGCCTGCGGCGGTGGGCCGATGGCTACGCGCCGTGGTTGTGGCGGTACGTGGGCGGGTGCGGCACCGTCGTGGCTTGTCGCGCAGTTCCCCGCGCCCCTTCAGGGGCGCTGACCCCTGGCTCTGTGACAAAGGGCCCCCGGGACAGTGCCCAGGGGCCCCTCTCGTGCGTCGGTGGAGGCGCCGTGGGCTCAGCCCTCGGTCTTCTCCTCGTCGGCGGCCTCGGCGGAGGCCTCCGCGGTCTCGGCCGTCTCCGTCTCGTCCTCCTCGTCGTCCAGGTCGACGAGCTCGCCGTTGGTGTCCTTCACCGTGGCGGCCTCGACCACGACGGCCAGGGCCTTGCCGCGGGCGACCTCGCCGACCAGGAGCGGAACCTGGCCGCCCTCGACGACGGCCTGGGCGAACTGGTCGGGGGACATGCCGGAGGACGCCGCACGCCGCATGAGGTGCTCGGTGAGCTCCTCCTGGTTGACGTTCAGCTTCTCGACCTTGACGAGCTCGTCGAGGACGAACTGGGTCTTGATGCCCTTGACCGCGGCCTCACGGGTCTCGGTCTCGAACTCCTCGGCGGTCTTGCCCTGGATCTCGAGGTACTTCTCGAGGTCGAGGCCCATCTGGCCGAGCTGGTGGTGCTCCAGGTTGTGCTTGCGGGTGTTGATCTCGTCCTCGAGCAGCTTCTCGGGGACGGGCACCTCGACGAGCTCGAGGAGCTTCTCCAGGACGCGCTCCTGGGCCTGCGTGGCCTGGTCGTACGTCTTCATGTCGGCCAGGCGCTTGCGGCTGTCGGCCTTCAGCTCGTCCAGGGTGTCGAACTCGGAGGCGAGCTGCGCGAACTCGTCGTCCAGCTCGGGGAGTTCACGCGCGGCGACCTGGGTGACCTTGACGGTGACCTCGGCCTCGCGGCCGGCCGCGGAGCCGCCCTTGAGCTCGGAGGTGAAGGTGGCCTCGCCACCGGCCTCCAGGCCCTTCACGGCGTCGTCGATGCCCTCGAGGAGCTCGCCGGAGCCGATCGTGTAGGAGACGCCGTTGGCGATGCCGTCCTCCAGCACCTCGCCGTCGACCTTGGCCTCCAGGTCGATGGTGACGACGTCACCCTCCTCGGCGGCACGCTCGACCGGGGAGGTGGACGCGAAGCGCTCTCGGAGCTGCTCCACGGACTTCTCGATGTCCTCGTCCGTCACCTCGACGGCGTCGACCTCGACCTCGATACCGGAGTAGTCCGGGATCTCCAGGGAGGGACGGATGTCGACCTCGGCGGTGAAGTTCAGCGTCTCGCCGTCCTTCAGCTCCGTGATGTCGACGTCGGGCTGGCCCAGCGGGCTGAGCTCGGCCTCGTTGACCGCCTCGGTGTAGAACTTCGGAAGCGCCTCGTTGACAGCCTCCTCCAGCACCGCACCGCGGCCGAACCGCTGGTCGATGACGCGGGCCGGGATCTTGCCCTTACGGAAGCCCTTCACCGTGACCTGCTGGTTGATCTTCTTGTACGCCGCGTCGAGGCTGTCCTTGAGCTCCTCGAAGGGCACCTCGACAGTGAGCCGAACCCGAGTCGGGTTCAGGGTCTCCACGGCGCTCTTCACGGTTCGGTCTCCTTGTGGCTGACTGCTTGGGTTCTGCCGGTGCCAGAGGGGCCCGGCGGAGTTTCGCCGCCCGGAGGAGTTCGTAGGCCGCCGTGACGGGGGCCGGGACACGCGGGCGCGCAGCTTGCATAGTAACCGCAGCCGCTCAGCGCCCCAAAAGGCGATCAAGACGGACGCCGTCATCCAGTGGTCGGGGTGGCGGGATTTGAACCCACGGCCTTCCGCTCCCAAAGCGGACGCGCTACCAAACTGCGCCACACCCCGTTTCGGTGCGACACGTAGGGTACATGCCCGGGCCGCCCGCGTCGGCCGCTTTGTTCACCCGCGTCGGACCGACTCCCCGCAGACCAACACGTTGGCCTACGCGGCGGACGACCCGCTACGATGCCTTCTGTGCCGCGGTCACGGACTTGCGGCGCGTGTTGTGCGGGCGTAGCTCAATGGTAGAGCCCCAGTCTTCCAAACTGGCTACGCGGGTTCGATTCCCGTCGCCCGCTCCGCGTGGCGAAGGCCCAGGGTGAGAGATTCCGATCTCCCCCTGGGCCTTCGGCGTATCGGGGGTCCGGGGGCCGGGCCACCTCTCACTGGCCGGGCACACCCGGTCGTACGGCCGGAGCGGCCGGGGCGGATGCCGTACAGGGCGTACGGAATGTACGTCGCTGTCCTCCGTGGTGCGGTCCGGGCGTGGCCCTCGCCACGCCCTCGGAAGCCGGCTGTCAGAAGTTGATCGAGTTGATGGTCTGCGCTATCGAGTCGAGGAAACGCTGGATGGACGGGGCCATCCCGGTCGACGCGAGGAAGAAGCCGAAGAGGACGGCGACGATCGCGGGACCGGCCTTGATGTTCCCCCCTCTCATCATCACTACCAGGATGATCGCCAACAGCAGCACCACAGACAGTGAAATGGCCACAACTGATCACGCCCTCGGTCGGTTCCGCTCTCCCGGCCCGGGGGTACGACCCCGCACCCCCGCCAGAACCATCGTGCCACCAACCGGGCCGCACTATGCGGCCCGTGACACAACGTCGACAACGCGCCTCCCACCGGCCACCGCCCGCACAGTAATTCGAGGGTCCACCCGGCCGTGGATCCAGGGTAATTGGCGGACATGGATTCGGTGTCCACACAACTCACGTGCAGCCAATTCGAATTGTTGACACAGACACCGCAACGCCCGATCACACACCGCCGTTATGCACCAATTAGTCAGGATGAATAGGGACATCGCAGGCATAAGTGCCGCATGAAACCGCATGGGTACAGGAGTCGACAGCGGTAAATGCACGGGCGGTTCACGGGCGAACACGGCGGATATAGAGGATTCCCATCGGCGGTTTTACGAAATCCCACAGGCGACGCTAGGGTGCCTCAGATGTCTGACGCCGCCACGTCCCCCGGCCAGAACCCCACACCGCGTCCCCCGGCCCGCCCGCCGGTGGACAGACCCCGCGACGCGTTCCTCGACAACGCCAAGTACCTGGCGATCGTGCTCGTGGCGATGGGTCACTCATGGGAGCCGCTGAAGGGCGACAGCCGTGTCCTGGAGGCGGCGTACTCCGTCGTGTACGCCTTCCACATGCCGGCGTTCATCATCATCTCCGGCTACTTCTCCCGGAACTTCGACATGCGCCCGGACCGGCTGAAGCGGCTGGTCACCGGTGTCGTCGTGCCGTACGTCCTGTTCGAGACCGCCTATTCACTGTTCCAGCGGTACGTCGACGACTCCCCCGGCCAGGACATCAGTCTGCTCGACCCCTGGTACCTGACCTGGTTCCTGTGCGCGCTGTTCGTCTGGCGGCTGACCACGCCGATCTGGAGGACCGTCCGCCACCCGCTGCCCGTCGCCTTCGGCATCGCGATGCTGGCGTCCGTGTCCCCCACCATCGGGGACGACCTGGACCTCCAGCGGGTCCTGCAGTTCCTGCCGTACTTCGTGCTCGGCCTGTGCCTGCGGCCCGAGCACTTCCGGCTGGTACGCCGGAGGTCGGTGCGGGTCGCCGCGGTGCCGGTGTTCGCGGTCGCGCTGGCGTTCGCCTGGTGGTCGGTGCCGCGGATGAACACCGCGTGGTTCTACCACCGGGACTCCGCGCAGGAGCTGGGTGCGCCGTGGTGGTGCGGGCCGGTGATGGTGCTCGCGATGTTCGGCTGCTCGATGGTGCTGACGGCCTGCTTCCTCTCCTGGGTGCCGGGCCGGCGGATGTGGTTCACGACACTGGGCGCGGGCACGCTGTACGGCTATCTGCTGCACGGTTTCGTCGTGAAGTACGGCGACCACGCGGGCTGGTTCGACCCGAGGTGGCTGCACGGTCCGCTCGGCGAGATCCTCGTCACCGCGCTCGCCGGCGCCGCTGTCACGCTGCTGTGCTCCCGGCCCGTCCAGCGGGTGTTCCGGTTCGCCATGGAGCCGAGGATGGCCTGGGCGTTCCGGCAGGACGCGGCGGAACTGGCGCGGGAGCGGGGGCGGCAGAGCCGGGAGATGGCCAACGCGTGATTCCGCCTACGCGGATTCCGCTGACGCGGGCAGACCGAGGAGGGCGCGCATCCGGGCGTACTTCTCGGTCAGCCGGTTCCGGGTGTCCTCGTCCAGTACGGCGAGACGGCGGGGGTCGGCGTTGTGCGCGAGGTCGGCCTGTTTGACCAGGAGTGCGCCCGGGGTGTCGAGGATGCGCCGGGCGTACGCCTCCGGAGGCTCGCCGGGGCGTTTGGTGACAGCGAGGACGATGGCCCTGGTGCGGGCGCTGAGCGGGGCCGCGGCGAGCCAGTCCGCCGTGAGGGCGTGGTCCTCGACGGAGTCGTGCAGCCAGGCGGCGGCGATCTGCTCCGGGTCACCGCCGCGGACACGGACGCCTTCGGCGACGGCGGCGAGGTGCTCGGCGTAGGGGCGGCCGGCCTTGTCGGTCTGCGCCGCGTGAGCTGCTCGGGCGAGCTCCTCGACTTCGGGAAGGGAGAGAGGGGTCCGGGTCACGGTGCGAGTATGCCGTGGCGGGCGCGCGGGGTCTCACTTACCGGCGTTGGCAGGGTGCCGCCGCGCCCACCCGTGCCGCCCCAGCGGCACGACTGCCCGCGGCTGCGTGGCTGTATCAATGTGCGGCTCCGCCACGGGCGTGATCAGCCCCCACACCGGCCGCAGGCGAGTGGGCATCCCATACGCCCGCGTCTGTGAAGATGCCTCTGGGTAAGCGCCCCCCGTGGGGGCGCGGGGCTGTATCGATGTGCGGCTCCGCCACGTGGGCGTGATCAGCCCCGACCCACCCGCAGGCGAACGTCGGCCGCGGTCCCCCGCGTCAGCGCGCCGCCTCGCGGCAGATCAGCAGCAGGGCCCGGTCGTCGTTCACGTCCTTCGCCACCGCCTCGATCAGGTGCCAGGCCGCGCCGTGGAAGCCGCCGACGACATAGCGGTCGGCCTCTCCCGTGAGGCGGTCGATGCCCTCCACGATGTCGCGGTCCGACGTCTCCACCAGGCCGTCCGTGAAGAGCATCAGGACGTCGCCCGGGCGCAGGGAGCCCTTGACCGAGTCGAACTGCGCGCCGTCGTACACGCCCAGGAGAGGGCCCTCCGCCGCCTTCTCCTCCCAGCGGCCGCTGCCGGCGCTGAGCTGGAGGCCCGGCGGGTGGCCCGCGGAGTACAGCTCGTAGTCGCCGGAGTCCAGGTCGAGGACCAGGTGGATCGAGGTGGCGAAGCCCTCGTCCCAGTCCTGGCGCAGGAGGTAGCCGTTGGCCGCGGTGAGGAAGGCGTGCGGTGGCAGTGAGCCCAGGAGGCCGCCGAACGCCCCGGACAGCAGCAGCGCGCGGGACGCCGC
The DNA here is from genome assembly GCF_040303265.1 of Streptomyces sp. NPDC096040. NCBI lineage: Bacteria > Bacillati > Actinomycetota > Actinomycetes > Kitasatosporales > Streptomycetaceae > Streptomyces > Streptomyces sp. NPDC096040. Next base: position 65,262 of record NZ_JBEOTA010000007.1, read on the forward strand.
GTCCATGCCCTTGCCGGAGACGTCCGTGAGGACGACCTCCATCGTGCGGCCGTTGTTCGTACGGGCCGCGACCACGAAGTCGCCGGAGAAGGACTGGCCGCCGGCCGGCCGCAGGGCCATCTCACGGTGCCAGCCCAGCGGCAGCTTCGGCAGCTTGCTCTGCACCCGGATGCGTTCGCGCAGGTCGAAGAGCATGGTGCCGCCGCGCCGCCAGGGCACGCCGACCCGGCTGCGGAACTGGGCGGTGAGGAGACCGAAGAAGCCGCAGGCCGCCACGACCAGGACCACTCCCGGGGTGACCCGCGACGGGCCCTCGGTGTAGGGGCCGAGGCGTACCGACTCCACGATCAGTGCCGTGGCCGCCGCCGCGTACAGGCCGAGCAGGCTCGCCGGGCGCAGCAGCAGGCCGCCCGCGATGATCGGCAGGACCAGGGAGGCCGGGGAGAACCACACCGAGTTGGCGAGGGTCATGGCCGCCAGGACCGGGACGGTCAGCAGGAGTCCGGCGAGCGCGATCCAGTCGGAGCCGTCGCCGCGGAAGTAGTCCACGGCGCTTCTGCGCAGGCCGACGCGGGCCCGGTGCCACTGCATCTTCCACCGGGCCGTGAACGTCTCGGCTTTTCCGCGCCGCTCTCGGTCTACTGCCATCAGTTCGGGACCCTATCCATCGGACCAGCTGCTTGGCACGGGAGGTCCCACTTGTCCCCCGTCCGAGGTTCGCCTTCGGGTGCGACTTCACAGTGAACTTCACCGGACGCCCCCGCGTCGCCGTCCGGGAGAAATTCGCTGGCTCGCCCTGCAATGACCCTGCTAGGCATGGCGTATGGCGACCGACCGTACGACCGAAGTTAAGGTGCTGCGTCCCGAGGAGTTCGACGGGTGGTGGGACCACCTGGTGCGGGCCTTCGGTGCCGGGCCGACACCGGCAGAGGAGCGCGAACTGGACCGCTCCCTCACGGAGTTCGAGCGTTCGCTGGCCGTCTGGGACGGGGCCGAACTCGTCGGGACGGGAGGGGCGTTCAGCTTCCGGATGACCGTGCCGGGCGGCGCCGTGGTGCCCGCCGCGGGCGTCACCATGGTGAGCGTGTCCGCGACCCACCGGCGGCGCGGGGTGCTGACCTCGATGATGCGCCGCCAGCTGGACGACGTACGGGAGCGGGGCGAGCCCCTGGCCGCGCTGACCGCCTCCGAGCCGGCGATCTACGGCCGCTTCGGGTACGACGCCGCGATCTACCAGCTGCACGCCGAGATCGACACGAGCCGGGTGACTCTGGCGGTGCCGGCCGGCACCGACGACGTACGGCTGCGGTACGCGGGGCCGGCCGATGTGCTCGACGCGTGCGAGGCGGTGTACGCGGAGCTGGTGCCGCTGCGGCCCGGGATGCTGGCCCGGCAGCCCGGCTGGGAGCGGGCGGGGCTGCTGGACCCGGAGAGCGAGCGGGACGGGGCGTCGGCGCTGCAGTGCGTGGTCGCCGAGCGGGGCGGGAGGATCACCGGGTACGCCCGGTTCCGCACGAAGCTGGGCTGGGGGCCGAGCGGGCACGACGGCACGGTCACGCTGGACGCCCTGGCCGCGCTGGACCCGGCGAGCGACGCCGCGCTGTGGCGGTTCCTGTTCGGCATCGACCTGATGTCGACGCTGGCAGTACGGGGGCGGCCGGTCGACGACGCCTGGCAGTACCTGGTCTCCGACATCCGGCGCTGTAGGACGCGGGTGCGGGACATGGGGTACGTCCGTCTCGTCGACGTCGGTAAGGCGCTCGCGGCGCGGACCTATCAGGCGCCGGTGGACGTGGTGCTGGAGGTGGACGACGCCTTCTGCCCCTGGAACACGGGGCGTTGGCGGCTGAGCGGGGACGCCAAGGGTGCGTCCTGCGAGCGTACGACGGACACGGCCGAGCTCGCCCTGTCCGTACGGGAGCTGGGGGCGGCGTACCTCGGCGGTGTCTCCCTGCTGTCGCTGGCGCGCGCCGGCCGGGTGCGGGAGCTGCGGCCGGGGGTACTGGCGGAGGCTTCGACGGCGTTCGGCTCAGCGGTACTGCCGTGGCTGCCGCACGGTTTCTAGTGCGCCCGCTCAGCGGTTCTGGCAGCAGGGGCACCAGAAGCGCTCAGCGGTTCTGGCAGCGGGGGCACCAGAAGAGGTTGCGGGCGGCGAGGTCGGCGGTGCGGATCTCGGTGCCGCAGATGTGGCAGGGCAGGGTGGCCCGGCGGTAGACGTACACCTCGCCGCCGTGGTCGTCGACGCGTGGCGGGCGTCCCATCGCCTCCGGGGTGTGCTCGGGCCGGACGGTGTCGATCCGGTTGTTCCGGACGCCTTCGTGCATGAGCTCGACGAGATCGGCCCACACGGCATCCCACTCGGCGGGGGTGATATCCCTGCCGGCGCGGTAGGGATCGATCCCGTGCCGGAACAGCACCTCGGCCCGGTAGACGTTGCCGACCCCCGCGATGACCTTCTGGTCCATCAGAAGCGCGGCGACGGTCGTACGACTGCGGGAGATCTTCCGGTACGCGAGGCTCGGGTCCGCGTCGTCACGGAGCGGATCCGGCCCGAGCCGGGCGTGTATGGCGTTCTTCTCCGCGTCGGTGATCAGGGCGCAGGTGGTGGGGCCGCGCAGGTCCACGTACGAGGTGGCGTCGGCGAGGCGGAGCCGGACGGTGTCGGTGGCCGGGGGTGCGGGGGCGTCTCCGAAGGTGACCTTGCCGAAGAGGCCGAGATGGATGTGCACCCAGTCGCTGTCCCGGAAGCCGAGGAAGAGGTGCTTGCCGTGGGCTTCGGTACGGGCGAGGGGGGCGCCGTCGATCAACTGGGCGGCGTCGGAGAACTTGCCCTGCGGGCTGCTGACCCGCACAGGTCCGCTGAGCCGACGGTAGTCCACCGCAAGCCGGTGAATGGTGTGCCCTTCTGGCACGAGGCCAATTCCTTTCCCACTCACCCACCCGACTCGCTCAGTGGAGAGGCGAACGTCGAGGGGCAGAAGATCCCGAGCTGATGGAGAAGGGCGCAGTCGCCGGCCAGAGCCCCACTGAAGGCCGGGGCAGGACGCCGTAAGGGCCGAGGGTGCCCCCGGTCAGGCACGCCGCGGTCAGCGCCCCGTAAGGGGAGCGGGGCTGTATCAAGGTGCGGCTCCGCCGCGTGGGCGCGACCAGCCCCCACCGGCCCGCAGCGGGACGGCCACCGCCCGGCCCGACAGGACGCCCGCGGCCGGGTGGGTGGGTGGACAGAGGCTACGGCTGGGGGTGGTGCGCCGGGATGGGCGGGAGGTCGCCCGTCGTCTCGTACGCCGTCAGCATCTCGATGCGGCGGATGTGGCGCTCGCCCTGCGAGAACGGCGTGTTCAGGAATGTCTCGACGAACTTCGTCGCCTCTTCCTGCGTGTGCATCCGCGCCCCCACCGCGACGACGTTCGCGTTGTTGTGCTGCCGGCCCAGCGACGCGGTCTCCTCGCTCCAGGCCAGCGCCGCACGCACGCCCTTCACCTTGTTCGCGGCGATCTGCTCACCGTTGCCGGAGCCGCCGATCACGATGCCGAGGGACTCGGGGTCCGCCGCCGTCCGCTCGGCCGCGCGGAGGCAGAAAGGCGGGTAGTCGTCCTGGGCGTCGTAGATGTGGGGGCCGCAGTCGACGGGGTCGTGACCCGCTTCCTTCAGCCACTCGACGAGGTGGTTCTTGAGTTCGAAGCCCGCATGGTCGGAGCCGAGATACACGCGCATGGGACGAGTGTGACATGCCCGTTAACGCACGGCAGTCCCGGGGCCACACCCGGAAAGTGTGAGCAACACTACAGAACCTCAGGAAAACCTCAAGTAACGATCTGGATTCAAAGGTTCAGGAATTCGCCCGCCTCCGTTTCACTGGACCAACTCGTACGCCGCTCGTACGGGGACCCCGCTCAACGGCGCAAAGGAATTCCCCCATGACTTCGCAGCCGACCACGACTGCCCCGTCCTCGGCCGGCGATCCCGGCAACGGTCTGCACGCAGGACTCAAGAACCGTCATCTGTCGATGATCGCCATCGGCGGTGTCATCGGCGCCGGTCTCTTCGTCGGTTCCAGTTCAGGTATCGCCACCGCAGGGCCCGGCATCCTGCTGTCGTACGCCCTCGTCGGCACCCTCGTCGTCCTCGTGATGCGGATGCTCGGCGAGATGTCCGCCGCCAATCCGACGTCCGGTTCGTTCTCCGCGCACGCGGACCGCGCCCTCGGCCGCTGGGCCGGGTTCTCCATCGGCTGGCTGTACTGGTTCTTCTGGGTCGTGGTGCTGGCGGTGGAGGCCACCGCGGGTGCCAAGATCCTGGAGGGCTGGATACCGGCCGTGCCCCAGTGGGGCTGGGCGCTCATCGTGATGGTGGTGCTCACCGCCACCAACCTGGTCTCGGTCGGCTCGTACGGCGAGTTCGAGTTCTGGTTCGCCGGGATCAAGGTCGTCGCGATCGGCGCGTTCATCGTCGTCGGCCTGCTGGCCGTCTTCGGTGTACTGCCCGGCGTGCACGCCGACAAGGCGAGCTTCGCCAACCTCACCGACCACGGCGGCTTCCTGCCTCATGGCCCCGGCGCGATCCTCACCGGTGTGCTGCTGGTCGTCTTCTCCTTCATGGGCAGCGAGATCGCCACCCTGGCCGCCGGTGAGTCCGAGAACCCGCAGCGAGCGGTCACCAAGTCGACCAACAGCATCATCTGGCGGATCGGCGTCTTCTACCTCGGCTCGATCCTCATCGTCGTCGCGCTGCTGCCGTGGAACGACCCGTCGATCAAGGAGAAGGGCTCGTACGTCGCCGCCCTCGACTCCCTCGGTATCGCGCACGCCGGTCAGATCATGAACTTCATCGTGCTGACCTCGGTGCTGTCCTGTCTCAACTCCGGTCTGTACACGGCCTCCCGGATGGCGTTCTCGCTCGGGCAGCGCGGCGACGCGCCGAAGGTGTTCGCCCGGACCACCTCCCGCGGTGTGCCGATGGCCGCGATCGTCGCCTCCGTCGTCTTCGGGTTCGTCGCCGTCTTCTTCAACTACCGGTTCCCGGACTCCGTCTTCCTCTTCCTCGTCAACTCCTCGGGCGCGGTCGCCCTGTTCGTCTGGCTGGTCATCTGCTTCTCGCAGCTGCGCATGCGGAAGATCATCCAGGCCGAGGCGCCGGAGAAGCTCGTCGTGAAGATGTGGCTGTACCCGTACCTGACCTGGGCGACGGCCGGTCTGATCGTGTTCGTCCTGGGCTACATGCTGACCGACACGGAGGGCGAGAGCAGCGGTCGTACGACCGTGCTGCTGTCGCTGCTCGTCGCGGCGGTGGTGATCGCCGTCGCCGTGGTGAAGCAGAAGGTCACGGGAGGCCGGGTGGCGGCGACCGCCGCGGAGACCGGCGAGCCCGCCGACAAGGTGTCCGTCGGCTGACGCTCACAAGAGGGTGAAGCCCTCCTTGACCCGTTCGTACGTCTTCACGGCCTGGGTTTCGATCGCCGGCTGGTACCAGGTGTTGATCTGGTACGACTTCCCGTCGGCGTCGAAGCCCAGCAGCCGTGCGTGCCAGCGGACGCCCTCGATGGTGAAGGTGTACTCCCAGATCACCGCCGGGTAGCCGCGGAACGTCGTCTCGACCAGCCGGATCTTGGTGTAGTCCCGGCCCTGGTGGGCGCCGCGTTCGGAGGCGCTCCAGCTGTCCATGAGGTCGCCGCGGGCCAGGGCGGACTTGGCGACGAGCTCCTGGCTGCCGTCGGGGGAGGTGTAGTGCACCTCGGCGCCGGTCTTCACGTCCCTGCGCCAGCCCTTCGGGGTCACCCACGCGAATCCGCCGGCCTCCTCGTGGGCGCCGGGCGGGAGGCTGCGGGGGCGGGCGGTGCCCGCGACGGTGGCCGAGGGGGAGATCGAGGCTGAGGGGGTTGGGGAGGTGCCGGCTGCTGTGTCGCTGTCGCCGCCGCCTGTTGTGGTGGTGAGGAGGATGGCGATGGCGGTGACCACGGCCGCGATTCCGAGTGCGGCGAGGAGGGTCGTGCGGACGGGGGGCTTGTGTCGAAGGGTCACTGCGGGTGCGTGGTGGCTGGTCGCGCTCCGCGGCGGAGCCGCTGACGGATGCAGCCCCGCGCCCCTCGGGGGGTTGGGGCGGCCCGAAACTGTGGGACTGACGGAGTTGCCGGACGGAGTCTCCGAGCGGACCTCGGAGCGTTCCGTCGCCGCCTCCGTCGACGCACTCACCGGCGGAGGTGCCGGCGTCTCCGGGCGTTCGTCCTCCGGTGCCGGGAGTCGCAGCTTCGTCAGGTCCACGTACGTCGGGGTAGGACGTTCGGCAGCCGGCGCCGGATACGTCTCCGTCGGTGTCTGTGCCGGGTACGCCACCGGTCGCAGCGTCTCTTCCATCTCCGCCAGGGCCGGCCGCGCCGTCGGTTCCTTCGCCAGCAGCGCTGCCAGCAGGTCGTGCAACGGGCCCGCCGCCGCGGGGAGTTCGGGCTCCTCGTAGAGGACGGCGTGCAGGGTAGCCAGGGTCGTGTCGCGGGAGAAGGGGGAGCGGCCGCCGAGGGCCGCGCACAGGGTCGCGCCGAGCGACCAGACATCGGACGGCGGGCCCTGCGGGCGGCCGGAGATCCGCTCGGGTGCCATGTAGTCGGGGGAGCCGACGAGCATGCCGACCATGGTGAGCGCCTTGGCGTCCTGGATCGCCGCGATGCCGAAGTCGGTGAGGACTACCCGGCCGGCGGCGTTCTCGACGAGTACGTTCCCGGGTTTGATGTCGCGGTGCAGCACTCCCCCGGCGTGCACCTGGCGCAGCGCCGCGACCAGGCCGAGGCCGATCCGGGCGGCCGCGCGCGGGCTCAGCGCTCCCTCCTCGGCCATGATCCACTCCAGCGAGCGGCCGTTGACCAGCTCCATCACGATCCACAGGCGTTCGCCCTCGTCGACGACGTCGTAGACCCGTACGACGTTGGGGTGGTCGATCCTGGCGGTGGCCCTGGCCTCGCGCAGGGTGCGTTCGCGGCGGGTGCGGGTGTCCTCGGCGTCGAGGCCGTCGATCCGCATCTCCTTGACGGCGACCTGCCGGTCGAGCGTCTCGTCGACGGCCCGCCACACCCGCCCCATTCCCCCCTGCCCGACACTCTCGGCCAGCCGGTAGCGACCGGTCACCAGCAGCCCCGGGACACCACCGTGCCCCGCGCTCTCCGAATTCCCTGGACCAACTGAATTCCCTGAACTCCCTGAATTCTCCGGCAATTCGCTGCACCCCCTCAACGACCGCCCCTGCCGACACACAATGGTCACACTTGCGGCCGTACCAGCATAGTGCGGAGAAATCTTGTGGTACCTCTTCAAGTGACCGCGAATTCAGGCGCGGTCAGGGGGTTGCAAGGGGGACGAACATGAGTTCTCGTCGTAGGGCAGTCGTCGCGGGATCGCTGGTCGTGGCATCTTTCTCGGCCGTGATGATCCTCCCGTTCACGGCCGCCGCCGATGACCAGGGACCGGGAAGCGGCAAGGGAGGAAAGGCGGTTGACCAGGCACCGGCGGGTGTGAAGCTGACGACCACGTTGCCCGAGAGGATCTCGGTCGACAACAGTTCGCAGAAAACGGCGATTACCGCCACCGTCAAGAACGAAGGAACAAAGGACAGCGACGGAATCAGGCTTTTGGTGGTCGGTTTCGACGGCCTGAAGGTCACGAACGTGCAGGGCTGCGACGCCGTCGCGGAGAAGGATCTGCCGGCCGGTTCGAACAGCGGCTTCAGTTGCCCGGTCGGCGCGCTCGGCGCGGGCAGGTCGAAGTCGTATCCGGTGGACGCCACGTTCGATCTGGGCAAGACCGGGAAGATCTGTCTGCCCGTGCGGAGCGCGGACGGGAAGAAGACGTTCTGGCAGCAGGGCCCGGTGCCGTTCGGTACGACGAACCCGTCGCCGAACGCCCCGGCCACCCCGCTGCTGCTGGGCACCGACAACAAGCCGGTCGGGCCGAGCGGCGACCAACTGCCGAAGACCGGCGCGGGAAGTGACGTACTGCCGCTCGCTGCGGCCGGCGCGGCGCTGATGGCGGCCGGGGCGGCGGGCGTGTGGTGGTCGCGGCGGCGGACCGACTAGGCATCACGGTGTGAAGGGGCCCGAGGCGCCGATGCGCCTCGGGCCCCTTCACGGTTTCGGTCCCGTCAGCCCTTGTCGGCCAGCTTCCACGCGGTCGGCATCGCACCCATCGCCAGGGCCGCCTTCACCGCGTCGCCGATCAGGAACGGGGTGAGGCCGGCGGCGATCGCCGCGGACGCGGACATGTCGGCGGCGTAGGCCAGGTACGGCACACCGATCGCGTAGATGATCGCCTCGCCGAGCACCATCGTGCCCGCCATCCGCAGCACGTTGCGGTCGGCGCCGCGCCGGGCCAGGGCGCCCACGACGGCGGAGGCGAGCATCATGCCGAGGATGTAGCCGAAGGAGACGGAGACACCGGAGGTGCCGCTCGCGAACCAGGGCACGCCCGCGAGGCCCGCCAGCGCGTACAGGGCGAGGGAGAGCAGGCCGCGGCGGGCGCCGAGGGCGGTGCCGACGAGCAGGGCCGCGAAGGTCTGGCCGGTCACCGGCACCGGGGAGCCCGGCACGGGGACGGCGATCTGGGCGGCGAGGCCGGTGAGCGCGGCGCCGCCGACCACGAGGGCGGCATCGCGTACCCGGGACGCGGGCAGGAGGTCGGCGAGGACGGTGCCCGTGCGGATCGACGGGGCTGCGGTGGCGGTGCTCATGGGGACTCCGCGAGGTGAGGGTGGGCAGACAAGCAGGGGACACCGTGACGCTATCCCGGCTCACCTGAGCCGAACACGTCAGCGGTCGACAAAGGCCGTGACGGACGCTTGGTGGGCTCCCCACAAAGGGTGCGGGTTACACATGTTGTGAGGTGACGCCGATCACTGAGGCAGAGATGTTTCAGTCACGTCAACGGCGTTGAACAGGTCTGTGGAGTTCCCCCAATCGAATCCCAGTGGTCTGGTGGGATTCGGGGTTGTCGGCCTACGCTTTCGGACATGGTCGCCCAGTCCCTGAACCTCACGTCGCGTCGCTATGTCGACCTGCGGCGGCAAGGGGCTGCCACCTGTCGCCGTCCGGCCTGAGGCCGCGCGGCGGGAGACCGGTCCTGCGCGCCTCGCATCCCGAGACGTGTCGGCCCCGTTCCCGAGGACGGTTTCCCATGCCCCGTACCGCGGCACCCCCGCTCATCTCTCCCCCTGGCGACCGGCGGCGGACCAGCGCCAGCGTGGTCCTGCGGTCGGTACTGGAGCACGGGCCGGTGGCCCGCTCCACCATCGCCCGGCTGACCGGGCTTTCCCCGGCGTCCGTCACCGACTACTGCGCCCGGTTCACCGAACTCGGCCTGATCCGGGAGGCGGTGGCGCCCCGCCGGGCCGGCGGGGTGGGCCGGCCGCATGTTCCCGTCGACCTGGACGACTCGCGGTTCGTGGTCGGCGGAGTGCATGTGGCCGTGCCCTACACCACGGTCGCGCTGCTCGACCTGCGTGGACGGGTCGTCGTACGGCGGGAGTTGAAGCACCGGGACACCGAACCGCGCGGGGTGCTGGAGCGGGCGGCCGCCGGACTGGCCGCGCTGCTCGACGGGGTGCGGGGCAGCCGGCCGCTGGGCGTCGGGGTCGCGGTCGGCGGCTGGGTGGACCGGGACTCCGGGACCGTCGTCGAGCATCCTCTGCTGGGCTGGCGCGAGGTGCCGGTGCGGGAGCTGCTCGGCGCGCACACCGGGCTGCCGGTCCATGTGGACGGGCATGCCCGGGCGTTGGTCAACGGCGAGCGGCTCTTCGGACGGGCCCGGGGCAGCCGGAGCGTGCTGCACCTGTTCGTCGGGAACGTGGTCGACGCGGCCTTCGCCACCGGCGACGAGGTGCACCACGGCCCGCGCTCCCAGGCGGGCACGATCGTCCATCTCCCGGTGCCGGGCGGCACCGAGCCCTGCGGCTGCGGACGCACCGGCTGTCTCCAGGTGGAGCTGAGCGAGCGGACGCTGGTGCGGCGGGCCCGGGCGGCCGGGGTCGTCGACGGCTCCAATCCGATGGACGTCCTCGCGGCGGCCGGCGCCGGTGACCCGGTGGCCGTGCGGCTCCTTGTGGAGCGGGCGCGGCTGACCGGGCGGGCGGCGGGGCTGCTGCTCGACGTGCTCAACCCGGAGAGCGTGGTGGTCACCGAGGTGGGTGTGCTGCACCGGGAGGACTGTCTCGCCGCGCTGCGGGAGGCGGTCGGACCGGAGCGGGCGGCCGTGGTCGCGCCGACCAGTTTCGGTGACCGGGTGCTGGCGGTGGCGGGCGGTTCGGTGGTCCTCGACGTGCTGTACCGGGACCCGTTGAGCGCGTGACCACGGCTTATTTAATTCAGAAACTCGGAATATTGACAGCCGTCGCCCACGGCAAGGAACATCCTTCTCATGACCTGTCGCACCCTCTGTTGCTGACGTCTTGACGCGCCCCGGGCGCGCATTTCCCTCTGCGTGAGATCTTTCTTTCCGGCCTTCCGTCGCCGGGTATTCTCCCTGCCTTTCTGCCGCTTCTCAGCTGCTTTTCTCCCGGGAGCCCTCCCATGCCTTCTGCGTCCTCCTCCGGCATCGACCGCCGGCTCTTCCTCACCTCGCTGCTCGGCGCCTCGGCGGCCGTGGCCGGGCTGAGCGGCTGCGCCGGTGGCAGCGCCGCCGCCGACACCGCGGCCACCTCCACCGCCCCGCCGGCCGCCAGGGTGCCGGCCGGCACCAGCCTGAAGATCGCCTCGTATCTGAACACCCAGCAGATTCAGTTCAAGCTGGCGAAGCTGCCCAAGCTGCCGTTCACGGTGTCGAGTTGGGCGAACATCGGGGCCGGCCCCGATGTCATCAACGCGTTCCGCGCCAAGTCGCTGGACCTCGCGAACAACGCGGGAATCCCGCCGATCCAGGCGCAGTTCCAGGGTTTCGCGGCAAAGATCGTGGCGATCGAGATCACCCGCAAACCCAACTATCTGTTCGCCACCAAGCCGGGCAGCGACATCCGCACGGTCGCCGGTTTCAAGGGGAAGAAGCTCGCCTTCTCGCAGGGGCAGGCTCAGGGTGTCGTACTGCTGCGGGCACTGAAGGAGGCCGGGCTCGCCTACGACGACGTACAGCTCGTCCCGCTGACCAGCAACCAGTTCTTCACCGCCCTCCAGTCCGGTCAGGTGGACGTGGCCCCGCTGGCCAACACCCAGGCACCGGCCTATATCCAGCAGTACGGCTCGAAGGGCGCCCACACGATCACCACCGACGTCGTCGACCTGCTCAATCTGCTGTGGGCGCCGGTCTCGGTGCTGAACGACCCGGCGAAGGCGGCCGCGATCGCCGCGTACATCCCGCAGTGGGCCCAGGGCCTGGTCTGGCAGTGGGAGAACCCGGACGTCTGGGACGAGGAGTTCTACGTCAAGACCCAGAACCTGACCCTCGCCCAGGCCAAGAGCATCACCGACATCGCCAACAAGCCGCTCTTCCCGCCCAGCTGGGACGAGGCGATCAAGTGGGAGCAGGAGACCGCCGATCTGCTGGCGGAGGGCGGCTTCGTGAAGAAGACCGACGTCTCCTCGCTCTTCGACCACCGCTTCGAGGGCATCGCCGCGAAGGCCGTAGCAGCGGAGTACCGGAAATGACCGCCGTGACCACGACCGCCGCCGCGGTTCCCGTCGAGGACAAGGCCCGTCCGGTCCGGCCGCGCCGCCGGCTCTCCCCCGGCCGCCGGCTGCCCGCCGCCCGGCTGGCCGGTCCGCTCGTCCTCCTCGCCGCCTGGGCGATCGCCTCCGCCGCCGGACAGCTCGACCCGAATGCGATCCCGGCGCCCTGGACCGTCGTGAGGACCGCCGGCCATCTGTGGACGGACGGGACGCTGCCCACCGATGTGCTGACCTCCGTGGAACGAGCCGGATACGGCTTCGCGATCGGACTGACCGCCGGGGTGCTGCTGGCCCTGGCCGCCGGGCTCAGCCGGGTCGGGGAGGCCCTGATCGACGGGACCGTGCAGATCAACCGGGCGATCCCCACCCTCGGCCTGATCCCGCTGTTCATCCTCTGGCTGGGCATCGGCGAGACCTTCAAGATCGCCATCATCGCGATCGTCGTCTACATCCCGGTCTACCTGAACACGCATGCCGCGCTGTCCGCCATCGACAGCCGGTACGTCGAACTCGCCGAGGTCCTGGACCTGACGAGGCTCCAGTTCGTCCGGCAGATCGTGATCCCCGGCGCGCTGCCCGGATTCTTCGTGGGACTCCGGCTCGGCGTCACCGGATCCTGGCTCGGTCTGGTCGTCCTGGAGCAGATCAACGCCACCAGCGGCCTCGGCTACATGATGTTCCAGGCCCAGAACTACGGGCGCAGCGACATCATCCTCGTCGGTCTGCTGATCTACGGCGTCTTCGGCCTGGTCTCCGACACCGTGGTCCGCCGCATCGAACGGAGGGTGCTGTCATGGCGCCGCACACTGAGCAGCTGACCCGTCCGGCCGTACAACTGCGGGGGCTCACAAGGTCGTTCGGCGGTCGTACGGTCCTCGACGGCATCGACCTCGACCTGCCCGCCGGACAGTTCACCGCCCTGCTCGGGCACAGCGGCTCCGGCAAGAGCACCCTGCTGCGGGCGGTCGCCGGACTCGACCACGGGGTCACCGGCAGCGGTCGGCTCACCGCCCCCGAGCGGGTGTCGGTGGTCTTCCAGGACGCCCGGCTGCTGCCCTGGCGCCGGGTGCTCGACAACGTCGTGCTGGGACTGGACGGCAGGGACGCCTCGGAGCACGGCCGGTCGGCGCTCGAAGAGGTCGGTCTCGGCGGCCGGGAGCGGGCCTGGCCGGGCGAGCTGTCAGGCGGTGAGGCGCAGCGTGCCGCGCTCGCCCGCTCCCTGGTCCGCGAGCCCGAACTGCTCCTCGCCGACGAGCCGTTCGGAGCGCTCGACGCCCTCACCCGCATCAAGATGCACCATCTGCTGCGCGAGCTGTGGAAGCGGCACCGGCCGTCCGTGCTGCTCGTCACCCACGACGTCGACGAGGCGATCGTCCTCGCCGACCGCGTGCTGGTCCTGGAGAACGGCCGGATCGGCCTGGACCTGACCGTGGAGCGCGGCCGGCCGAGCGCCCTCTACCGCAAGCAGTTGCTCGCCGCCCTCGGTGTCACGGAGGACCCCGCATGACCCGCCGGCTCCATCTCAACGCCTTCCTCATGAACACCGGCCACCACGAGGCCTCCTGGCGCCTCCCGGAGAGCGACCCCTACGCACACACCGACCTCGCGCACTACGTACGGCTGGCCAGGACCGCCGAGCGCGGCACCTTCGACTCGCTCTTCCTCGCCGACGGCCCGCATCTGTGGGGCAGTGTCGCCCAGCGGCCCTCCGGCGCCCTGGAACCGCTCACCCTGCTCACCGCGCTGGCGACCGCCACCGAGCACATCGGCCTGATCGCCACCGCCTCCACCTCCTACAACTCCCCCTACAACCTGGCCCGCAGGTTCGCCTCCCTCGACATCGTCAGCGGCGGCCGGGCGGGCTGGAACATCGTCACCACGGCGGGGGCGGAGGCGGCCCGGAACTTCGGTCTGGACGCGGAGCCCGCGCACGCCGAGCGGTACGCCCGGGCCGCCGACTTCCTCGACGTGGCGCTGAAACTCTGGGACAGCTGGGAGGACGACGCCATCGTCGCCGACAAGGCGGCCGGCGTCTGGGGTGACGACGCGAAGATCCACCCGCCCCGGCACCAGGGGCCGTACTTCAGTGTCGAGGGCGCCCTCAACGTGCCCCGCTCCCCACAGGGTTACCCACTTCTCGTGCAGGCGGGCTCCAGCGAGGACGGCAAGGCGTTCGCGGCCCGGTACGCCGAGGCCGTGTTCACCGCGCAGCAGACCATCGAGGACGCCCGGGCCTTCTACGCCGACCTCAAGGCACGCACGGCCGCGGCCGGCCGGGACCCGGACCACATCAAGGTGCTGCCGGGCATCGTCCCGGTGACCGGCTCGACCGAGACCGAGGCGCGGGCGAACGAGCAGCTCCTCGAGGACCACATCGTGCACCGGTACGGCGTCGACCGCCTGGAGCGGCTCCTGCAACTGGCCCCCGGCACCCTGGAGCTGGACGCGCCGCTGCCGACCGACCTTCCGTCCGAGGACGCCGTCGAGGGTGCCAAGAGCCGCTACACCCTGGTCGTCGAGCTCGCCCGCCGCGAGCGGCTCACCGTACGGCAGCTGATCGGCCGGCTCGGCGGTGGCCGCGGCCATCTGACCTTCGCCGGGACACCCGACCAGATCGCCGACGCGATCGAGACCTGGTTCACCCGGGGCGCCGCCGACGGCTTCAACATCATGCCGCCGGTGCTGCCCTCCGGTCTGGAGGCCTTCGTCGAGCACGTCGTACCGATCCTGCGCGCCCGCGGCCTGCTGCGCACGGAGTACGGCCCGCCCCAGACCCTGCGGGAGCGCTACGGCCTCCCCCGCCCCGCCAACCAGTACGCCGGACCTGTGCTCATCTGACGCTCATCCGAAAGGAACCGCGATGTCCCTCCAGATCACCAAGATCACCGCGAACATCGGCGCCCGGGTCTCCGGCGTCGACATCTCCCGGCCGCTCGGCGCGGAGACCGCGACCGCGATCCGCGAGGCCCTCAACACGCACAAGGCGCTCGTCTTCGACGACGTGCACCTCGACGACGACACCCAGCAGGCCTTCGTCCGCCACTTCGGTGACGTCACCACCGCGCATCCGACGGTCTCCTCCGTCGACGGCGTCCCGAACGTCCTGCCCGTCGACAGTGAGCGCGGCCGGGCCGCCAACCACTGGCACACCGACGTGACCTTCGTCCTCAACCCGCCGCAGGCCAGCACCCTGCGCTCCGTCACCCTCCCGCCGTACGGCGGCGAGACACTGATCACCAACTCGGCCACCGCGTACCGCCAACTGCCGGAATCGCTGCGGCAGTTGGCGGACACTCTCTGGGCCGAGCACACCAACGACTACGACTACGCCGTTCCGGAGGAGGACGTCGACGAGGAACACGCCGCCCAGCGCGCCCAGTTCACGTCCATCAAGTACCGCACGGTCCACCCGGTGGTGCGCGTCCACCCGCTGACCGGTGAACGCGGGCTGTTCATCGGCGGGTTCGCCCAGCGGATCGTGGGGCTGTCGCCGGGCGAGGGACGCAAGATACTCGACCTGCTGCAGGCCTACGTCACCCGGCCGGAGAACATCCTGCGCCACCGCTGGTCCGAGAACCAGCTCGTCCTCTTCGACAACCGCATCACCCAGCACTACGCGGTCGACAACTACGACGGCCTGCCGCGCCGGCTGCACCGGGTCACCGTCGCCGGTGACATCCCGGTCGGTATCGAGGGCAAGGAGAGCTACTCGATCGAAGGGGACGCCTCGCACTACACGACCGTGGTCGTAGCCGCGTAGTCACTCCCCGCACCCGGCGTGTCCGGATGGTGGGCGGCCGATCCCTCCGAGCGGAGCGGCCGCCCAGACTGTGGGCGTTTTTGCCCATCTACCGCACTGGACGAGCCGCGCCCATGCCGCACAGCACCACCACGGTCGAGACACCGCCGACACAGGACGGCGGTGCCACGCTCTCCCACGGCCTCAAGCAGCGCCACCTCTCGATGATCGCCCTGGGAGGTGTCATCGGCGCGGGTCTGTTCGTGGGCTCCGGCGCGGGTATCGCCGCCGCCGGCCCGTCCATCGTCGTCGCCTACACCCTCTCCGGCCTTCTCGTGATGCTGGTGATGCGGATGCTGGGCGAGATGTCTGCCGCCCACCCGTCCTCGGGTTCCTTCTCGGCGCACGCCGAGCGGGCGATCGGACCGTGGGCGGGCTTCACGGCGGGCTGGTCGTTCTGGGTGCTGCTGTGCACGGCCGTGGGCCTGGAGGGCATCGGCGCGGCGAAGATCGTGACGGGCTGGCTGCCGGGGACACCGGAGTGGGCGTGGGTGGCCCTCTTCATGGTCGTCTTCTGTGCCGCGAACCTGGCCGCGGTGCGCAACTTCGGCGAGTTCGAGTTCTGGTTCGCGGCGCTGAAGGTAGGCGCGATCAGCCTGTTCCTGGTCCTGGGCGTGCTGGCGATCGCCGGTGTACTCCCCGGCACGGACTCCCCGGGCGCCGCCAACCTCACCGACTTCCTCCCGAACGGCGGCGAGGGTCTGATCATCGGCCTGCTCGCCTCGGTCTTCGCGTACGGCGGCCTGGAGACGGTCACCATCGCGGCGGCCGAGTCGGAGAACCCGGTGCGGGGCGTGGCGAGCGCGGTCCGCACCGCCATGTGGCGCATCGCCCTCTTCTACGTCGGCTCCATGGCGGTCATCGTCACCCTGGTCCCCTGGGACTCGGCAGAGGTCGTCGAGAAGGGCCCGTACGTCGCGGCCCTCGACCACCTGGGCATCCCCGCCGCCGGCCGGCTGATGAACGTGGTCGTCCTGGTCGCGCTGCTCTCCGCGATGAACGCCAACATCTACGGCTCCTCGCGCATCGCCCACTCCCTGGTGGAGCGCGGCCAGGGCCCCAGGGCGCTGGCCAGGGTCTCCGGAGGCGTCCCGCGCCTGGCGGTCCTCACGTCCTGTGTCTTCGGTTTCGTCTGTGTCGTGCTCAGCTACTGGCGCCCCGACGACGTCTTCCCCTGGCTCCTCAACATGATCGGCGCGGTGATCCTGGTCGTCTGGATCTTCATCGCCGTCTCACAGCTGCTGCTCCGCCGCCGCCTGGAACGGGAGAGTCCGGAGAAGCTGGTCGTCCGCATGTGGGCGTTCCCGTATCTGACGTGGCTGGCGCTGGCCGGCATGACGGCGATCTTCGTCCTGATGGCCCGGGAGGCGGACACCCGTGTGCAGCTCTACTACACGGGCGGGATGACCGCCGTACTCGCCGCGGTGGGTTACCTCCGGCAGCGGCGACGCGCGGGCGGCTGACCCGAAGAGAGGAGGCCCCCGCGAGGACGTGACTCGCGGGGGCCTTCCCGTACTGGCTCGTCAGGGCTTGCCCCCTCGGCGGAGACAGGCGGGTCTACAGGTTGCTGAAGTCGGGGCCCTTGCTACGGCTCCGCTTGATCTCGTAGAAGCCGGGGACGGAGGCGACCGCGAGGGTGCCGTCCCACAGGCGGGCCGCCTCCTCGCCCTGCGGGGCGGGGGTGACGACCGGGCCGAAGAAGGCGATCTGCTCGCCGTCCGAGCCGGGCACGGCGATGACCGGGGTGCCGACGTCCTGGCCGACCTTGTCGATGCCCTCCTTGTGGGAGGCGCGCAGCTCCGCGTCGAACTCGAAGTCCTCCTGGTCGGCGTACTCGATCAGGTCGGCGGGCAGACCGGCGTCCGCGAGGGCACCCTCGATCGCCTCGCGGGTCGGGCCCTCGCCGCCGTTGTGGATACGGGTGCCGAGCGCGGTGTACAGCGGGCCGAGGACGTCGGCGCCGTGCTTCTGCCAGGCGGCGGCGACCACACGGACCGGGGCCCAGGCCTTGGTGGAGAGAAACTCCCGGTATTCGTCGGGCAGCTCGTCCAGCTTGTCCTCGTTGAGGACGGCGAGGCTCATGAGGTGCCAGCGGACCTCGATGTCCCGGACCTTCTCCACTTCCAGCACCCACCGGGAGGTCATCCAGGCCCAGGGGCACGAGGGGTCGAACCAGAAGTCGACGGGGGTCTTGCCGGAACTCGTCACGCTCTCGGACATGGTTCTCCTCGGTATACGGTCCTTTTCCAGCGGCAACACCGGCACCGGCCACCCCATTCCCGATGTCCGCTGTCAGGGGCGCATGGGAGGATCGGTGCTGTTCCGGCGTACCGACAACGATGAGGGAGTGCCGCCCGTGCCCGGTGAGAATCTGTCCCGCGACGAGGCCCGGGAGCGGGCCGCCCTGCTGTCGGTCGACGGCTACGACGTGTCGCTGGACGTGCGGTCCGCCGTCGGCGAGGGCGACGGCGAGCCGCGCACCTTCCGCTCGGTCACCACGATCCGCTTCCGCTGCAACGAGCCGGGCGCGTCGAGCTTCGCCGACCTGGTCGCGCCGAGCGTGACCGCCGTGACGCTGAACGGCAAGGACCTCGACCCGGGCGAGGTCTTCGACGGCACCAGGATCGCCCTGGAGGACCTGGCCGCGGAGAACGAGTTGGTGGTGGACGCCCGGTGCGCCTACTCCCGCACCGGCGAGGGCCTGCACCGCTTCGTCGACCCCGAGGACGGCGAGGTCTACCTCTACACCCAGTACGAGCCGGCCGACTCCCGCCGCGTCTTCGCCAACTTCGAGCAGCCGGACCTCAAGGCGCCGTTCCGCTTCGAGGTGCGGGCACCGCAGGAGTGGACGGTGTGGAGCAACGGGGCGGGCGAACTCACCGACGGGGTGTGGCGGTTCGCGGAGACGAAGCCGATCTCGACGTACATCACCTGTGTGGTGGCGGGCCCGTACCACTACGTGACGGACGCGTACTCCCGCACGCTCCCCGACGGGTCGACGCTGGAGATCCCGCTCGGCGCGATGTGCCGCAAGGGCCTGGCGCCCTACTTCGACGCGGACGACGTCTTCCTGGTCACCAAGCAGGGCCTGGACTTCTTCCACGACCACTTCGACTACCCGTACCCGTTCGGGAAGTACGACCAGGCTTTTGTACCCGAGTACAACCTCGGCGCGATGGAGAACCCGGGTCTGGTGACGTTCCGGGAGGAGTACATCTTCCGGGGCAGGGTGACGCAGGCGTCGTACGAGGCACGGGCCAACGTCATCCTGCACGAGATGGCGCACATGTGGTTCGGCGACCTGGTCACCATGGTGTGGTGGGACGACCTGTGGCTGAAGGAGTCCTTCGCGGACTTCATGGGCGCCTTCGCGAACGTCAACGCGACCCGTTTCACCAACGCCTGGACCACCTTCGCCAACCGTCGCAAGGCCTGGGCCTACCGCGCCGACCAGCTGCCCTCCACCCACCCGATCACGGCCGACATCCGCGACCTCCAGGACGCCAAGCTCAACTTCGACGGCATCACCTACGCCAAGGGCGCCTCCGTCCTCAAGCAGCTGGTGGCGTACGTCGGCCAGGACGCGTTCCTGGAGGGCGCCCGCCGCTACTTCAAGCGCAACGCGTACGGCAACACGCGCCTCGGTGACCTGCTGTCGGTCCTGGCGGAGACCAGCGGCCGGGACATGAGCGCCTGGGCGGGGTCCTGGCTGCAGACGGCGGGGGTGAACTCGCTGACCCCGCAGGTGCTGCTCGCCGCCGACGGGCGGGTCGCCGAGGTGGCGGTGGTGCAGGAGGCCGCGGAGTCGCACCCCGAACTGCGCCCGCACCGGGTCGCGATCGGCCTCTACCGCCGTACGGCCGAGGGCGCTCTGGAGCGGTACGCGCGCGTGGAGGCGGACGTCGACGGCCCGCGCACGGTGATCGACGGCCTGGCGGGCGCCGAGGCCCCGGAGCTGGTCCTGGTCAACGACGACGACCTCACGTACTGCAAGATCCGCTTCGACGACACCTCGCTGGCGACGCTCCGGGACCACCTGGGTGCCCTGACAGACCCGCTCGCCCGGGCCCTGTGCTGGTCGGCGCTGTGGAACCTGACCCGGGACGCGCTGCTGCCGGCCCGGGACTTCATCGACCTGGTGCTGCGGTTCGCGAGCCGCGAGTCGGACATCGGGGTGCTGCAGATGCTGCACGCGTGGGCGGACTCGGCGCTGGTGCACTATGTGGCGCCCGAGTGGCGGGAGACGGCCGGGCGGCGGCTCGCGGAGGGCGCCCTGCGGGAGTTGCGGCAGGCGGAGCCGGGCAGCGAGCACCAGCTGGCGTGGGCGCGGTTCTTCGCGTCGACGGCGGTGGACGGTGCCGACCTCCAGCTGCTCCAGGAGCTGCTGTCGGGGACGGCCACGATCGACGGCCTGGACGTCGACCAGGAGCTGCGCTGGGCGTTCCTCGAACCCCTCGCCGCGCACGGCGCGGCCGACGAGTCCGTGCTGGCCGCCGAACTGGCCCGCGACGACACCGCGTCCGGCAAGCGCCACCAGGTGCGCTGCCTGGCCGCCCGCCCCTCGGCGGCCGTGAAGGCGCAGGCCTGGGCGCAGGTCGTGGAGTCGGAGGCGCTGTCCAACGCGCTGGTGGAGGCGACGATCGCGGGCTTCGCCCAGCCGTCGCAGCGGGACCTGCTGGCGCCGTACGCGGAGAAGTACTTCGAGGTCATCGCCCGGATCTGGGAGGACCGCTCGATCCAGATCGGCATGGACGTGGTCCGGGGCCTGTACCCCTCGCTCCAGGACCGCCCGGAGACGCTGGAGGCGACGGACGCCTGGCTGACGGCCCACGCCGACGCGCCCCCGGCGCTGCGCCGGCTGGTCCTGGAGGCCCGGGACGACCTGGCCCGGACGCTGCGCGGACAGGAGTGCGACGCGGCGGCCGTCAGCGACTGACCTTCGGCCCGAGCTTCGGCCCGAGCTTTGGCCTGAGCTTTCCCGCCGGGTGACCGTTACGGAATTCAGTCAATCATGGCCGTAACCCCTGGTCCACACCCGATCGGACCAGGGGTTTTCGCCTCCTACTCGGCACTCGAACACCTGACCTTTAGTACCGTGTTGTCCGCATTCTTCAACAGGAACGTAACAGCGGTTAAGGGGCAGACCGGGCACGGGAATCTCGTGGCCATGACCCACAACACCCCACTCTCCCCCCGCCCCCTCCGCCATCTCGCCGACGTCCGCCGCCGGGTGATGACGACGGCTCAGCTCCGCTCCCACGGCGTCGCGGCCGCCGAGATCGCCGAGCAGTGCCGGCCGGGCAGCCCCTGGCAGCAACTGCTCCCCGGCGTGATCCTGCTCCACCCCGGCCCGCCGACCAGCGAGGAACGCCTGCACGGAGCCCTGCTGTTCGCCGCCCGCGAGCCCGCCCCCGGCGTCCCCACCCAGCCGAGCCCCGACTCCCCCCACCGCCCGGTCTACGCGGAGACGATGATCACGGGCCTGGCCGCGCTGACCCTCCACGGGTTCTCCTCCACCCCGCCGCTGCTCTCCCTGGACCACGTGGACGTCCTGGTCCCGCGCATGCGCCGCATCCGCTCCACCTCCTACGTCCGCGTGCTCCGCACCCCGGCCCTGCCGACCCCCGAGCCGGTTACGGGCCTGCCCGTCGCCCCGGTCCCGCGCGCCCTCGCGGACGCGGTGGCGGACCTGACCGACGCGGAGGCGGTACGACGGCTGCTGACCGAGGCGGTACGCGGACACCACTGCGAACCGGCCGCGGTGGTACGGGCGTTGAACCAGGCGAAGCTGCTGTCCCGCCCGCATGTGGTCGACGCCGTCGACTCCCTGGTCGCCGAGGGCCGGGCCATCGCCGAGGACCGCCTCTACCGGATGGTCCACGAGTACGGCCTCCCCGACCCCGTGTGGAACGTGGACCTGCGTCTCCCCGGCGGCCCCCACCTGGGCGGCCTCGACGCCTACTGGCCCGAGCAGGCGGTCGCCGTCGAACTGGACACCCGGGCCCCGCGCCAGGACGAGGACGCCCTGTGGTCCGAATACGCCCGCAAGCGCGAGCACCTGGAGCGGCTGGGCATCACGGTCGTCTACCTGACCCCGAAGAAGCTCCGCGACTCGATGGAGCAGCAGGCGGCGGTGGTCCGTACGGCACTGATGGCGGCCGACGACCGCGACCCGGCCGCGTATGTCGTGGTGCTGCCCCGGTAGCGAGGGGGCCGCCACCAGGAGGGGAGAGGAGGGGCCGCCGGTCCGGAGGGGGACCGACGGCCCCTCCTCGCTCTCCTACTGCCCGCTGACCCCCGGGCGCAGTTCGTCGCGTACGTCGCCGGCGACGTGGTCGAGCAGGTCGGCGTACGCGGCGATCATCCGCGTACGGCTGAACCGCTCGCGGCTGGCGAGCAGCGCCGGTGCGAAGGCGTCCCGTTCGGCCACCGCCGCCGACCACGCGAAGGCGATCGCGTCGGGGTCGAAGGGCGTCACGAGCCCGTGGCCCTCGACGATCGACGCGCTGTCGCCGACGTCCGTGGTGACCGGTACGGCGCCGCACATCATGCCCTCGATGAGGCAGAGCGGCGCCGCCTCGCCGGAGGCGGAGGTGAGGGCGACGACGTCGGAGCCGGCGTAGACGGCCTCCATGTCGTGCCGTACGCCGAGGAGGTGCACGCGGTCGCCGAGGGCGGCCCGGTCGGCGCCGAAGGCGATCTCCATGTCGGCCCAGAGGGCGGGGTTGTCCTCGGTCATCCCGGCGCCGCACATGACCACGTGGCCGCCGCCCTCGCGGGCCAGCCACGCCCTGGCCGCCCGCAGGAAGAGCGGCACGTTCTTCATACCGGCGTACCGGGCGGCGAAGACGACGACGGGGGCGGTGGCGGGGATCCCGGCGGACTCACGGAACGCGAGCCGCACCGCCGCGTCCGGGCGGAAGCGGAGCAGATCGACCCCGTTCGGGATGACGTGCAGCAGCTCACCGGGGATGCCGGCCGCCTCGTACGCGTCCCGCGTCGACTCGGCGCAGCACACGCACGCCACGACCTTGCCGTCCGCGATGGCGGTCTTCAGCTCGTCCAGCGCCGGGCCCTGGTTCTCCGGGTCGGACCGGTGCAGGCAGACGACGACGGGGCGACGGGGCAGCCCGGCCTGGTTGAGGAGCGCGAGCGGCTGTTCCTTCAGGGAGAGGATGACGTCCGCACCGGCCATCGCCCGTGCGGTATCGGCCAACTCGGGCCCGCTGAAAACCGACGCCGCGACCGTGCCGTCGACGAGGCCCGCGGTGCGGCCGAGGGAGGCGACATCGATGCCACCGGCCGTGAGCGCGCGGTAACAGGCGTCGTCCTCCATCCGCTGCGTCGTGGCTTCTCGGTGGACCTCACCGTGCAGACTCAGTACGCGATGCCACTGCTGACCGCCCTCGACGAGCCCCAGCAGTACATCGCTGTGAACGATCCGGGCACCCCCGGAGAAGAATCCCTCGTAGACCGAGAGCACACGAAGTCCGAGCCGAGCGCCCACACGATCACCAGCCTTGCACCATATCGAGCCATCCCCGGGAACCGCGGGTTAGCCGATATGAGGCGGTACGGACGTTTCATTCGGATGAACGGTATGTCTCGTGTCGGAGTCCGGTTCATTTACACGGGGAGTACCGGAACGGTCACCGGCGGAATCCCCCGACGACCCCCGCCGTCACCCTTGTGACCTGCAGTTTTTACGGGAATGGCCGAGGCGGCGGGAGGCCCGGGACCGACCCGGCCGACGGCAAAAAATCGGCAAGCGCGACAGCCGAACGTACGACGGTGTCAGCGGCGGCTCCGGCGGGCGTTGAGCCGGGCGGCCTGGCGGGTCAGGTGGTCGCGCTCGGCGAGGTCGGGTGCCTTGTGGGCCGCCTCGGCGTACAGCCGTGCCGCCGTCGCCGGGTCGCCGTCGCGTTCGTGGAGGTAGGCCGCCACCGCGGTGTGCCGGGGCAGGGCGGGGTCGAGCGTCGCGAGCGCGGCCAGGCCTGCGCGGGGTCCGTCGGCCTCGCCCACGGCGACCGCGCGGTTGAGCCGGACGACCGGGCTGTCGGTCAGGCGCGTGAGCTCGTCGTACCACTCGACGATCTGGACCCAGTCGGTCTCGTCGGCGGTGGGTGCGTCGGCGTGGAGGGCGGCGATGGCGGCCTGTGCCTGGAACTCGCCCAGCCGGTCGAGGGCGAGGGCCGTCTGGAGGATCTGGACGCCCTCGGCGATCAGGCGGGTGTCCCAGCGGCTCCGGTCCTGCTCGGCGAGCGGGACCAGGCTGCCGTCGGGCGCGGTGCGGGCGGCGCGCCGGGCGTGGTGGAGCAGCATGAGGGCGAGGAGCCCGGCCACCTCGGGGTGGTCGACCCGGGCCGCGAGCTGCCGGGTGAGCCGGATGGCCTCGGCGGCGAGGTCGACATCGCCGGAGTAGCCCTCGTTGAAGACGAGGTAGAGGACGCGCAGCACGGTGGCGACATCGCCGGCCCGGTCGAACCGCACGCCGGAGACGGTGCGCTTGGCCCGGCTGATGCGCTGCGCCATGGTCGCCTCGGGCACCAGGTAGGCCTGGGCGATCTGCCGGGTGGTGAGCCCGCCGACGGCGCGCAGCGTGAGCGCGACCGCCGAGGACGGGGTGAGGGACGGGTGGGCACACAGGAAGTAGAGCTGGAGCGTGTCGTCGACCGCGGGCGTCGGTCCGGGTTTCGGCTCCTCGTCGACGAGGTCCTCGCGCCGGCGGCGGGCAGCGTCCGAGCGGGTGGCGTCGAGGAACTTGCGCCAGGCCACGGTGACCAGCCAGCCCTTCGCGTCCCGCGGCGGGTCGGCCGGCCAGGCGCGGACCGCCTCGATCAGCGCCTCCTGCACGGCGTCCTCGGCCGCCGCGAAGTCGGCTCCGCGGCGGACGAGGACGGTGAGCACACTCGGTGTGAGGCTCCGGAGCAGGACCTCGTTCACTTGAAATGGCACTCCGTGACGGTGGGGTGCATGCCCAGGAACGGGCGCAGCTCGAGCCACTCGTGGATCGGCTTGCCGCTCGCCCCCGGGGCGGCGGACAGCTCCCCGGCCAGCTCGACGGCGCGCTCGTGACTGTCGACGTCGATCACCATCCAGCCGGCGATGACGTCCTTGGTCTCGGCGAACGGACCGTCCGTGACCGGCGGGCGCCCCTCGCCGTCGTACCGGACCCACATCCCCTCGGGAGCGAGGGCCTGGCTGTCGACGAACTCGCCGGTCCTCTCGAGCCGGGCCGCGAAGTCGTTCATGTACTGGACGTGCGCCGAGATCTCCTCCGGCGTCCACTGGTCCATGGGCACGTCGTTGACCGCGGCCGGGGCGCCCCGGTAGTGCTTGAGCAGCAGGTACTTGGCCATGGTGGTTCTCCTCGGTGCTCGTGCGACCCATTGTGGCCGCCTTCACCCCGGGGACGGAGCCGGCCGCGGGTTCTCGACATCACCGCCGGAACTTTTTTCCGGGCGTCCGTGGAAGAGGCTCAGCTCCCGCAGAACTCCGCGTCGAGGACCGTGCCCGGGTCGCCCGTCCAGTCGCCGTTGAAGTTCACGGCCAGGGCGTGACGGCCGTCGGCGGTGGTGCCCGCAGTGGAGGTGGAGCCGTGGATGCCGCCGTCGTGGCCCCAGACGTGGACGCCGCAGGAGAGGGTGTGATCGATCAGGCCGAGGCCGTAGGCGCTGTTGGGGTCGCCGGGGACGGGGACCGTGGTCTTCATCTCCTTCAGCTGGCGCACAGGGAGCAGGCGGCCGCGCAGCAGTGCCTCGTAGAAGCGGGTCAGGTCGGCGGAGGTGGAGATCACCTCGCCGGCCGAGGCGGCCATGGAGGGGTTGAGGGCGGTGACGTCGTAGGTCGGATCTGCCGGCTGCGCGAACTTCGAGTAGGCGCGGCTGCTCGGGCGCGGGAGGTTGGTGCGGGTGCCGGGGAGGGACGTGCCGGTCAGGTGGAGGGGCTTGATCACGCGGTTCGTGATCTCCTCGGCGTACGAGTGGCCCGTCACCGCCTTGATCACCATGCCCGCCAGGACGTAGTTCGTGTTGGAGTAGGACCAGCTCGTGCCCGGTGCGAAGTCCGGCTTGTGCTTCATCGCGATCCCCACCAGCGCGGCGGGCGTCAGCGTGTCGTAGCGGTGCTGGAAGAAGCCGTCCTTCGTGAAGTACGCGCGGCCGAAGTCTTCGTCGGCCGTGTAGTTGAAGATGCCGCTGGTGTGGTTGAGGACCTGGCGGACGGTGATGCGGCGGCCGTCGTTGCCGTTGCCCCGGACCACCCCCGGCAGCCACTTGGCCACCTTGTCGTCCAGGGACAGGCGGCCCTCCGCCTCCAGTTGGAGCAGAACCGTGGAGACGAAGGTCTTCGTGATGCTGCCGACCCGGTAGTGGTCGGACGCGGAACGCGGTGCGCCCGTCCGGGTGTCGCCCACCCCGGCCGTCGTCGACCAGGTGCCGTGCGGGTCACGGGCCGTGGCCGTCACCCCGGGTACGCCCGCCGCGACCGCGGCCTTCACCGCCTTGCGGGTGGCCGAGTGGCCGGCGGCGGGTGCCGCCACCGCCGGTGCCGCCAGTGCCGCCGACAGGGCCACTGCCGTGGCCGCCATCAGTGTCGTACGTACGAACATGTCTCTCCCCCAGTTGGGTCAGCGCAGCCCTCGGGCTCGGTCGGGGGGAGGGACACCCTCGTGATCGGCGAGGTTGCCTGCTGTAGGCCGGTTGGGTGAGTTTCAGCCCTTCCTCAGGACCAGCTCCGTGTTCCGGTCCACCGCGTCGCCGCCCAGGACCTTGCTGGAACCGGGGGCGTTGAAGGCCAGTTCGCGGTAGAGGGCCGCGAGGCCGGTCTGGGAGAGGTCGGAGAAGTCCGTGCGGTGCGGGGCCGCCGACTCGATCAGCGTGGTGAAGAGCGAGACCGTGCCGTCCTTGTTGTCCACCAGCTCCACGACCCGGGCCAGCTGGGGGTAGTCCACGTGCGAGGCGGTGGTGATCTCCCAGAAGGAGTTGCCGTTCGAGGCCTTGTGCGGGGTGATCAGGTTGCGGTGGATGTGGCCGTTCACCCAGGCCAGCACATTGGCGTGGCGGTTGAGGAGGGTGACCAGCTCGGTGCCCGTGTGGCGGCGGTCGCTCGGGTGGGCCGGGTCGGGGCGGGTGTTGGTCATCGTCTGGCTGGTGTGGTGGCTGAAGACGACCGCGTAGGAGTCCTTGTTCTCCTTCAGGGTCCGCTCCAGCCAGGCCAGTTGGGCCGTACCGATCGATCCGTCGTAGTGGCCGCCGGCGTCCGTCGTGTCGAGGCTGACGCCGATGACGTCGTCGGAGATACGGAAGGCGTAGTACTGGGTGCCCGCGGCCACGTTGGCGGTCGAGTAGCCGTGGCCCACCGGGCCGAGGCCCTGGTAGGCCGGGTCCAGATGGGCCTTGAGGTAGTCCGCGGCCGTGTACGGGGCGCGCTTCTCGTCCGCCGTGACCGAGCGCGCCGAACGGGCGTGGGCCTTGAGGAAGTCACGGTAGCCGCTGCCCTTGGGGTCCTGGGCCTTGCGGATGGTGTCCTGGAGCTTTTTGGCCTCGGCGTCGGTCGCCGTCATCAGCTTCTTGCCGGCGACCGCGGCCGCGGCGAGGTAGGGGTCGGCGTGGGAGCCGAAGCAGCCGAGCGGCAGGGAGTCGTGGTTGCCGACGGTGGAGTACCAGGGGAGGTTGAGGCCGGGGCTCCTCACCTCGCGGATCGCGGCGGCGAGAAAGCCCGCCAGGTGCGGGAAGCCGAGCGCCTTGTCGCCGTCGCGGACCGTGGAGCTCGCCTGCCAGTACAGCTTGAGGCCGCTGTTCTGCACGCCCTCGTAGTGTTTGGGGTCCCCGCTGTTGGGGGTGATCCGGCCGCCGCTCATCACCTTCATGAACCACTCCAGCTCGGAGTGGGCGTTGTTGTCGGTGTTGTCGCCGGTCGTCATCACGAAGTGCAGCGGGGAGCCGGTGACGGGGGCGCCGCGCAGCGCGTTCACGCGCTCGACGAGGGAGATGGCGCCGGGCACCGTGAGCGCCTCGTGGGGGCGCCAGGCGTGCGGGTCGTGGGCGCGCAGGTATTCGAGGCGCAGCGGGTGCTGGACGTCCATCAGATGCAGGTCGGTGAACTGCACGAACGCGGCGAGGGCGGTACGGCGGTTCTCCCGGCCGGACTTGGCGGTGGCCAGGTCGGAGCGGAGCATGCGCGACCAGCCGGCGCCGTCACCGAGCCGCCGGTACCCCGAGCCGTTGCGGGGCGCGGCGACGGAGGCGAGGGTCGTGCCCTTGGTGTACGGCGTGAGGGGGGCCGCGGCGGCCTTGCGGCCCTCGGCGACCGGCTCCTGCTCCTCGGTCGCGGTGGGCGCGGCCTGACTGTCGGTGGGGCGCAGGGCGTAGCCGACGCCCGCGGAGAGCGAGACGGCTCCGGCGGCGGCGAGGACGGTACGGCGGTTGATCTCCAGTGCCTCGCGGCCCTTCTGGGCGGCGGAGGTGGCGACTGAGCGTATGCGCGACATGGCGCGGTCTCCCCGAGTGCGAACGCGTCCGGCAGTGGTCGCGGGGCGATCGCTTCCGCGAACTTCCCGCTCACTCTGGATCGTTGGCACCGGGGATGGCCTGCGCGTGAACTCGGCGGCAACGCGCAACGCCGATCACCGTACGTGGATCAGGTGAGGTGGGGTCCGGTCATGGAGCGGATTTCGGGCGGCCGGGGGCCGGTTACTCCGCGTTCATCTGCCGGGGTAGGGGGAGGGTCTCCGGCGCGTACGGCCGCGCTTCGGCGCTTACGACTGCTCTTCTGCAAACCGCCCCGCCACCGGCCGCTCCCGCCACATCCGCAGTGCGACATCGACCAACCGGATGTGCCGGAGATCCGGTACGGCGTCCAGGTCGTGCCAGGCGGCCATGTCGGTGGAGCCGTTGACCTCGTTGCGGAGTCCGCCGCCGACGATCTCGCCGGTGTAGATGATCCGCACATGGTGGTGGTCGGTGATGCGGGCCAGCAGGCTCTCCCGGGCGAAGCGATGGCGGCGGGAGTCGATGCCCAGCAGCCCGGTCACCTCGATGCGGTAGCCGGTCTCCTCCATGAGCTCGCGGCGGACCGTGTCGTAGGGGTCCTCGCCGTGCTCCATGCCGCCACCGGGCAGGACCCACTCGGGGGTGCCGTCGTCGGCGGGTGACCGGGCGAGCAGGATCTGTCCGTCACGGACGCACACGGCGTAGGCCGCCACCCTCAGCTTCTCGCGCACATCGGCACGGTAGGGGGCGCGGGGAGCGACTGCCACCGGGTTTTCCGCGACAGGACCGGGAGATGACCGGGGGTTTTCCCCATACGTTCATATCGATTCGGTCAACGTTCCCAAAAGTGCGTTCTCTTGGGGAAAGCTGTGCGCCTACGCGCCGGACACGACCAAGTCCGGTCGTTTCGTGCTCGTTCCTTTACCTACAAGGGATGCAGATGACCCTCAGCCCCCAGCACGACCCGATACCGGGCCACAGACGCCTGGCCCGGATAGCCGTGGCCGTCGGTGTCGTGGCCGCGCTCTCCGCCGCCGGGCCGATACCCCTGGCCGCCGCCACGGCCACCGCTTCCTCCGCCGCCACCGCCGACCCCGGCGTCAAGTCGGCCCACGACAAGCTCGGTTCGGACGACGCCGAACTGCTCGCCGAGGCCAAGGCCGACGGCGCCAAGAACGTCACGATGATGATCGCGACCGCACCGGGGCAGACCGAGCAGGTCGCGCAGGAGCTGGACGGCGTCAAGGGCGGCTCGGTGGGCCGTACGTACGACAAGCTCGGCTATGTCCGCGCCACCGTCCCCACGGGCCGGGCGGACTCGGCGATCGCCGCCGCCGCGAAGCTGTCCTCGGTGCACGCGATCGACCTGCGCCAGGAGATCCAGCTCGACGACCCGACGGTGAGCGACGCCAACGCCAAGAGCGTCAAGGCCACTTACTCGGGGCCGAACAGGAACACCCCCGCCGAGAACCCGTACAACCCCTCCTTCGAGACGGGCGCCGTCGACTTCGTCAAGGACCACCCGAAGGCGGACGGCCGGGGCATCACCATCGGCATCCTGGACTCCGGTGTCGATCTCGGTCACCCGGCGCTGCAGAAGACCACCACGGGCGAGCGGAAGATCGTCGACTGGGTGACCTCGACCGACCCGATCGTCGACAACGACCAGACCTGGCGGCCCATGGTCACGGCCGTGTCCGGGCCGAGCTTCGGCTACGGAGGCAAGACCTGGACGGCACCCGCCGGGTCGTACGAGATCAGCACGTTCAAGGAGTCGTACACCACGGGTGGCGACGCGGCCGGTGACGCCAACCGGGACGGCGACACCACCGACAGCTGGGGCGTGCTCTACGACCCGGCGGCCGGCACGGTCACCGTCGACCTGAACAACAACAACGACTTCTCCGACGACACGCCGATGAAGCCGTACAAGGACGGTTACCAGGTCGGCTACTTCGGCACCGACAACCCGGCGACCGACGTCGTCGAGCGGCAGCCGTTCGTCGTGCAGATCCGCAAGGACGTCCCGATGGACCCGTACGGGGGGTCCTGGATCGGCAAGACGGCCGACTTCGTCAACATCGGCGTCATCGAGTCCGAGCACGGCACCCACGTCGCCGGTATCACCGCCGCCAACGGCCTGTTCGGCGGCAAGATGAACGGCGCGGCTCCGGGCGCGAAGATCGTCTCCTCCCGGGCCTGCACCTGGACCGGCGGCTGCACCAACGTCGCCCTCACCGAGGGCATGATCGACCTGGTCGCCAACCGGGGCGTCGACATCGTCAACATGTCGATCGGCGGCCTCCCGGCGCTGAACGACGGCAACAACGCGCGCGCCGAGCTGTACACCCGGCTCATCGACACCTACGGCGTGCAGCTGGTCATCTCCGCGGGCAACTCCGGCCCGGGCGCGAACACCATCGGCGACCCCGGGCTCGCCGACAAGGTCATCTCGGTCGGCGCGGCCATCTCCAGGGAGACCTGGGCCGCCAACTACGGCTCCCAGGTGACCACGAAGTACCAGCTGCTGCCCTTCTCCTCGCGCGGCCCGCGCGAGGACGGCGGCTTCACGCCGACCCTGGTCGCGCCCGGCGCCGCGATCAACTCCACCCAGACCTGGCTGCCGGGCTCCCCGGTCGCCGAGGCGGGCTACTCGCTGCCGGCCGGATACTCCATGCTCCAGGGCACCTCGATGGCGTCCCCGCAGGCGACCGGCGCCACGGCGCTGCTGCTGAGCGCCGCCAAGGAGAAGGGCATCGCCCTCTCCCCGGCCGACCTGCGCACGGCCCTCACCTCGACCGCCGACCACATCAAGGATGTGCAGGCGTACGAGGAGGGCGCGGGCCGCATCAACATCGTCGACGCGTGGGAGTCCATCAGGGACCACGCCACCGCGCACGACGCCGTGCCGAACAACTACGCCGTCAAGGCGCCCGTCGACACCGCGATCGACTCCGCGCTGAAGACCCCGGGCTACGGCACCGGCCTGTACGACCGTGAGGGTGGCCTGAAGGCCGGGCAGAAGAAGACATACGACATCACGATCACCCGGACCTCCGGCGCGGACAAGGCGATCCGGCACGAGCTGCACTTCGAGAACAACGCCGGGCACACCTTCAAGATCCTCGGCTCGGACGAGGTCATGCTGCCGCTGAACCAGCCGGTGACGGTCAAGGTGCAGGCCAGGCCGAAGAGTTCGGGCATCAAGTCGGCGATCCTTGAAGTCGACGACCCGAGGACCGAGGGCGTCGACAAGCAGATCCTGACGACCGTCGTCGTGTCCACTCCGGTGAACTACACCTACTCGGCTTCGGGTTCGGTACAGCGCAACAGCTCCACGTCGTACTTCGTGACCGTGCCCGAGGGCGCCAAGTCCCTCGAGGTCGCGATGAGCGGGCTGGCCGACAAGAGCCAGACGCGCTTCATCGCCGTCCACCCGTACGGCGTTCCGGTCGACAACACCGGCACCCCGTACTGCTACAACAACTACCTCGGCGGCAACGGCTGCAAGCCGGACGTCCGTTCGTACGCCGACCCGCAGGCCGGCGTCTGGGAGATCGAGGTCGAGGCACGCCGTACCTCGCCGCTGCTCGACAACCCGTACAAGCTGGGTGTCACCGTGCTCGGCGCGGCCTTCGACCCGGAGACCGTGACCGTGCCCGAGGCCAAGGCCGGCACCCCGGTCAGCGCCTCCTGGAAGGTGACCAACAAGTTCGCCACGCTCGACGGCAAGCTGGTCGGCGGTCCGCTCGGCTCCTCGAAGACGGCCCGCCCGTCGATCAAGGAGGGCGAGACCCAGACCTCGACGGTGACCGTGCCCGCGGGCGCGAAGTCGCTGGACGTGGCCATCGGCAACGTCTCCGACACGGCGGCCGACCTCGACCTGACCGTGTACGACGCGTCCGGCAAGCAGGTCGCGCAGTCCGCCGACGGCGACTCGGAGGAGGCGGTGTCCATCGCCTCGCCGGCCGCCGGCACGTACACCATCGAGGTCGTCGGCTACTCGGTCCCGTCGGGCTCCACCGACTACGACTACCGGGACGTCTTCTTCTCCGCCACGCTCGGCGCGGTCACGGTCGACGAGTCGACGCCGGTCAAGCTCGGCACGGGCGCCTCGGCCACGGTGACCGGCCAGGTCACGGCGGCCACGGCGGCCCCCGAGGGACGTGAGTTCTTCGGCCAGGTCCAGCTGGTCGACGCGCGCGGCACGGTCGCGGGCGTCGGCAGCGTGAAGATCGAGAAGGTCACGCAGTAGCGGTAAGAGAACCGGTGCTGGGGCGGGCGTCCTGCGGGGAGCCCGCCCCTTCACTTTCGGCAGGTCGTGGTGCGCGACGCGGGCAGGTCGCGGACGATCCAGGACCGCTGCGGGGCGATCTCGGCCTCGCCGACCGCGTATCGGTCGGGCTCCTGCTGCCCGCTCGTGATGCCGACGAGGAGACGGGCGCCGGTGCGGATACGGGCGACGGCGCCGGCCGCGAAGCGGACGTCGACCTCCTCGGCGGTCTTCGCCGGTTTGTAGGCGCGGGTCACCTTCAGGGTGACGCGTTCCCCGTCGCTCACCGCGTTTGTCCTACGACGCCGCGGGCCCCGGAAACGTTCGGACGGCTCCCGGAAATCTTTTCCGAGGCGTACGTCACACCGGCGCGCCCCGCAGCACAGCTTGCGGCACGAAGGCCGCGGAGAGCCAATTTCTGCAGCTCAGCGCGGGTGCCGACGGGAGTTCCACGGGCCGGCAGGTCCGTTCGGCGGGCATGGCGGGCAAAGAATTGGACAGGCTGACCCGGGTCGGCCGCATGATGGAAAGGCCGCAGACGCACGTCACCGTATGCAAGGGAGTCACCGTGAGGGTCGGAATCGTCGGAGCCACCGGTCAGGTCGGCACGGTCATGCGCAGGATTCTCACGGAGCGCGACTTCCCGGTCACCGAGCTGCGGCTGTTCGCCTCGGCCCGCTCCGCCGGGAGCGTGCTGGACGGGGTGACGGTCGAGGACGCGGCGACCGCCGACTACACCGGCCTGGACATCGTGCTGTTCTCGGCGGGCGGGGCCACCTCGAAGGCGCTCGCGGAGCGGGTCGCCGCCCAGGGTGCCGTCGTCATCGACAACTCCTCCGCCTGGCGCAAGGACCCCGAGGTCCCGCTGGTCGTCTCCGAGGTCAACCCGCACGCGATCGCCGACCGGCCCAAGGGCATCATCGCCAACCCGAACTGCACCACAATGGCCGCGATGCCGGTCCTGAAGGTGCTGGACCGGGAGGCCGGCCTGGAGACGCTGACCGTCGCCACCTACCAGGCGGTGTCCGGTTCCGGTCTCGCGGGCGTCGCCGAGCTGCACGGCCAGGTGCAGAAGGTGGTCGCCGACGCCGACAGGCTCACCCACGACGGCGAGGCCGTCGACTTCCCCGAGCCCGGCGTCTACAAGCGGCCCATCGCCTTCAACGTCCTCCCCTTCGCCGGCAACCTCGTCGACGACGGTCTGAACGAGACCGACGAGGAGCAGAAGCTGCGCCACGAGTCCCGCAAGATCCTGGAACTCCCCGGGCTGAAGGTCTCCGGCACCTGCGTCCGCGTCCCGGTCTTCTCCGGCCACTCCCTCC
This sequence comes from Streptomyces sp. NPDC096040, assembly GCF_040303265.1. Lineage (NCBI taxonomy): Bacteria > Bacillati > Actinomycetota > Actinomycetes > Kitasatosporales > Streptomycetaceae > Streptomyces > Streptomyces sp. NPDC096040. The sequence goes on from NZ_JBEOTA010000007.1 coordinate 98,776, forward strand.
AGGTCAACGTCCGCTTCGCCCGCCCGATCAGCCCCGAGCGCGCGACCGAGCTGCTCGCGGACGCCCCGGGCGTCGAGCTGTCCGACATCCCGACCCCGCTGCAGGCGGCCGGCAAGGACCCGTCGTACGTCGGCCGGATCCGCCGTGACGAGACGGTCGAGCACGGTCTGGCCCTGTTCATCTCCAACGACAACCTCCGCAAGGGGGCCGCGCTGAACGCCGTGCAGATCGCGGAGCTGGTGGCCGAAGAGCTGTCGGCGCGGTAAGACAGGGACTCCGGCCGCGGGCGCGCCTCGCAGCAGAGCCGGCGCAGCCGGTAGAGCTCGTTCACCCAGCGGGAGCCACCACACCATGAGCAACACCCAGCCGTCCTGTGCCACCTCGCACGTCCTCGACGGCAAGGTCGCCATGATCACCGGCGCGTCCAGCGGGATCGGTGCGGCCGCCGCCCGGCTGTTCGCCCGGGAGGGTGCGGCCGTCGTGCTGACGGCCCGGCGCGCGGACCGGCTGCGGGCGCTCGCCGAGGAGATCGGCGCCGGCGGCGGCCGGGCCCTCGCCGTGCCGGCGGACGTGGCCTCGGCCGAGGACGTCGAGCGGGTCGTCCGCACGACCGTCGACACCTTCGGCCGCCTGGACTGCGCCTTCAACAACGCCGGGTTCGGCACCGCCGGCACCGAGCTGCACAAGACCGGCCAGGACGTCTACGAGCAGACCATGGACGTCAATGTGCGCGGGGTGTGGAACTGTCTGCGCTTCCAGATCCCCGAGATGCTCGCGTCCGGCGGCGGCACGATCGTCAACACGTCGAGTGTCGCGGGGCAGCGGGCGACCGGGGCGTCCGCGGCCTACGTGGCCGCCAAGCACGCCGTCCTCGGGCTCACCCGGGCCGCCGCGGCCGAGTACGCGCAGCGCGGCATCCGCGTCAACGCGCTGGTGGTGGGCAGCACCCGTACCGAGATGATGGACCGGGCCGTGCGGACGCTGCCGGAGCTGCGGGAGCGGTTCGAGGGTGAGACGCTCCAGAAGCGGATGGCCGGACCCGCCGAGGTCGCCGAGGCCGCGCTGTGGCTGTGCAGCGACCGCTCGTCCTTCGTCACCGGCGCGGCGATGCCGGTCGACGGCGGCACGACGGCCGCCTGACGCCCCTGGCGTGCCAGACGCCTGACCAAACGATCTGTGGGGTTTTCCCTCGTCGCCCGCGGCCATGCTGCCGTGGAAGGATGGCGCAACCCACACATAACGAGGAGATGACCGCGTGCCTGGCACAAACCTGACTCGCGAAGAGGCGCAGCAGCGGGCGAAGCTGCTCACCGTTGACTCGTACGAGATCGATCTCGACCTCTCCGGCGCGCAGGAGGGCGGTACCTACCGGTCCGTGACCACGGTGCGCTTCGACGTCGCCGAGTCCGGCGCCGCGTCCTTCATCGACCTGGTGGCCCCGGCGGTCCACGAGGTCACCCTGAACGGTGATCCGCTCGACCCCGCCGAGGTCTTCGAGGACTCCCGGATCGCGCTGCCGGGCCTGCTGCAGGGCCGTAACGTGCTACGGGTCGTGGCCGACTGCGCGTACACCAACACGGGTGAGGGTCTGCACCGGTTCGTCGACCCGGTCGACGAGCAGGCCTACCTCTACACCCAGTTCGAGGTGCCGGACGCCCGCCGGGTCTTCGCCAGCTTCGAGCAGCCGGACCTCAAGGCGACCTTCCAGTTCACGGTGAAGGCGCCGGCCGGCTGGACGGTCGTCTCCAACTCGCCGACGCCCGAGCCCAAGGACGACGTCTGGGTCTTCGAGCCGACGCCGCGCATCTCGTCGTACATCACCGCGCTGATCGTCGGCCCGTACCACTCCGTGCACAGCGTGTACGAGAAGGACGGGCAGAGCGTGCCGCTGGGCATCTACTGCCGGCCCTCGCTCGCCGAGTTCCTCGACTCGGACGCGATCTTCGAGGTGACCCGGCAGGGCTTCGACTGGTTCCAGGAGAAGTTCGACTACGCGTACCCGTTCAAGAAGTACGACCAGCTGTTCGTGCCGGAGTTCAACGCGGGCGCGATGGAGAACGCGGGCGCGGTGACCATCCGCGACCAGTACGTCTTCCGGTCCAAGGTGACCGACGCGGCGTACGAGACGCGGGCCGAGACCATCCTGCACGAGCTGGCCCACATGTGGTTCGGCGACCTGGTCACCATGGAGTGGTGGAACGACCTGTGGCTGAACGAGTCGTTCGCCACCTACACCTCCATCGCCTGCCAGGCGTACGCACCCGGCTCGCGCTGGCCGCACTCGTGGACGACGTTCGCCAACTCCATGAAGACCTGGGCGTACCGGCAGGACCAGTTGCCCTCCACGCACCCGATCATGGCCGAGATCCGCGACCTGGACGACGTCCTCGTCAACTTCGACGGCATCACGTACGCCAAGGGCGCGTCCGTCCTGAAGCAGCTCGTCGCCTACGTCGGCATGGACGAGTTCTTCAAGGGCGTGCAGGCGTACTTCAAGCGGCACGCGTACGGCAACACGCGCCTGTCCGACCTGCTCGGCGCCCTGGAGGAGACCTCCGGGCGTGATCTGAGCACCTGGTCGAAGAAGTGGCTGCAGACGGCCGGCATCAACATCCTGCGCCCGGAGGTCGAGACGGACGCCGACGGTGTCGTCACCTCCTTCGCCATCCGCCAGGAGGCCCCGGCGCTGCCGGCCGGCGCCAAGGGCGAGCCGACCCTGCGCCCGCACCGGATCGCGATCGGCCTGTACGCGTACGACGAGGACAGCGGCCGGCTGGTCCGCGAGGACCGGATCGAGCTGGACGTGGACGGCGAGCTGACGGCCGTACCGCAGCTGGCCGGCCGCCGCCGCCCGGACGTCTTCCTGCTCAACGACGACGACCTGTCGTACGCCAAGGTCCGCCTGGACGAGAAGTCCCTGGCCTTCGTCACCGAGCACCTGGGCGACTTCGAGTCCTCGCTCCCCCGCGCCCTGTGCTGGGCGTCTGCCTGGGACATGACCCGTGACGCCGAACTGCCCGCCCGGGACTACCTCTCCCTCGTCCTCTCCGGCATCGGCAAGGAGTCGGACATCGGTGTGGTGCAGTCCCTGCAGCGCCAGGTGAAGCTCGCCATCGAGCTGTACGCCGACCCGACGACCCGCGAGGCGCTGCTCACCCGCTGGACCGACGCCACCCTCGCCCATCTGCGGTCCGCCGCGCCGGGCAGCGACCACCAGCTGGCCTGGGCCCGCGCCTTCTCGGCCACGGCCCGCACCCCGGAGCAGCTGGACCTCCTCGAAGGTCTGCTGGACGGCACCCACACCGTCGAGGGCCTGGCCGTCGACACCGATCTGCGCTGGGCGTTCGTGGAGCGGCTGGCCGCGGTCGGCCGGTTCGACGAGGCGGAGATCGCGGGTGAGTACGACCGCGACCGGACGGCGGCCGGCGAGCGCCACGCGGCCACCGCTCGCGCCGCCCGTCCGACCGAGGAGGCGAAGGCCGAGGCGTGGGCGTCGGTCATCGAGTCCGACAAGCTGCCGAACGCCGTGCAGGAGGCGGTGATCAACGGCTTCGTCCAGACCGACCAGCGTGAGCTGCTCGCGCCGTACACGGACCGGTACTTCGAGGTACTGAAGTCGGTGTGGGACTCCCGCTCCCACGAGATCGCCCAGCAGATCGCGATCGGCCTCTACCCGGCCCTTCAGGTCTCCGAGGAGACCGTCACCAAGACGGACACCTGGCTGACCGCGGCCCAGCCGAACGCGGCCCTCGCCCGCCTCGTCTCGGAGTCCCGCGCGGGCGTCGAACGTGCCCTGCGGGCCCAGGCGGCGGACGCGGCGGCCCAGTAGCCGACGGTACGAACAAGGGGGCGCCCGGCGGACCGGGCGCCCCCTTGTCGTGCTCCCCATCACCTTGGCGGAGTTGAGTACCTGTGCTCACGCCCGGGGTGCCCGTGCGTTGCGAGCATCGGTGCAACGGCGCGGCACAGAGCGCCGGTTCGTCCAGTCGAGGCACTCAGACAGTTTCGGAGAACCCGCCATGTCCCGTCGTATCGCTCTGTCCATCGCCGCCGGTGTCGTCGTCCTCGGAGGCGCCGGGGCCTTCGCCCTCGCCTACGCGGGGGACCAGCCGCCCGCCTTCGCGCACAGCACGGCCCGTTACACCGCGCCCGGCAGCGGCCGCAACGGCTCGTTCACCTTCTCCACCGAGGTCACCGCGTCCTCCGGTGTGAAGAGCCTGAAGGTGCTGGCGTGGCCGGAGAAGTCGGAGTTCGCGAAGAAGCCGCCGACCGCCAAGGACATGGCAGGGGTGGAGTCGGCGGCCTGTGAGCCGGCCGAAGGGGACACCGCGCGGTGCGTGTACAAGGCCGTGGTGTCCGCCGCCGACGCCGCGTCTTCCCCGCGTGGCGCCTGGCACATCGCCGTACTCGCCACCGCCGAGGACGGCAGCACCACCCTGGACACCAAGGCGGCCGGCTTCACCATCGGCTGAGCCGGTCCGCCACCGATGGTGTCCGCTCAGCCGACGTGTGTCGCCAGCGCCGCCTCGATGTCCTCGGCCCGGGCGTCCTCTGCCGCCCAGGCCACGTATCCGTCGGGGCGCACGAGCAGCGTCGTACCGCGGTCGCTCGCCCAGTGCGCCACGGTCAGCCGGTCCGCACGCCCCTTGCCCGCCTCGTACGAACCCGGGGTGACCAGGACGAACCGGCCGCCGCGCAGGGCCTCGTGCAGACGGCCGCCGCCGGCCAGCGCGAGGTCGGGGACCCGTGCGCCGGTGAGGCGGTGGGCGCCCCTCGGGGCCTGGTACCTGTAGCCGAGGCCGGTGATCTGGCCCACGATCCTCCGGCGGACGGGGGCGAGGTGGCCGAAGGCGGTGAGGAGCGCGGCACGCACGGGCAACTGCCAGCCCTTGGCCATCGCCAGGCGCACGAGCGCGCCGCTGCTGCGCAGGACCGACCTGCCGACGGGGTGGCGTTCGGTCTGGTAGGTGTCGAGCAGGTCGGGGGTGGCGTGGCCGTGCAGGACGGCGGCGAGCTTCCAGCTCAGGTTGGCCGCGTCTTGCAGACCGGTGTTCATGCCCTGGCCGCCGGCCGGGGTGTGCACATGCGCCGCGTCGCCGGCCAGGAAGACCCGGCCGGCCCGGTAGCTGGGCGCCTGCCGCTCGTCGCTGTGGAAGCGGGACATCCAGCGGGCCTCGTGCATCCCGTAGTCCCGGCCCAGGGCCAGCAGCGTGATCTCCCTGACCTCGTCGAGGTCGACCGGCTCGTGGTCGGGGACATCGCGGCCGTGGTGCCAGCAGATGACACGGTAGTAGCCGTCGCCGAAGGGCGCGACGAAGGCGAACGCGTCACCGACCGCGGCGGCCGTGATCAGCGTCTCGGGCTTCTCGGCGAGCAGCACGTCGGCGAGGACGACGGACCGGATGGCCGACCTCCCCGGGAACGGCAGCCCGACCGCCTCCCGCACGACACTGCGCATCCCGTCGGCGCCGACGACGTACGCGGCCCGCACGTCCTCGCCACCCTTGATGTGCACGGTGACCCCGTCGGCGTCCTGGGTCAGTCCGGTCACCTCGGACTCGTAGCGAAAGTCGACACCCGCGTCGACGGCGCGGCGCTCCAGCACCTTCTCCACCTCGTACTGCGGGAGCACGAGCACGTGCCGATAGCGGGAGGGGAGCGTGCCGAGGTCGAGGGTGAGCCCGTCGAAGAGGTTGAGCCGGGTGAGGGGCTGGCCGATGGCCTCCAGGTCGTCGGCGACGGCGCGGGCGTCGAGCTGCTCCAGGGCGCGGGCGTGCAGGGCGAAGGCGCGGGAGAGGTTGCTCGTCTTGTGGGGGCGCTTCTCCAGGAGGGTGACCGGGATGCCGACGTCGGCGAGGTCACCGGCCAGGAGGAGGCCGGTGGGGCCGGAGCCGACGACGATCACGCGGGGGGTTCGGGGGGCAGGGCCGACGGGGCTGGTGGTGGTGGTGCCAGTCGTGCCGTTCATGAGTGCCTCCTCGTGTGGGCAGCGCTCGTTGGCCAACGGTTGTGGACCTACAAGCGTTGGTCAACGCTTGTTGGTCAACGCTTGTTGGCAAGCGTAGGACGGTGTGGTGGCGGGAGTCAACACCTGTTGGCCCACGCCTGTTGGCCTACGGTCGTTGACCTACGGCCCTTGGCCCACACTCCTTGGCCAACACTTGTTGGCCCACAGATGTTGGCCTACGCTCGTTGGCATGACCGGCACCCCCAGTAGAAACACAGAGCCCACGAACGGCTCGGCGGCGCGCCGCTCCGACGCGAGCCGCTCCGCCATCCTGGCCGCCGCCCGCGAGCGCTTCGCCACCGACGGCTATGAGCGCGCCACCATCCGCGCCATCGCCAAGGACGCGCATATCGACCCCTCCATGGTCATGCGCTACTTCGGCAACAAGGACGGCCTGTTCGCGGCGGCCGTCGCGCTCGATCTGCGGATGCCCGACGTGTCCCAGGTGCCACGCACCGAGGTCGGGAGGGCACTGGTGGCCCACTTCCTGACCGTCTGGGAGACGAACGAGGAGCTCACCGCGGTGCTGCGGGTCGGCATCACCAACAAGGCGGGGGCCGAGCGCCTGCAGGGCATCTTCCGGGAGCAGGTGGTGCCGGTGGCCGAGCGGGTGTGCCCCGACCCCGAGCAGGTGCAGACGCGGGCGGGGCTGTGTGCCGCGCAGCTGATGGGGCTCGCACTCACCCGCTATGTGCTGCGACTGCCGCCGGTGGTGGCGCTGGCCCCTGAGGAGATCCTGGCGTGGCTGGGGCCGACCCTGCAGCGGTATCTGACCGCGCCGAGCCCCTGAGCGACGCACCGAGGGCGCCGGTCAGCTACCGTACGTCCCCTCGAGGCAGGTACGGAAGGCGACCGGCGCCCTCGGTGGAGAAGCGGAGGTTGTCAGGCCTTCGAAGCGGAGGTCAGGCCTTCGCCTTGGCCTTCGTCGCGCCCGGCTTGGTGACCCGGATCTTGGACTTGTCCAGCACCATCACCAGGCCCGCGATGACCGCGAACAGCACGAGCGGGGTCAGGACGTAGAGGCCCAGCGTCTCGATGACGCTCAGGCCCTTGCCGGGATCGTCTCCGTCGTCACGCGTGAGCGCGAGGGCAGGCGACGACATGAGCAGCATCATCAGCGTCGTACCGGCAGCCAGGGCGCCGGCGCGCAGGGCGTTCTTCTTGTCCACACTGCCAAACTAGCGGGCCGACTTGAGGGGCGCGCGGCCGGGGTACCCGTAGGACACGCCGCGCGCTGCGGTGACCGTCCCCGGGGCTGCTGCTCCCCCCGGTCCTCACACCCCGGACGGCCCGGAAAGCGACACCTGGCGGCCGTCGTCCTCCGGGTCGGGCCGGTTGTCCGAATGCAGAACCTCCAGCAGTGCCCGCACCCTCCCCGACTCCATCAGCTCCTCCAATGTCACCGGGCGGCCCGTCGCGTCCGCGATCGGCAGGCGCCAGTTCGGGTACTGGTCCCAGGTGCCGGGGAGGTTCTGGGGGCGGCGGTCGCCGACGGTGTCGGGGAGCCAGACGCCGATCATGCGGGCCGGGGTGCGGAGCAGGAAGCGGTGGACGGCCTGGATCTGGGCCTCCTCGTCGCCGGTGTCGGACGCGGCGAGCAGGCCCAGGCGGGTCAGCAGGGCCAGCCACTCGGCCGTGTCGGCCGCCGCGTCCGCCCTCTCCTCCTCCACCGGGCGGGTCAACAGGCCCAGCCGGTCGCGGAGTTCGACGTGTTCGCCGGTGAGGCGGGCGGCGGTGGACGGCAGGTCGTGGGTGGTGGCGGTGGCGAGGCAGTCGGCGCGCCAGCGTTCCGGGGGGAGCGGGCGGCCGTCGCCGTCCCAGTCCCGTTCGAACCAGAGCACCGACGTACCGAGCACGCCGTGCCGGTGGAGTGTCTCGCGCACCCCCGGCTCCACGGTCCCCAGGTCCTCCCCGATCACCACCGCTCCTGCCCGGGTCGCCTCGAGGGCCAGCAGGGCGAGCATGGCCTCGGCGTCGTAGCGGACGTAGGTGCCCTCCGTGGGCGGCCGGCCCTCCGGTACCCACCACAGCCGGAACAGGCCCATCACATGGTCGATGCGCAGGGCGCCCGCGTAGCGGAAGAGGGCGCGCAGGAGCTGGCGGTAGGGGGCGTGGCCGGAGGCGGCGAGGCGGTCGGGGCGCCAGGGCGGCAGGCCCCAGTCCTGGCCGCGGGCGTTGAAGGCGTCGGGTGGGGCGCCGACGGACATCCCGGCGGCGAAGAACGCGCGCTGCGCCCAGGCGTCCGCGCCCTGGGGGTGCACGCCGACGGCGAGGTCGTGCACGATCCCGACCGGCATCCCGGCCTCGCGGGCGGTGTGCTGGGCGGCGGTGAGCTGGGTGTCGGTGAGCCAGGCGAGCCGGGAGTGGAAGGCGACGCGGTCGCTCAGCCCGGCGCGGGCGCGGGCGGTCTCCGGTGAGCGGGGGTCGCGCAGGGCCTCGGGCCACCGGTGCCAGTCGGAGCCGTGCCGCTCGGCGAGCGCGTACCAGGTGGCGTGGTCCTCCAGGGCCTGTCCCTGTTCGGCGAGGAAGGCGTCGTAGGCGGCCTGCCGTGCGGGGGTGAGCGGTACGGCGGCCAGCGCCTCCAGCGACTCCCGCTTCAGCTCCCAGACCGCGTCCCGGTCGATGTGGGCGCCCTGGTCGAGAACGGCGGCGCGCAGCCGTCCGGCGCGTTCCTCGAGCGCGGGGTCCGGGACGTACTCGGGGACGGACTCCAGCCGCAGATGCACCGGGTCGGGGAAGCGGCGGGAGGAGGGGCGGTACGGGGAGGGGTCGGTCGGGGGGCCGGGCACGGCCGCGTGCAACGGGTTGACCTGGACGAATCCGGCCCCCGCGGTGCGTCCGGCCCAGTCGGCCAGTTCGGCGAGGTCACCGAGGTCGCCCATGCCCCAGGAGCGGCGGGAGAGCAGCGAGTACAGCTGGACGAGGAGTCCGTACGTACGGCCCGCGGGGGTGGGCAGTCGGTCGGGGGCGACGATCAGGTGGGCGCGGCCGGTACGGCCGTCGGGCGCGGCGGCGGTCAGCAGATGCACCCCCGTCGGCAGGCCCCGCACGTCGTCCCGGGTCTCCCAGTCCTCCGTGCGCACCTCCAGCCGGGTGCCGGCGGGCAGGTCGAGGGCGGGGTCGCCGGACCCGGCCCAGTGGACGAGCGTCGGCGGCAGCAGCCGTTCGGCGAGGTCCCGCTCCCGGTCGGCGAGGGCGGTGCGGACGGCCTCCGGGCCGCTCGCGTCGACGCCCAGGGCGGCCAGCGCGGCAATCACGGCTCCGGCGGAGGCCGCGACCGTACGGTCCGGGGACGGGCTGTAGGAGGTGGCGACCCCGTGCAGCTCGGCGAGCCGGCACAACCCCCGGTCCAGGGCTTCGCTCATCTACAACCCCGGCTCACTGGTCAGCGGGGCCAGGTCGGCGAGCGGCGGTTCGCTGGTGAGGGGCTCGGCGTCGGGCAGCGGCGGCTCACTGGTCAGCGGCGCCTCCGCGCACACGCTCTCGGCGCTGAACACACACAGCAGGGACTCCTCCTCGGTCTCCACCAGGGGTTTGAACTGGGCCGGGATCGGATGGTGAACCGTTGCGGCCACGGTGGCCTCCTTGTCTGGGCGTCGGGTACCGCGGCGGCTGCCGCGTCACGGCAGGCCTACCCCGTCGCGGCGAGCGCACTCCCACGGCCGTCCCCGCGCCCTGCGAACCGAGCGCGTCCAGGTGATCGATAAAGACGGTGTGAGACTGTTCCGCCCCATGGGGGGCCACCGGGAGAACGACGAGACGGCCGGCGGGGACGCGGCGTTGCTGCGGGCCGTCGCGGCCGGGGACGGTTCGGCGCTGGCCGTCCTGTACGACCGGCACGCGGGCTGGCTGCACGCGCGGCTGACCCGCCGCTGCGCCGACCCCGAGGTGGTGCGGGAGGTGCTCCAGGACACGTTCGTCACGGTGTGGCGGTCGGCGGCCGGGCATCGCGGGCAGGAGGCCGGCGGCTGGCTGTGGACGATCGCGGCCCGCCGGCTGGTGGACGCCCGGCGGGTGCAGGAGCGGGCCGCCCGGGTGGAATCCCTGCCCGGTCCCGGCGTCGCGCCCTCCGCGGAGGACCGGGTGCTCGTGGGCCTGGAGTACGGCGATGTCGGCACCGCCCTGGACCGGATCTCCCCCGAACTACGCGAGGTGCTGCGGGCGACGGTCGTGGACGGTCTGAGCACCCGGGAGGCCGCACGGCTGCTCGGCATACCGGAGGGCACGGTCAAGTCCCGCGCGCTGCGGGCACGGGCCGAACTCCGTTCCGCTCTGGCCCAGTTGAACCCTTCGCCGTTGGGAGGTCCGGCATGACGCCCTGGCACACCTCGACCGACCTGGCGACCCGCTATGCCGACGGCTCACTGCCGGAGGCGGACGCATGGTCCCTGGAGAAGCACATGGAGAACTGCACCGACTGCGCGGCCCGGGTGTCGGCGGCGGTGCGGAACACGGCGGCGGGAGCAGTGCTGGCGGAGATACGGGACTCGGTGCTGGCGGAGGCCACAGCGCGCCCCGAAGAGGCCCGGGGCCCCCGACTGACGGCGACCCCAGTGCGCCCCGAAGGGGCGCGGGGTTCTCACCCATGCGACTCCGCCGCGTGGGCGCGACCAGCCGCCACCGGGCCGCAGCGATCTCTCCGCCTCCGCTCCACCCTCTGGTCCCTGGGCCCCGCCCTACGAGGCACCTGGCTCCTCGCCCTCCTCGCGGTCGGCCTCGGCGCCGTGCTGCTGAACCGCGCCGCCGGCTACGAGTCCGCCCGCACCCTCCTGCTCACCATCGCCCCGGTCGTCCCCGTGGCAGGCGTGGCCCTCTCCTACGGTCCGCACGCCGACCCCCTGCATGAGATCACCGCGGCCACCCCCTCCGGTGGCCTGCGCCTCGCGCTCATCCGTACGGCCGCCGTCCTCGCCGTGAGCCTGCCGCTGCTGACCCTCGTCGGCGCCGCGCTGCCCGCCTCGGGCGCCCCCGGCGCCGCCGCCTGGCTGGTGCCGGGGCTGGCGCTGACCCTCGGCTCACTGACGCTCGCGTCATACGCCGGCTGCCGCACCGCGACCGCGGTGACCGGCGGCGGCTGGCTGGCCGTCGTCCTCGTCCCGGCCGTCGCCGCCCACGGCGGCCCGTTCACGACCCGACTGGCCGCACAGCTGTCGGCCCGCTTCGACGGCGCCCAGGCCGGCTGGGCCGCGGCCGCCGCCGGGTGCGCCGTGCTGCTGGTGGCCCGCCGTGGCGCCTACGACCACCTGGAGAACCGTTGAGCATACGAGTGGCCGGCCTGCGCGTCCGGCACCGCAGGACCGTCGCCCTGGACTCGGTCGACCTCACGCTCGGCACGGGGGTGCACGGGCTGCTGGGCCCGAACGGCGCCGGGAAGACCTCGCTGATCAGGGTGCTGGCCACGGTCGCCAGACCGTCCGCGGGGCAGGTGGAGCTGCTCGGCCGGGACACCGCCGGGCACCGCGCCCTCGGCGAGGTCCGCGCCCGGCTTGGCTATCTGCCACAGGAGTTCGGCTCCTACCCGGGGTTCACCGTGCGGGAGTTCGTGGCGTATGTGGCCTGGCTGAAGGAGATGCCGGCCGCCGAGGTCCCGGCGGCCGTGGAGCGGGCGATGGCCCGGGTCGGGCTCGCCGACCGGGCCGACGCGAAGATCCGGACGCTGTCCGGGGGCATGGTCCGGCGGGTCGGCATCGCGCAGGCCGTCGTCAACGAACCGCGGGTCCTGCTGCTGGACGAGCCGACCGCGGGACTGGATCCCGAACAGCGCGTGGAGTTCCGGGAGTTGCTGCGCGAGCTGGGCGGCTCGGCGACCGTGGTGGTCTCCACCCACCTGGTGGAGGACGTGGCGGCGGCCTGCACGGAGGTCACCCTCCTGGACGCGGGCCGGGTCGCCTACCGGGGCACACCCGATGCGCTGGCCGCCCTCGGCACGGCGTCCGGCGGCCCCGGCGACCATCCGATCGAGCGCGGCTACACGGCGGCCCTGCGCGCCCACCGCACGCAGGAGGCGTCGCGATGAGCGTCATGGCAGGGGCGAGAACCCCGCTGCTCGCGGAGGCGCGCCGGGGCTTCGCCCCCTGGGCCGGGCTCATCGTGCTGATGACACTGGGCGTGACGCTCGCCGCGTCGGCCGACAGATGGCAGGGCGGCTGGGCGGAGACGGCCGCGCGGCTGCACAGCACCATGCTGATCACGGTTCCGGCGGCCGCGGCGGCGGGCTGCTGGCAGGGCGGACGGGAACGGCGGCGCCGTACGGAGGAGCTGTGGGGGACGGTCGTACGGCCGCCGCTGGTCCGGTTCCTGGTGTCGGCGCTGCCGATGGCACTCTGGGTGGCCGCCGGGTACCTGGGCGCGGCGGCGCTGGCGCTGCTCGCGACCTGGCCGTACGCCCTGGGGGACGCTCCGCGGCCGGCCCTGGTGCCCACCGACGCCTTCGTGTCGGGAGCCGCCGTGCTGGCCGGGCAGGTGGTGGGGCGGGCGGCGCCCTGGCGGCTCGCGGCTCCGCTGCTGGCCGTGGCGGGGTATGTGGGGCTGGGCCTGCCGGCGGTGGCGCTCTCGGGGGCAGGACGGTACCTCGATCCCGCGCTCGCGATCACGGAGACCTCGGTGCCGGTGTGGTGGCAGCCGGTGGCGATGGCGGTCTGGGCGGGCGGCCTGGCGGGGGCGGCCGTACTGGCGTACGCGGCCCGGCGCCGGTGGACGGCCCTGCTGCCGCTGGCCGCCGCGACGGCCGCGGCCGTGCTGCTCACACAGACCGCTGACGGGCCGTGGCGCACCGACCCACTCGCCCACCGGCAGGTGTGCGACACGTCCGTCACCCCGGCGGTGTGTGTAAACGCCCGGTACGCGGGTGCGCTCCCGCAGCTCACCGAGGCGCTGTCGGACGTCACCGGCAAGCTGAACGGCGTACGGAACCTGCCGGTGCGCTGGGCGGACCGCTACGGCGGGCCGCGCGCGGGCGAGGCGCAGCTGCCTTCGCTGACGCCGCTCGGCTGGTCGTTGGTGCGGGGGCGGCTGACCGATCCGGAGGAGTTCGCGTGGGAGGCGGTCGGGGCGCTGCAGCTGCGCGCGGACTGCCCCGACGGCCCGGCCTCCACGGCCGACGACGCCGTGGAGGACTACCTCGCGCCGCTCCCCGCGCGGCAGCACTTCGACGACCTGGATGCCCATGGGGACGCGAAGCACCGCGCCGAAGCGGCCGAGCGCCGCGCCGCCCGGGCCCGCCTCGCCGCGATGGACGACGAAGAGCGCCGTACCTGGCTGTCGGCATACTTCGCCGCCCGGGCCGACTGCGACCCGAGCGGGGTGCCGGCCCTGTGACGACGACGCCGGTCCCCTGCTCCACGCCCGCTCCCGGGCCACCCTGGCCGCGCTCGCCTGGACGACCGCCTTCGCCGTCTGGGCGGCGGCCCGCCTGGACGGCTGTCCGGACCCCGACCGCCGGGTGCCGGTGGTCGCGACGGCCCCGCTGCTGGTGGCCGCGGTGATCGGGGTGAGCCTGTACTCGCCCTCCGACGAGCTGGACCGTACGGCCACCGTGCGACCGTGGTAGCCGCGGCGGCCGGCGCAGCCGGCCGGGCTCACCGTGCTTGCGGTCGTGCTGCTGCCGGTGGCGGTGCTGGGGCATCCGGAGACCTTCGGGTCGTCGGCCGTGATCCGCGACACGCCGGGGTGTACGGGGGGGTGACGGCCGCGGCGGCGGTGCTGCTCGGCGCCCGGCTGAGCCGGCTGCCTGCCTTCGGTTACGTCAGTGCCGTGTACCTGGGCTCGGCGGGGGCGCGTGGAAGCGCGGCGACGGTGTGGGCGTGGCCCGTGCAACCGGGTGCGCAGCCGGGCGCCTGGGCGGCGGCGCTGGGCGGGTTCGCTGCGGGCTGCGCGCTGTACGTCGTACGCGGGGCGCGCGCCGGAGCGCCCCGTGGCTGAGGCGTGCAGCCACGGGGTATGCGAAAGCCCGGGTCGTCAGGCGGAGATGCCGTCGATCCGGGCCAGGGCGTCGTCCGCGCCGTACGGTTGCAAGTAGGGCAGCCAGCGCGGGTCCCTATGGCCGGTCCCGATGATGCGCCAGGCCAGGCCGGTGGGTGGAGCTGGTTTGTGCCGCAGGCGCCAGCCGATCTCGAAGAGATGGCGGTCGGCCTTGACGTGGTTGCAGCGGCGGCACGACGCCACCACGTTGTCCCAGACGTGCTGACCCCCGCGACTGCGCGGGATCACGTGGTCGACGCTGGTTGCGACGCCACCGCAGTACATGCACCGGCCCCCGTCGCGCGCGAAGAGCGCCCTTCGGGTCAGAGGAACGGGCCCCCGGTAGGGAACCCGTACGAATCGCTTGAGCCGGACCACGCTGGGTGCGGGGACTGTGACGGTTGCGCTGTGCATATAGGCGCCGGATTCCTCCAAGGCGACAGCCTTGTTCTCCAGGACGAGGACGAGCGCGCGGCGGAGCGGTACGACGCCGAGCGGCTCGTACGACGCGTTGAGGACCAGGACATGCGGCACGGGGGCCTCCTTGGGCGTCGGCGGCGCGTGGCTCGCGCCGGGACGATCTGTGGCCAGTCTCTCCTCTTGCCTGGTGGACGCGCCACCATGTCCACGTAACGGGCTGGGAGTGTTTTCGACCACACCGCATTCATCCCCCGGATACCCCCCTTTCCAAGCGAGCCAGCTCAGGCGGGAGTGAGCGCGGTCTCTCCTTCTCGTGACGGTCGGGCCCACACACGATGCCCCGTTAGTGTGGTGATCCTGCCCGTCCGGTGACCTTTCCGTGACCTTGAACGCCGTGTCGGAGGGCAGTACCGCACCGCCTGGAGGTACCCGCCGTGTCCTTGCCCGCCGTCCTGCCTGCCGCTGGTTCGTCGCCGTCACCGACCCCCTCCGGATCGTCGACCCCGGCGGTGCCCACGCTCCAGGACGCCCAGCAGAGCGCGACGAACGCGGCCAGCTGGGTCGAGCAGAACTGGTCGACATGGCTGGCGATAGGTCTGAAGGTGCTGCTGATCCTGGTGATCGCGGTCGTCCTCAGAAGGGTCGTGCTGCGGGCGATAACCAAGCTCATCGACCGGATGAACCGGACCGTCGAGTCGGCGGAGGGCACGACCCTCGGCGGGCTGCTGGTCAACGCCGAGCGGCGGCGGCAGCGTTCGCAGGCGATCGGCTCCGTGCTGCGGTCGGTGGCGAGCTTCGTGATCCTGGGCACGGCCGCGCTGACGGTGCTGTCCGCCTTCCAGATCAACCTGGCGCCGCTGCTGGCCTCGGCCGGTGTCGCCGGTGTGGCGATCGGTTTCGGCGCCCGCAACCTGGTCACGGACTTCCTGTCCGGCGTGTTCATGATCCTGGAGGACCAGTACGGCGTCGGTGACACGATCGACGCGGGGGTCGCCTCCGGCGAGGTGATCGAGGTCGGGCTGCGGGTGACCAAGCTGCGCGGGGACAGCGGCGAGATCTGGTACGTGCGCAACGGCGAGGTCAAGCGGATCGGCAACCTCTCGCAGGGCTGGGCCACGGCCGGTGTCGACGTCACCGTCCGGCCCAGCGAGGACCTGGACCGGGTCCGGGCCACCCTCGACGAGGTCGCCGAGAAGATGGCCAAGGAGGAGCCTTGGAACGAGCTGCTGTGGGGCCCGATCCAGATCCTCGGCCTGGACTCCGTCCTCATCGACTCGATGGTGGTCCGCCTCTCCGCCAAGACCATGCCGGGCAAGGCGCTGACCGTGGAGCGCGAGCTGCGCTGGCGGATCAAGCGGGCCTTCGACGAGGCGAACATCCGGATCGTCGGCGGTGTCCCGACCGCGCTCTCGGAGGACGATCTCCCGGACCCGACGGCGACCGTGGCCGCCCCGGCGGTGTTCTCCAACGCGGACTCCCCGCAGGTGGCGGCCACGACCCCGATCGCTCCGCAGCGGCCGGCGGCGGCAGGGAAGTAGCGGGGGCAACCTCGGCACGGCCAAGGTGCAGCGCGCGGCCAGGCTGACCGCCGACGCCTCCCCCGGAGCCGGTGAAAGGTCAAGTAGTACCTGCGGTCGCCTCATCTCAGGGCCCGTCCGGTCTTCCGGGCGGGCCCTTCGGGTGTCCGGGCCCAGATAACGAGTGCGTTGCCGCGCAGGCGGGCTATTGACGCTCTCCTTCCGGCGGCCTACGTTTTCCAGCCAACAGGAAACTTTCCTAACAGTGATCAACGGACGAGCGTTCGGGACAAGCGACCCGGACGAGTGATCCGGGTGACTCACCCGGGTGGACCGATCGCCCAGGTCACTGGGAAACTGAGCGGCTGGAGAGGCAGGTGTCGAACCGCATGGCAGGAACCGCCGGTACGCCGGGCACCCCGCGCGTGCTGCGCGCCATGAACGACCGCGCCGCACTGGACCTGCTGCTGGAGCACGGCCCGCTGTCGCGCACGCGGATCGGCAAGCTCACCGGCCTCTCCAAGCCGACCGCCTCCCAGCTGCTGGCCCGCCTGGAGGCGGCCGGGCTGGTGCTCGCGACCGGGACGAGCGAGGGCAGGCCGGGTCCCAACGCCCAGCTGTACTCGGTGAATCCGGCCGCCGCCCACGCCGCCGGGCTCGACGTCAACCCGGCCCGGATCCGGGCCGCCGTCGCCGACGTCACCGGCCGCACCGTCGGCGAGTACGAACTCCCCACCCCGGGACGGCGGTCGGCCCAGTCCGTCGTACGGCAGGTCACCGACGCCCTCGACGGTGCCGTGAAGGCGGCCGGACTGGCCCGCGACGACGTCCGCCGGCTGGTCATCGGCACACCCGGCGCCTTCGACCCCAACACCGGCCGGCTGCGCTACGCCTCGCACCTGCCCGGCTGGCACTCCCCCGCGCTGCTCGACGACCTCGCCGCCGCGCTGCCGATGCCCGTCGAGTACGAGAACGACGTCAACCTCGTCGCCATCGCCGAACAGCGGCTCGGCGCGGCCCGCGGCCACGGCGACTTCGTCCTGCTGTGGAACGAGGAGGGCCTGGGCGCCGCCCTGGTCCTCGGCGGACGGCTGCACCGCGGCTGGACCGGCGGCGCCGGCGAGGTCGGCTTCCTGCCGGTGCCGGGCACCCCGCTGGTCCGCCAGGTCACCAAGGCCAACAGCGGCGGTTACCAGGAACTCGCCGGTTCGCAGTCGCTGCCCAGGCTCGCCGGCGAGCTGGGCATCGAGGACCTGCCGACCGGGTCGTCGCACGCCGAGGCCGCCGCCGCGCTCGTCGCCCGCGCCGCCGATCACGGCAGCGGGCCGCACCGCGAACTCCTGCAGACCTACGCGACCCGGCTCGCCACCGGTCTCGCCTCCCTCGTCTCCGTTCTCGACCCCGAACTCGTCGTCCTCAGCGGCACCGTCCTGACCTCCGGCGGCGAGGTGCTGCGCGCCCTGGTCCAGGCCGAGCTGGAGGAGCTGGCGGCCGCCCGGCCGCGGCTCGTCGTCGGCGACGTCCAGGAACACCCCGTGCTGCGCGGCGCGCTGGAGAGCGCGCTCGCGACCACCCGCGACGAGATCTTCGACACCTCGCGCTGACCCGCGTAACACCCAGACCCGCACCGGCCCCTCACCCCCCGCACCGGCCCCTTTCCTCACCGCCCGCCCCTGGGAGACCCTGCCATGGCCATACCCTCCGCTGCCCGAAAGACGGCTTTTGCCCTGACCGCCCTCACCAGTTCGCTCGCCCTTCTCACCGCCTGTACCGGCCAGTCCTCCTCCGGCGCCACCGACGACGCCTCCGCGAACACCACCATCAACTTCTGGCACGCCTGGAGCGCACCGAGCGAGGTCAAGGCCGTCAACGCGCTGATCGCCGGCTTCGAGAAGGCGCACCCCAACATCCACGTCAACGTCGTCGGCAACATGACCGACGACAAGATGAACCAGGCGCTGCGCACCGGCGGCGACAAGGCCCCGGACGTCATTTCGTCCTTCACCACCAACAGCGTGGGCAAGTTCTGCGACTCGGGTGCGCTGGTCGACCTCAACCCCTTCTTCAAGAAGTCGGACATCGACCCGGAGACGACGTTCCCGAAGGCGATGAACGAGTACACCCAGTTCGACGGCAACCGCTGCTGGGGGACGCCTACGGGCTCTACTACAACAAGACGGCGTTCAAGAAGGCCGGTATCACCAGCCCGCCGAAGACCTGGACCGAATTCACGGCCGATGCCAGGAAGCTGACGATCGCTCAGGGCGACAGCTTCAAGCAGCTCGGTTTCATGCCGGATTACCACGGCTGGGAGACCACGACCGAGCACTACCTCGGGCAGTTCTCGCCGACGTACTTCGACAGCCAGGGAAAGTCGAACGTCGCCAAGGACCCGGCTTTCGCCGACGCCTTCACGGTCCAGAAGCACCTCGTCGACGAGCTCGGCGGCTACAAGAAGCTGGAGACGTTCCGCGCCACGCTCGGCGACGAATGGGGCCCCAAGCACCCCTTCCAGACGGGCCAGGTGGCCATGCAGCTCGACGGTGAGTGGCGCCTGGGCATGGCCCTGGACGCCAAGCCGAACTTCGACATAGGTGTCGCCCCGATGCCGGTCCCCGACGCCCAGGCCGCCCAGTACGGCAAGGGCTACATCACCGGCACCATCGCCGGTATCGCCGCCACCAGCAAGAAGCAGAACGCGGCCTGGGAGTTCGTGAAGTACATCAGCACCGACACGGACGCGGTGGTGGACTTCTCCAACGCCATCCACAACGTGCCGTCCACCCTGGCCGCCCTGAAGTCGCCGAAACTGAAGTACGACCCGCGGTTCAAGACGTTCCTGGACATCGCCGCGAACCCGGACTCCACGACGGCACCCGCCTCCGTCAACGGCGGTGTCTACCTGACGACGATCCAGCAGCTCGGCTACGACTACGAGAGCGGCAAGGTCACCGACCTGAAGGCGGGCCTGAAGCAGGCCGCCGCGCAGATCGACACGGACATCGCGCAGGCGAAGTAACCGACGATGAGCACCCTCACACTGGCGTCGAAGCGCCGCCGGTCGGCGCTTCGGACTCTCGCCTTCATGTCGCCCTGGCTGATCGGCTTCGCGGTCTTCTTCGCGTATCCGCTGATCTCGACGGTCTATTTCTCGTTCATGCACTACGACGGTTTCAAACCGGCGACGTGGAACGGGACGAAGAACTGGACGTACGTCTTCGAGCACTATCCGTACTTCTGGCCCGCGATGCGCAACACCCTGTGGCTCGTGATCGTGATGGTCTCGCTCCGGGTCGTCTTCGGCCTCGGCATCGGCATGCTCATCACGAAGATCAAGACGGGTACGGGTGTCTTCCGCACCCTCTTCTATCTGCCCTACCTGGCCCCTCCGGTCGCGGCCACCATGGCCTTCGCCTTTCTCCTCAACCCCGGTACGGGCCCGGTCAACTCGATCCTGGAGAAGATCGGCATCCCGGCCCCGGGCTGGTTCAACGACCCCACCTGGTCCAAGCCGGCCCTGACCCTGCTGGCGCTGTGGGGCATCGGCGACCTGATGGTCATCTTCATGGCCGCGCTGCTCGACGTACCGGCGGAGCAGTACGAGGCGGCGGAGCTGGACGGCGCGTCGGCATGGCAGCGCTTCCGGTACGTCACGCTCCCGAACATCTCGCCGATCGTGATGTTCGCGGTCGTCACGGGTGTCATCCAGACGATGCAGTACTACACACAGCCACTCATCGCCGGGAAGGTCGCCTCGGGTGTCATCCAGGGCGCGGGCACTCAGTTCGAGCCCGGTTATCCGGAGAAGTCGACGCTCACCCTGCCCCAGCTCGTCTACAACCTCGGTTTCCAGCGCTTCGACTACGGCTCCGCGTGTGTCGTCGCCCTCGTCCTCTTCGTCCTGTCCATGGTGTTCACCTCGTTTCTGATGCGGCGCCGGGGCGGTCTCATCCAGGCAGGTGACTGAACATGGCCCAGGTACTGGACCGGCCGGTGGACGTGACCGGGCAGCCGATGACGGCGGCCGAACGCACCGCGCGTCGCAAGGCGTTGCTGAACTGGGTGGCCGTCCACTCCCTCGGCGTCGCCGCCGCCCTCTTCTTCACCCTCCCCTTCGTGTTCGTCTTCCTGACTTCGCTGATGAGCGACAGCCAGGCGCTCAGCCGGGACCTGATCCCGCACACCTGGGAGTGGGGCAACTACCGGAAGGTCTTCGACACCCCCGGCTTTCTGACCTGGTGGCGGAACACGCTGTTCTACGCCGGTCTGGGCACCGTCCTGACCGTCGTCTCCTCCCTGCCGGTGGCGTACGCGCTCGCGAAGTTCCGCTTCCGGGGCCGGAATCTCTCACTCATGCTGGTGATCTCGATGATGATGCTGCCACCGCAGGTGATCATCATCCCGATGTACCTGTTCTGGGCGAAGCAGCTCGGTCTTTCCGGCACCCTGTGGCCGCTGATCGTCCCGATGGCGTTCGGCGACGCGTTCTCCATCTTCCTGCTGCGCCAGTTCCTGACGACGATCCCGAATGAGTACCTGGACGCGGCGAAGGTGGACGGCTGCGGCGACCTGCGGACCCTGCTGCGGGTGGTGGTCCCCATGGCGAAACCGGGCATCGCCGCCGTCGCCCTCTTCCAGTTCTTCTACGCCTGGAACGACTACTTCGGCCCCCAGATCTACGCCTCGGAGAACCCGGGCGCCTGGACGCTGTCCTACGGCCTGGAGTCGTTCAAGGGCATGCACCACACCGACTGGAACCTCACCATGGCCGCGACCGTACTGGTCATGGCCCCCGTGATCCTCGTGTTCTTCTTCGCCCAGAAGGCGTTCGTCGAGGGCGTCACGCTCACCGGAGTGAAGGGTTAACCCTGGTATGAAACTCACCGTGGTCGGCGGCGGCTCGACCTACACCCCCGAACTCATCGACGGCTTCGCACGGCTCAGGGACACCCTGCCCATCGAGGAACTGGTCCTGGTGGACCCGGCCGCCGAGCGCCTGGAACTGGTGGGCGGACTGGCCCGCCGTATCTTCGCCAAGCAGGGCCACGACGGCCGTATCGTCACCACCTCCGACCTGGACGCGGGTGTCGAGGGCGCCGACGCGGTGCTGCTCCAGCTGCGCGTCGGCGGCCAGGCGGCCCGGCAGCAGGACGAGACCTGGCCGCTGGAGTGCGGCTGCATCGGCCAGGAGACGACCGGCGCCGGCGGGCTCGCCAAGGCCCTGCGGACCGTCCCCGTCGTCCTGGACATCGCCGAACGCGTCCGGCGGGCCAACCCGAACGCCTGGATCATCGACTTCACCAACCCGGTGGGGATCGTGACCCGCGCCCTGCTCCAGGCCGGGCACCGGGCGGTCGGACTGTGCAACGTGGCGATCGGCTTCCAGCGGAAGTTCGCGAAACTGCTCGGTGTCACGCCGTCCGAGATCCATCTCGACCACCTCGGCCTCAACCACCTCACCTGGGAGACGGCGGTCCGCCTCGGCGGTCCCGAGGGCGACAACGTCCTGCCCAAGCTGCTCGCGGAGCACGGCGACACGATCGCCGCGGACCTGAAGCTGCCGACGGCACTCCTGGACCGCCTGGGCGGCGTGATCCCCTCCTACTACCTGCGCTACTTCTACGCGCACGACGAGGTGGTACGGGAGCTGCGCACCAAGCCGTCCCGTGCCTCCGAAGTGGCCGCGATGGAGAAGCAGTTGCTGGAGATGTACGGCGACCCGGCCCTGGACGAGAAGCCCGAGCTGCTCGCCAAGCGGGGCGGCGCGTACTACTCGGAGGCCGCGGTGGACCTGGCGGCGGCGCTGCTCGGCGGCGCCGGCAACCCCTACCAGGTGGTGAACACGTACAACGGCGGCACGCTCCCCTTCCTCCCCGACGACGCGGTGATCGAGGTACAGGCGGCGGTCGGCGCGGGCGGGCCCGTCCCGCTGCCCGTCCCGGACGTCGACCCGCTCTTCGCCGGCCTGGTCGCGAACGTGACGGCGTACGAGGAACTGGCCCTGGAGGCGGCGCTGCGCGGCGGCCGCGACCGCGTCTTCCGGGCCCTCCTCTCGCACCCCCTCATCGGCCAGTACGAGTACGCCGAAGCCCTCACCGACCAGCTGATCGCGCACAACCGGGAGCACCTCGCGTGGGCCTGACCGCAAGTGTCCTCGCCATCGACGCGGGCAACAGCAAGACCGATGTCGCGGTGGTGGCGGCGGGCGGCGAGGTCCTCGCCACGGCCCGCGGCGGCGGCTTCCGGCCGCCGGTGGTGGGCGTGGAGCAGGCCGTGGACGAGGTGGCGGCGGCGGTCGCCGAGGCGTACGCCGCCGCCGGTGTCACCGCGGTCGCCCATGTCTCCGCCTGCCTCGCCAACGCCGATCTGCCGGTGGAGGAGAAGCAGTTGGCCGCCGCGCTGGCCGCTCGCGACTGGGGCGGTTCGGTGACCGTCCGCAACGACACCTTCGCGATCCTGCGGGCGGGCGTGGCCGAGCCCCGGGGCGTCGCCGTGGTGTGCGGGGCGGGCATCAACTGCGTCGGCATGCGCCCCGACGGCCGCACCGCCCGCTTCCCCGCGATCGGGCGCATCTCCGGTGACTGGGGCGGCGGTTGGGGCCTGGCAGAGGAGGCCCTCTGGTACGCGGCTCGGGCGGAGGACGGCCGCGGCGAGCCGACGGCCCTGGTCCGCACCCTCCCGGCCCATTTCGGGCTGCCGTCCATGTACGCGCTGATCGAGGCGCTGCACCTGGAGCACGTCGAGCACGGCCGCCGGCACGAGCTGACACCGGTCCTGTTCGCCACGGCGGCCGACGGCGACCCCGTCGCCCGGTCGGTGGTGGACCGGCTGGCACAGGAGGTCGCGACGATGGCCACGGTCGCCCTGACCCGCCTCGACCTGCTGGACGAGGAGACGCCGGTGCTGCTCGGGGGCGGCGTGCTGACGGGCGGTCACCCACAACTGGACGACGGCGTACGGGAGCTGCTGGCGGCGCGTGCGCCGAAGGCGGTACCGAGAGTGGTGACGGCGCGACCGGTGCTGGGGGCTGCGCTGCTGGGGCTGGACGCGGTGGGGCTGGGGGCCGAGGTGCAGGGGAGGGTGCGGGCGTACTTCGAAGGGTGACCCGGGGTGGGGGCTGCGGGCGGGTGGGGTCGCTCACCGGCCGACCGGGTGCCGCTGCGCCCACCCGCGCCCCGAACACCACCGATTCACCCCCTCCGGAACCGAACCGATTCCCCCGGCGTATTCATGGGCAGGGGTTCCGCTGCGATCGGATCAAGATCCAGTGAAGGCCGGTGCCCAATGTCAGTCCGGGCGGCGATACTGGGCGGCGACCGGATGACCATGGGGGAGGTCAAGTGACACACCCGCCGACGAAGAGCGCGGCACCGCCAGGCGCAGGCTCCGCCCTGCCGACCCGGCCCGCCGTGCCCGCCCAGTACCGTCCGCCCTCCCCCACCGCGACGCGCCGCACCGCATTCGCGGAAGCCGTCGACCGGTTGCGGGCGGCGACGACGACGGAACCGGGCCGGCTGCGCCTCATCGGCGCCGTCCTGGCCGTCCTGATCGTCGCCTTCGGCGCCGTCACCGCCTGGCAGATGACCGACCGCGCGGCCGCCGCCGACGACGTGCTGCACCGCAGCCAGCCGCTCAGCTCGGGCGCGGCCGACATCTACCGTTCGCTCGCGGACGCCAACACCGCGGCCTCCAGCGGGTTCCTGGCGGGCGGCCAGGAGACGGCCGCCTCCCGGCAGCGGTACGAGACGGACATCCGGACCGCCGCCGCCAAGCTCGTCACCGCCGCCGCCAACTCCGAGCCCGGCTCCCCCTCCGAGGCGGCCGTGACGAAGCTGAACAAGCTGCTCCCGGAGTACAAGGGGCTCGTCGAGCGGGCCAGGGTCTACAACCGGCAGGGCTACCCGGTCGGCGGCGCCTATCTGCGGTACGCGAACGAGAAGATGCAGCAGGAGATGCTCCCGGCGGCGGAGGATCTCTACACGAAGGAGAACGCGCGGCTGTCGTCCGACTACGCGGACGCGACCCCGTACCCGTGGGCGGCCATAGTCCTCGGCCTCCTCGCCCTCGCCGCGCTCGCCTGGGCCCAGCTGCGCCACTACCGCCGTACGAACCGTGTGCTCAACCACGGCCTGGTCGCCGCCTCCGCGGCCACCGTCGTCACGCTGCTGTGGCTGGTCGTCGGCCACACCTTCGCCCGCGCCGGCCTGGACGACTCCTACGACCACGGCGTCCGCTCGCTGAACGTGCTGCACGACGCCCGGATCGCCTCCCTGAAGGCCCGGGGGAACGAGAACCTCAGCCTGGTCGCGCGGGGCGCGGAGACGGTCACGGTCGACGGTGAGACGTACGACGCGTACTACTACGATTTCGACAAGGACATGACCGCCCTCGGCAGGGGCCTCACCCAGGCCGCGGCGCTCGCCGACGACTCGGCGGGCAGCAAGCCCGTGCAGGCGGCCGAGGGGAACATGAAGGTGTGGAAGGAGCGGCACACCGACGCCCGCACCGACGACGAGAACGGCGACTACCAGGCGGCGCTGGACAAGGTGATAGGCGCCAAGGGCGCGACCGCCGAGTGTTTCGACAGCGTCGACACGAACCTGAAGAACGCTCTGGCCCACGAGGAGGCCGAGTTCCAGTCGCGGGCCACCGACGGGCGGGACGCGATGTCCGGGCTGCCGATCGGTGCGGCCATGCTGGGTGTGGCGGCGGCGTCGGGCGCGCTGTTCGGCATCGGGCGCAGGCTTTCGGAGTACCGGTGAGAGGGGGCGTGGCGATGTTCGTGCAGAGGATGACGGCCTCCCTGCGCGGCTGGGGCGGAGTGGGCGCGATGGCGGTCGGCTGCGCTCTGGCGCTGGCGTTCGTCCTGCTGCTGCCCCTCACCCAGTCCGCCGGGCGGAGCGGCCCGGGCGCGGGGCTGGGCGGTCCGGGGCTGGCGACCGGCAGCCCGGCGAAGGCCGACGGCTGTGTCGACTCCCAGGCGCAGAACGAGACCTGGTCGCCGTCGGGCGCGGACGGTACGACGATCGACGCCATCAAGGCCCGTACGGGCGCCAAGCGGAAGCTGATCGTCGGGGTCGACCAGAACAGTTACCGCTGGGGCTACCGCAATCCGAACAACTCGGGTGCGGAGCTGGAGGGTTTCGACATCGACCTGGTGCACCGGATCGCCCAGGACATCCTCGGCGACCCGAACGCGGTGCAGTTCAAGGCGATTCCGACCAGCCAGCGGATACCGGCGATCCAGGACGGCAGGGTCGACATGGTGGTCCGCACGATGACCATCAACTGCGACCGGCTGAAGGACGTGGCGTTCTCCGCGCCGTACTTCAAGACCGGCCAGCAGGTGCTGGCGCCCAAGTCGTCGCCGGTCACCGGGTACAACGCGACGCTGGCGAACAAAAGGGTCTGCACGGCGGCCAGTTCGACGGCCTACGCCAAGGTGGACGCCGACCGGAATTCCGGGAAGCTGCCCTCGTCGCTCGGGATCACCGTCGTCCCCAACCAACTGGACTGTCTGGTAAGGCTCCAGCTCGGTGAGGTCGACGCCGTGGTGACCGACGGCGCGCTGGCGGCGAGCCAGGCCGCCCAGGACCCGACGATCGAACTCAAGGGCGCGGCCTTCACCACCGAGTACTACGGCGTGGCGATGAAGAAGGATGCGACCGATCTGGTACGCCGGGTCAATCAGATCCTGGTGGACTACCGGGCCGACGGCTGGCAGGCGTCGTACGACAAGTGGCTGTCGGCGACACTGGGAGCGGACTCGACGGCGTCGAAACCATCCGCGCCGCAGTACCTGCGCACAAGCTGACCCGCATCCGCAGGGCCGGTCCCGACAAGCAAGCGAGAGGTGATCGATGGGCGTCACGGACCCCGCCGGGCCGGTGATGGACCGGGACGAGGTGGACCGTGCGCTGGCGCGGCTCGGCGCGGAGCACGAGGCGATCGAGACCTCGCTGCTCGCCCTTCAGGACCACGCGGGCCGCCGGCTCCTCGAAGGCGCCGAGCTGACCGGGACCACCCGGGAGCGGTGGACGACCGCCGAGGCGTCGATCACCCTGCTGTGGGCGTACTTCGACGCGTACACGGACATACTGCGCAGCGCCCGGGAGATCAGGGCGCGGCGCCGCTGGTCCAGCCGTGAGGACCTGGTGGAGCTGACCGAGCTGCTGCGCGGCGAGTCGGTGACGGTGGCGGGCAGCGCCACGGCGACGGCGAACGCGCCGACGTCGCTGTCGGCGGCCGGCCGGCTCAGCGAGCGTTTTTCGCTGGTGACCCTGGTCGACCGGATGAACGAGCTGTACGCGACCTCGCTGGACATGGTCGTCACCGCCGACGCGGTGTGGTCGGCGCTGCCCGCGCGGATCGATTTACTCGCCGCCGAGCTGCAGCGCACCCGCAAGCTGGCACACTCCGTCGGGGTGCGCCCGGGCGAGCACCCGGCGGGCGACGACCTGGAGCGGATCACCCGCACCCTGACCAGGCTCCGCGAGGACGTCGTGTCGGACCCGCTGGGCTTCTGGGTTCCGGCGCAGGGCAGTTCGGCGCCGGGCGGCGGCCGGCCGGACACCACGGTGTACGACCGGGAGGCGCGGGCGCTGGAGGAGGTGCGGCGGGAGATCGACGCCGTGCTGACGGTACGGCAGGACGCGGAGGCCCGGCTGATCAAGCTGCGGGACGTGCTGTCCCGCGCGGACCGCACGCTCGCCGAGGCGCGTACCGCGCGCGGCGAGGTGCTGGCGAAGATCGCGGCGACCGAGGTGCCGGTGGTCAGCGGCCCGCCGACCGCGCTCCAGGAGCAGCTGGCGACGGCCGCCGAGTACCGCAGGACGGCGCAGTGGCACCGGCTGTCGCCGCTCCTGGAGTCCCTGGAGCAGAAGGCGGAGGACGAACTGCTGCGCGCCCGTGAGTCGTTGACGGCGGTCACCGCGCCGCTGGCGGTGCGCGCGGAGCTGCGCGGCCGACTGGACGCGTACCGGGCGAAGGTGACCCGGCACGGGCTGGCGGAGGACCCGTTCCTGATCGAGCGGTACGACGCGGCCCGGCGGATGCTGTGGAGCGCGCCCTGCGATCTGCGGGTCGCGGAGCAGGCGGTGCTGCGCTATCAGCAGGCGGCGGCCGAGGCGCTGGGCACGCCGCGGGTGCCGCAGCAGAGCGGTCCCGAGGACCGTAGGGGGGAGCAGTAGCCATGAGTCAGGCGGGACAGTCGTGCCAGCGGCCGGGCTGCGAGGGGGCGTACGAGGACGTCGGCGGCGGAGAGCTGTACTGCGACACCTGCGGTCTGGCCCCGGTCGTCTCGGGGAGCGGGATGGTCGGCTCGCCGCCCACCGGGATCACGGCCGGCGGCCGGGACTCGGCGAGCAGCGGGAGTTCAGGCTCCAGCAGCCGCAGCGCGCGTACCTCGTCGCAGTCGTCGAAGTCACGGCGCTCGGTCTCCGGGCGGCTCTCGCGGTCCCTGTCGGGCAAGTCGACGGGCCGTTCGGTGTCGGTGCGCAGCTCCGGTTCGTCGACGAGCGCATCGGGGCGCAGCAGGCTGGGCGCGGGGCTGGTCACGGTCCCGCAGGTGCCCAAGCCGGACCCGCGCGCGATGGTCCTCGAGAACCCCGAGGTGCCCGAGCGGAAGCGGTTCTGCTCGCGTTCGGACTGCGGGGCGCCGGTCGGCCGGGGCCGCGGTGACCGGCCGGGCCGCACCGAGGGGTTCTGCACCAAGTGCGGCAACCCGTACTCGTTCGTGCCGAAGCTGAAGGCCGCTGACGTCGTGCACGGCCAGTACGAGGTCGTGGGCTGTATCGCACACGGCGGGCTCGGCTGGATCTACCTCGCCGTGGACCGGGCCGTGTCCGACCGCTGGGTGGTGCTCAAGGGCCTGCTCGACACCGGCGACCAGGACGCGATGGCCGCCGCGATCTCCGAGCGGCGGTTCCTCGCGGAGATCGAGCACGCCAACATCGTCCGGATCTACAACTTCGTCGAGCATCTCGACCAGCGCACCGGCTCGCTCGACGGCTACATCGTCATGGAGTACGTCGGCGGCAAGTCCCTGAAGGAGATCGCCAACGACCGGCGTACCCCGGAGGGCCGCCGCGACCCGCTGCCGGTGGAGCAGGCCTGCGCCTACGGCATCGAGGCGCTCGAAGCCCTCGCCCATCTGCACAGCCGCAACCTGCTGTACTGCGACTTCAAGGTCGACAACGCCATCCAGACCGAGGACCAGCTCAAGCTGATCGACATGGGCGCGGTCCGCCGCATGGACGACGACGAGTCGGCGATCTACGGCACGGTCGGCTACCAGGCCCCGGAGGTCGCCGAGGCCGGCCCGTCGGTCGCGTCCGACCTGTACACCGTCGGCCGTACGCTCGCCGTTCTCACCTTCGACTTCCAGGGCTACACGACCGTCTTCGTGGACTCGCTGCCCGACCCCGACAACATCGAGGTGTTCCGGCAGTACGAGTCCTTCTACCGGCTGCTGGTCCGGGCCACCGACCCCGACCCGGCCCGCCGGTTCGCCTCCGCGCAGGAGATGGCCGAGCAGCTGACCGGCGTGCTGCGCGAGGTCGTGTCGGTGCAGACCGGCAAGGCCCGGCCCGCCCTGTCGACGCTGTTCGGGCCCGAGGTCAAGGTCACGGACGCCGAGCTGTTCCCGAAGCTGGACGGCGAAGTGTCCCGGCTGGGAGCACGGGCGGTGGCCTCCAGAACCCTCGCCCTGGAGCCACCGGGAGCGGCCGAAGCCCCGGCCAACGGGGGCGCCCCGGCCTCCCCCGCCCTGGTCAGGCCCGTCCCCACCCCGGCCGCCGCCCTCGCCCTGCCGGTCCCGCTGGTCGACCCGAACGACCCGAACGCCGGTTTCCTGGCAGGCCTCACGACCACGGGAGCGGGCGAGGTCAGCCTGATCGGCGCGCTGGCCGCGGCGCCGACACAGTCGGTCGAGACCCGGCTGCGCCAGATCCGCGCACGGCTGGAGAACGGCGACTTCGAGGCCGCGCTGTCGACCCTCGGCCGGTTGGAGGACGAACAGCCCGACGACTGGCGGGTGGTCTGGTACCGCGGCGTGACAGCCTTGGTCACCGGGGACTTCGAGGGCGCCGCGCTGTCCTTCGACGCGATCTACGACGCCTTCCCGGGCGAGACCGCGCCCAAGCTGGCGCTCGGCCTGTGCGCGGAGGTGCTCGGCCAGCTGGACAACGCGGCCGAGTACTACCGGCTGGTGTGGGCGACCGACCCGAGCTTCGTGAGCTCCGCCTTCGGTCTGGCCCGGGTGCAGCTGGCGGCCGGAGACCGGCGCGCTGCCGTGCGTACCCTGGAATCGGTGCCGGAGGCGTCGATCCACTACACGGCGGCCCGGGTGGCGGCCGTACGGGCGCGGCTGCGGCACCGGACCGCGACGCCCGACGACACTCCGTTCCTGGAGGATCTGACGGCCGCCGCGGGGCAGATCGAGGCGCTGGACGCGTACGGTCTGGATCCGGCACGGCGCGAGCAGTTGTCGGCGGAAGTCCTCGGCTGCGCGCTGGACTGGATACTCTCCGGAGGCCAGGGCGTACAGCCCGCCGTCAGCGGCCGGGTGCTGCTCGGCAGCGGTCTGGACGAGCGGGGCCTCCGCTTCGGCCTGGAGCGCTCGTACCGCACGCTGGCCAGACTGGCGACCGGCGGTGAGGAGAGGATCGACCTGGTGGAACGGGCCAACCGTTACCGCCCCCGGACGTGGGTGTAGTTGATGTCGCAGATGCCCCAGCAGGCCGCACCGGCGAAGTGCCCGAGCTGCGCGGAACCGCTCGAATCGGGTGACCTGTTCTGCGGTGCGTGCGGGTACGACCTGTCGGCCGTGCCCGCCGCGCCGCAGGACCACCCGACCCTCACCATGGGCGCCTCCGGCGTGGACTGGCCACCGCCCGAGCCGGACAACTCGGGCCCGTCCGCGGCCCCGCATCTGCCGACGGACCTGCCCGGCACGGACTCGGGCGGCAAGCCGCTGCCGGGGACGCCGGCGCACGGTTCGCCGGTGCCGCCGGCCCCCGGGGTGCGTTTCGACCGGCCGCCGGAGCCCGACGAGGACTACGCGCTGCAGGCGCCGGACCCGCGGGTGGCCGCCTCCGCCACGGAGACCGCGGAGACCGCGGAGACCGCCGACACCGCCGAGCTGCCGAAGGTGTGCGTGGCCTGCCGGGCGGGCCGGGTCGACGACGACGGCTACTGCGAGAACTGCGGGCACGCCCAGCCGCGCGAACGCGATCACATGGAGCAGGAGTCCGGCCCGGTGGCCGCCGTCAGCGACCGCGGGCTGCGCCACCACCGCAACGAGGACGCGTTCACCGTCGGCCGCACCGCGCTGCCCGACGGCACCCCGGCGGTGCTCGCGGTCGTCTGCGACGGCGTCTCCTCGGCGACCCGTCCCGACGAGGCCTCGCTGGCCGCCTCCCGGGCCGCGACCGAGGCGCTGCTGGCCGCGCTGCCGCAGGGCACGCATCCGCAGGCGGCGATGCACGAGGCGATCGTCGTCGCCTCCCAGGCCGTCAACGCCCTCGCCGAGGAGCCCCCCTCCGCCCGCGAGCACACCCCGCACCAGAACGCCCCGGCGTGCACGATCGTCGGCTCGATCGTCACCGCGGGCCTGCTGGTCGTCGGGTGGGTCGGCGACAGCCGCGCCTACTGGGTGCCGGTGGACCGCGACGCACCGGCGGCCCGGCTCACCGAGGACGACTCCTGGGCGGCGCAGATGGTGGCCGCGGGACTGATGAGCGAGGCCGAGGCGTACGCCGACGAGCGCGCCCACGCGATCACCGGCTGGCTCGGCGCGGACGCCTACGAACTGGAGCCGCACACCGCTTCCTTCAAGCCGGACCGGCCTGGTGTGGTGGTGGTGTGCACGGACGGCCTGTGGAACTACGCGGAGTCGGCCGAGGAGATGTCCGAGGTCGTCCCCGCCGACGCGGCCGTACGGCCGCTGCACGCGGCCCGGGTCCTGGTCGGCCACGCCCTGGACGGCGGGGGCCACGACAACGTAACAGTGGCGCTGCTCCCGTTCCCGGCGCCGCCGCAGGGGGCAGGATCCGCCTGAGGCCGCGCAAAACGGCCGTAAACGGGGAACCAGGAGCGGGGTACGGGGCAGCAGAAGCACCCGCGGACCGGAGGGGACCGGTCCGCACACCGTAAGCACCCACCACGCGTGGGGTGGAGGGGGACCAGAGCAGTCATGGCCAATTTCTCGAAGTCGAACGCGCCGCAGTTCTCGGTGGACGTGTACCAGAACGAGTACCTGCCGGACGGGGGCCGCGAGGTCAACGCGATCGCCACGGTGACGTCGACCGGCGGCGGCACCGTCGGCAGCGCGGTCGGCACGTCGTACGCGCCCGGGCAGGGGCCGGCCGCCGGGGTGGCGGTCATGGTCGACTGCTCGGGCTCGATGGACTACCCGCCGACCAAGATGCGCAACGCGCGGGACGCCACCGCGGCCGCGATCGACACCCTGCGCGACGGCACGCACTTCGCGGTGATCGGCGGCACGCACGTCGCCAAGGAGGTCTACCCGGGCGGCGGCCGGCTCGCGGTGGCCGACCGCACCACCCGGGAGCAGGCCAAGCAGGCACTGCGCAGGCTGAGCGCGGGCGGCGGTACGGCGATCGGGACCTGGCTGCGCCTCGCCGACCGGCTGCTGTCCTCGGCGGACGTCGCGATCCGGCACGGCATCCTGCTCACCGACGGCCGTAACGAGCACGAGTCGCCGGAGGACCTCAAAGCCGCCCTGGACTCCTGCGCCGGACGGTTCACCTGTGACGCCCGCGGTGTGGGCACCGACTGGGAAGTGAAAGAAGTCACAGGGATCGCCTCCGCACTCCTCGGCACCGCCGACATCGTCGCCGACCCCACGGGCCTGGCCGCCGACTTCACACAGATGATGGAGACGGCGATGGGCAAGGAGGTCGCGGACGTAGCGCTGCGACTGTGGACCCCGGTCGGCACGACGATCAAGTTCGTCAAGCAAGTGGCGCCCACAGTCGAGGAGTTGACCGGCCGCCGCACCGAGGCGGGGCCGCGCGCCGGGGACTACCCGACCGGCTCCTGGGGCGACGAGTCCCGCGACTACCACATCTGCGTGGAGGTCCCGACGGCCGGCCTCGGCCAGGAAATGCTCGCCGCCCGGGTGTCGTTGGTCGTCCCGCAGCCCGACGGCAGCGTCCAGAACCTGGGCGCCCAGGGGCTGATCAGGGCGGTGTGGACGGACGACATGGTCGCCTCGACGTCCATCAACCCCCAAGTCGCCCACTACACCGGCCAGGCCGAACTGGCACAAGCCATCCAACAAGGGCTCGACCTTCGCAAAGCGGGCGATATGGATGGAGCAACGGCCAAACTGGGCCGAGCCGTTCAGCTCGCCAGTGCCTCCGGGAACGCGGATACTGCGAAACTGCTTGCGAAGGTGGTGGACGTGGTCGACGCCCAGACAGGTACTGTGCGATTGAAAGCGAGGGTTGCGGAGGCCGACGAG
Organism: Streptomyces sp. NPDC096040; assembly: GCF_040303265.1. NCBI lineage: Bacteria > Bacillati > Actinomycetota > Actinomycetes > Kitasatosporales > Streptomycetaceae > Streptomyces > Streptomyces sp. NPDC096040. The sequence continues at coordinate 131,165 of NZ_JBEOTA010000007.1, forward strand.
ATGACTCTCGAGACAAGGTCCACAAAGACTGTTCGTGTAAAGAAGTGACCTAGCAGCACACGCGACACCCAGACAGGCTCAGGACGAACCTGACAGAGAGGGAACCACCGACATGCCGACCTGCCCGAACGGACACCAGTCGGGTTCCGACGACTGGTGCGAGGTGTGCGGTCACCGCATGGCCGGTGCCGTGCCCCCGCCGCCTCCGCCCCCGCCGACCGCCGGCGGCTACGGTTTCCCGCCGCCCGCGCCCGGCGCCCCGGCCGGCGGCCCCGCCGGTAACCGGCACCTGTCCGCCGTGCCGAACGCGCCCGAGCCGGAGCTGTGCCCGCAGTGCCGCACGCCCCGGGAGGGCGGTGCGCCGTTCTGTGAGGAGTGCCGCTGGAACTTCCTGACCAACACGGCCACCTCGTACACCCCGGCCGCCCCGCGCCCGCCCGCGGGCGGCGGCCCGGCCGCGCCGACCTTCCGGCCGCCCACCCCGCCGTCGTACGGCGGGAACACCGACTCGTACGAGTACCAGGGCTCGCGACCGTCCCAGATGAACCGTCCGGCCGAGCCGATCCCCTCCTTCGGCAGCGAGCCCTCGGGGCCGACCCCGTTCGCGAACGAGCGCGGCGGCGGCCCGTCGGGTCCGCCGGCACCTCCGGCCTTCGGCAACGACCGGGGCCGTTCCGGCCCGCCCGCATTCGGTGGCGACCGCGGCCAGTCCGGACCCCCGGCGTTCGGAGGCGACCGCGATCCCTCCGGTCCGCCCGCTCCTCCGGCGTTCGGCGGCGACCGCGGCGGCCAGTCCGGCCCGCCCGGACCTCCGGCCTTCGGCAACGACCGGAGCTCTTCCGGCCCGCCCGCATTCGGTGGCGACCGCGGCCAGTCCGGACCCCCGGCGTTCGGAGGCGACCGCGGCCAGTCCGGACCCCCGGCGTTCGGCAACGACCGCGACCCGTCCGGACCGCCCGCTCCCTCGGCCTTCGGTGGTGACCGTGGCCAGTCGGGGCCGCCGCCCTTCGGTGGCGAACGTGGTCCTTCGGCTCCGCCTCCGTCGTTCGGTGGTGCTCCGGGCCAGAACGCCGGCGGCCCCTCCGCCTTCGGCAGCGCCCCCGGCGCCGGGCAGGCCTCCGGGCCCTTCGCCCGCGACCCTTCCGGTGGCCCGGCCGCCGGTCCCTTCGGCGGCGGGGATCCGTCCCGGCCGCCGGTCCCGCCGCCCGGCACTCCCGGCGCGGCCACCGGCGGCGCTCCCGGTGCCTTCCAGCAGTCGGCCCCGCCCGCGCCGCCCGGCTTCCCGCAGGAGACCGGCAGGCCTCCGGCCGGCGGCCCGTCCTTCGGCGGCGCCGACGACGACTGGGTGATCTCCCCGCCGTCGCCCGGCGCGTCCGGCGCCCCGGGTGCCCGCCCCGGCGGCGGCTACGGCTACCCGCAGCCCGGCTCCCCGGCCGGTCCCGGCTTCCCGCAGGCCCCTCAGGGCCCGGCGACCTGGACGGCGACGATCGGCCCGGACCGTGAGTACTTCATGGCGATGATGCAGCGCTCGGGCCCGGAGGCGGCCGGCCTCAACCTGCCCGCGTACTCCCCGGAGCAGCAGCGCACGCTCGCCGGCAACCAGGTCACCATCGGCCGCCGCCGGCACTCCACCGGCGACACCCCCGACATCGACCTGTCGGTGCCGCCGGAGGACCCGGGCGTCTCGCACCAGCACGCGGTACTGGTTCAGCAGCCGGACGGCAGCTGGGCGATCGTCGACCAGAACTCGACGAACGGCACGACGGTGAACGGCGGCGAGGAACCGATCCAGCCGTTCGTCCCGGTGCCGTTGCAGGACGGGGACCGGGTCCACGTGGGCGCCTGGACGACGATCACCGTCCGGCGAGGCTGAGCCTGTAGCACCCCGTACGGGGGTCAGACCGGGAGAGGCCAAACGCACGGCCCCTCCCGGTCGTCCAGCCACACCCACTCCCCGTCCTTCTCCACCGTGACCCCGTACCGCTCCCGCCCGGGCATCCCCTCCCGCTCCCACACCTCGTAGGCCTCCCGAGGGCTGAGCACCCCCCGGGTCAGCTCCGCCAGGAACTGGAACAGCTCGTTCTCAAGAGCCCGGAACGGCACCCCGCCGACATCCCCCGCCCCCGCCCTCTCCACCCCGCGCAAGGGCACGAAGAACGCGGCGGACGGCAGAAACCGGCCCTCGGCGCACCCTCCACCGCGCACGGTCAGCGCCAGCAACCCCGTGGCCACCGGCGTGAGAATCCGCGCCCCCGCCACGCACTGCGCGACCCACCCCCGTGGCACGCTCGGCAGCGCACACGTCGCGATGATCCGGTCGAACGGCGCACGCTCGGGCACCCCCCGCGCCCCATCCCCCGTGACAACGGCCGGCCGGCAACCGGCCGCGGCCAGATGCCGCCGCGCCGACTCGGTGATCTCCGGATCCACATCCACCGTGGTCACAAGATCGTCGTCGCCGAGCCGATGGGCCAGCAGCGCCGCGTTGTACCCGGTCCCCGCCCCGATCTCCAGCACCCGGTCACCGTCGGCCACCCGCAGCGCGACGAGCATCCGCGCCATCAGCGAGGGCTGGCTGCTGGAGGACAGCAGCTCACCGTCGCGCAGCCGGGTGGCCAGCGGAACGTCCTCGTAGGCACCCCGCACCCAGCGTTCCCGGGCCTCGGGATCGGGGCTCTGGCCCCACCGGCGCTCATAGCCGCGCGCCCCGGCGACGTAGTAGTACGGCACGAACAGATGCCGGGGCACCGCCTGGAACGCCTCCCGCCACAGCGGCTCGCCCGCCCAGACCCCCTCGGCGTCGATCTCGCGAACCAGCTCGCCCCGCGCCACGGCGGCAAGCCCCTCGATGTCCGGGATCTCCGGGATCTCCGGGATCTCCGGGTCATGGGCGCCCATGCGTCCACCCTAGAGCCCCGCCCCCGCGGCGGGTCCTAAGCCTCGAGTCCTCGGTCACCGCGTCTGAGACCATGTAGGGGTGAGAGAGATTCGGCGCGGCACGCTTCAGGAGAAGACCTTCTACGAGCAGGTCGGTGGGGAGGAGACCTTCCGCCGGCTGGTCCACCGTTTCTACGAGGGCGTCGCCGGGGACCCGCTCCTCAAGCCGATGTACCCGGAGGAGGACCTGGGTCCGGCCGAGGAGCGGCTCACCCTGTTCCTCATCCAGTACTGGGGCGGCCCCACGACGTACAGCGACAACCGCGGCCATCCACGGCTGCGGATGCGGCACGCCCCGTTCACCGTGGACCGGGCGGCGCACGACGCCTGGCTGCGGCACATGCGGGTGGCCGTGGACGAGTTGGGCCTCTCCGAGGAGCACCAGGAGACCCTCTGGAACTACCTCACCTACGCGGCCGCCTCGATGGTGAACACCCCGGAGTGACCGCGGGACGTCGGCTCAGCGGACGCTGACGTCCAGCGCCCCGAGCCCCGCGCGCCGTACGGCGATCGAGCCGAACGGCGTGCGCAGTCGCAGCCATGCTCCCGCGGAGAGCAGCACGGCCTCTTCGGCCGGGCGCAGGAAGCGCAGCGACTGGGCCGCGTGCACGGCGCGTACCGGAAGCCCGGTATCGCCGACCGTCCGGGACCAGATGTCCCGCCCGATCCGGTCGAGTTCGGCCCGGGTACGGCTCTGCGGCGCCAACTCCGCCGTACGGGACCGGAATTCACCCACCGCGGCCGCCACCGTGGCCTGTAGCGCCTGGGGCGCGGGCAGCCCCGGCTCGGGCTGCCAGCCACCGCGCGGCGGCAGCACACCCGCCCACGGCGGCCCTGTGACCGCCCCCGGCACCCCGGCCGTGGCGGCCTGCTCGTCCACCGACTCCAGCAACTCCCCTGCCGAGACGGTCACATCGAGCGTGACGTCGAGACCCCGCTCGTACGGCTTGGCCAGCCGCACCGTGCGGATCGCCAGCACCTCGAAGGACGGGGGCCGACCGAAGACGGCGAGCGCGGTGCCTGCCGCCTGGAGGCGTACGGCGGCTGAGCGGTCGTAGTGGAGCAGCCGGGAGAGGAAGGCCGCGAGGTCCGCAGCCTCCCCGTCGTCTGCCAGGTGGAGCACCGTCATGCGGCGACGGCCTCCTCCTTGGCGTCGTCCCGGTACTCCTCCAGGAAGTCCCGCTCCTCGGCGGTGATCCGGCGCGGCCGGCCCGTCTCGAAGTCGAACGGCACGACCACGGTGGAGGCACGTACGTAGATCAGGTCGTCGTCCTTCACCTCGTAGGTGATGGTGAAGGACGCGGCCCTGATCTCGGTGATCCACAGCTCGATGTCGACCGGGTGGTGCCGGTGGACGAGCTGCCGCTTGTAGTCGATCTCGTGGCGGGCCACCACCGACCCCTGCTTGAAATCCTTTTCCGGGCGGAACAGGAAGTCGATGCGGGCTTCCTCCAGGTAGCGGATGAAGACTGCGTTGTTGACATGGCCGTACGCGTCCATGTCGGACCAGCGCAGGGGGCAGCGGTAGTGGTGACGCAAGTCCGATCAGCCCCGGGTCAGCTTCTTGTAGGTGGCACGGTGCGGACGGCCGGCGTCCGGGCCGAGCCGCTCGATCTTGTTCTTCTCGTACGACTCGAAGTTGCCCTCGAACCAGAACCACTTGGACTCGCCCTCGTAGGCGAGGATGTGGGTGGCGACCCGGTCTAGGAACCAGCGGTCGTGGGAGACGACCACGGCGCAGCCCGGGAACTCGAGGAGCGCGTTCTCCAGGCTGGAGAGGGTCTCCACGTCCAGGTCGTTGGTCGGCTCGTCGAGGAGCAGCAGGTTGCCGCCCTGCTTGAGGGTGAGCGCGAGGTTGAGGCGGTTGCGCTCACCGCCGGAGAGGACGCCGGTCGGCTTCTGCTGGTCCGGGCCCTTGAAGCCGAACGCCGACACGTACGCCCGGCTCGGCATCTCGACCTGGCCGACGTTGATGTAGTCGAGCCCGTCGGACACGACCTCCCACAGCGTCTTCTTCGGGTCGAGGTTGGAGCGGCCCTGGTCGACGTAGGAGATCTTGACGGTCTCGCCGACCTTGATGTCACCGGAGTCCGGCGTCTCCAGCCCCTGGATCATCTTGAAGAGCGTGGTCTTGCCGGCGCCGTTGGGGCCGATGACCCCGACGATCCCGTTGCGCGGCAGCGTGAAGGAGAGCCCGTCGACGAGGACCTTCTCCCCGAATGCCTTGTTGAGCTTGTCGACCTCGACGACGACGCTGCCCAGACGCGGGCCCGGCGGGATCTGGATCTCCTCGAAGTCCAGCTTCCTCATCTTGTCGGCCTCGGCGGCCATCTCCTCGTACCGCGCGAGACGGGCCTTGGACTTGGCCTGCCGTCCCTTGGCGTTGGAGCGGACCCACTCCAGCTCTTCCTTGAGGCGCTTCTGCCGCTTGGCGTCCTTCTGGCCCTCGACCTTGAGGCGGGTGGCCTTGGTCTCCAGGTAGGTGGAGTAGTTGCCCTCGTACGGGTAGGCGCGGCCGCGGTCGAGCTCGAGGATCCACTCGGCGACGTTGTCCAGGAAGTACCGGTCGTGGGTGATGGCCACGACGGTGCCCGCGTACTTGGCGAGGTGCTGCTCCAGCCAGTTCACCGACTCGGCGTCGAGGTGGTTGGTGGGCTCGTCGAGGAGCAGCAGGTCGGGGGCCTCGAGGAGCAGCTTGCAGAGCGCGACGCGGCGCTTCTCACCACCGGAGAGGGTGGTGACGGGCCAGTCGCCGGGCGGGCACCCGAGCGCGTCCATGGCCTGCTCCAGCTGGGCGTCGAGGTCCCAGGCGTTGGCGTGGTCCAGCTCCTCCTGGAGCTTGCCCATCTCGTCGAGCAGGGCGTCCGAGTAGTCGGTCGCCATCAGCTCGGCGATCTCGTTGAACCGGTCGAGCTTGCCCTTGACCTCCGCGACACCCTCCTGGACGTTCTCCAGGACGGTCTTGTCCTCGGTGAGGGTGGGCTCCTGCATGAGGATGCCGACGCTGTAACCGGGCGAGAGGAAGGCGTCACCGTTGGACGGCTGCTCCAGCCCCGCCATGATCTTCAGCACGGTCGACTTACCGGCGCCGTTCGGACCGACGACGCCGATCTTCGCCCCCGGCAGGAAGCTCAGGGTGACGTCGTCGAGGATCACCTTGTCGCCGTGCGCTTTGCGCGCCTTGCGCATGGTGTAAATGAACTCAGCCAAGAGAAACCGTCCGGCAGCTTGAATCTGGCAGTGGGCAGATACACCCCATCTTGCCTGACGTCCAGCCCAGGGTGTTAACCCGTTTGGTCAGGGGGCTGTGAGCTGGGGTTTCGTGGGTGGCGGCGATAGCCGGTCTGTCACTGTCGGTCGCTGTCGAGTGGCCTCGGGGAGCCTCGGACGGCCCAGGGACGGCCCAGGAGTCAGCCGACTCGTGGCCCAAGCGACAGGGCCTGTTCGATATCGTCGGGACTGTGGCGGTCCCTGGCGAGGATGCCTTGCGCCTCTAGCTGGCGTCTCCCTGGGGGAGGCGGACATCGGGCACGGTGTCGTGGATGCGGGGAAGTCGGGGACCGACCACACGAATAGGCTTGAAAACCGTCGTGGCAGTGATGTCACCGTGGGTTCAAATCCCACACCCACCGCATGGCGCTGACGGCCCCTGACCAGGTAAGACGGTCGGGGGCTGTCGCCGTGTGCGCTGCCTGCCGGACACCCCTGTTCCCCCTGGTTTCCCGCTCTATCGGGCACGGAAGGGGCACGGCCTGAGGGCCTCGGATCATGGCCTGAGGGGGCTGTCGCCTATCGGTTGATGGGAATCTCGTAGACGATTTCGCAGTGGGCGGCGGGCACGATGATGTCCGCGGTCTCGACGGGCCGCCCCTGGTCGCTGTAGTAGGTCCGTCGGATGTGGGTGACGAGGGCGGCCTTCTGGATGCCGAGGAGCGAGGCTTCCTCGGCGGTCGCCTGCCGGGGCTCGGGCTGCTCCACGGCGTGGCTGACGGTGATCCCGATGACGGCCATGCGGTTCACGACACCCGTCCCGGCATGCGGGCCTCCCTCTGGGAGGACGACGAGGGTGCCGGCGGTGAGGTCGTAGGGCTCCCAACTCGTGGAGAGCTGGACGGGCCTGCCGTCGGCCAGGAACTCGTACGCGGTCCGCACGCACAGGTCGCCTTCGGCGATGCCCAGCCGCGCAGCGATGTCGGCGGGGGCGGGGACCTTGGCGTCGGTCCGGCTCTCCCAGTCGCCTTGCCTGCCGAGGGCCTTCATGTCCGTGCGGAACGGCGACCCCTGCGGCTGCTCGCGCGCCGAGGACCGGACGACCCGGACGCGTTGCCGGGGCTCGGCGACGTAGGTGCCCGATCCGGCTCGTCCTTCCAGCACACCTTGCGAGATCAGCAGCTCCTGCGCTCGGCGGACGACGTTCTCGCCCACGCCGCACTCCTGGCCGATCTGCGCGCGGGAGGGAAGGCGGTCCCCCGGCTCCCACATCTGGATGCCTCGACCGCTCCCTACCGCTCAACTGCCTGCCGTGTCGGCACGCATCACGAGTGCGCGGAGTCATCTCCGGCTTGGACCCCGGTCGACGTCCCACTGATCTACGAGGCGTGTGACTGTTCGTGCCACTCGGCGACTGGCCCCTCGACTCCCGGGGCGTTGAAGCGGTGAGAGTCCGGGACTCCGGCGGTTCGCCAGCACCCAACATTGATAGTCGAGAGACAGGCGCAGGGATGACGGCACACAGCGGGCTGAGGCTTCTCCCACGGGCGGGACCGGAGGGTAAGCCCTGCTACCGGAACACCGATGACCCGGAAGGCTTCATGTCCCGCCTCGCGGACCATATCGAGTCGATTCAACTCGGCATGGCGTCCGGACTTCTGAAGCAAGCGGCTCGGGTACTCGATGACGAGACCGTAAACGGGGAGGAGTTGAGGCTTCTCGCCGCGCAGTTGGCCGGCGCATTGCGGGACGTGCTCCGCGTGGCTACCAGCCGCGGACGCTGTCACGCGGAGGGCCTGGACACGAATGCAGACTCCAGCCTGTAACACCGCAGCATAGAGGCCCTGTCGCTGGCCAGGCAGACAGAACCGAGGGCTGAACGCGACGACTCGCAAGAGGCCAGGTCGTCGGGCTCAGCACACCTTTTGATCCGTAGCTCCGTAGAGATCGGTCATTGGAGGTCATTCAGACCGCGGGGAGGGTCCTGAGGCCGCTGTTTGGTGCTCTGGCGGTTGCTGGGGTTGCTGTACTTCGCTGCTGTGCCGCGCAACCGGGCTTCGGAAGGGTGATCCCCCGCGGACCGCCCCGATCTTGCGCATCGCCCCTGTCCCGGATACAACCATCTGGTGACAAGCGACTCCGAGCCGAAGGCGCGGTGGACTAAGGACAAGGCTGGAGCCACCCTGGCGGCCACAACCGGCTTCTTCTTCACTCTCGGACCGGCGTTTGAAACGGCGAGCCAACTGACCCGTCAGTATCCGCACACTGCCGCTTCGCTCGTCAGTCTCGCAGTTGCAATCCTTGCGTACTGGGTCGGGTTGCGGGTGATGAAGAAGCTCCCCTGACGGCTTTCCCCAGGTGCGCCACGGTGGCGGTGTTCTCCGACGTCGTCCTCGTCCAGATCTTCAGGCTCATCAGCCTGGGAAGCTGCGAGTATTCAGCGGCCGTTCAGGCGCTGACCTTCGGTAACGGCTGGAGAGCGGGTGCTGTGGGGTGAGTTGGTCATGAGGGCGTCCTGCGCGGCGGAGCTGTCGGTTCGCCGTTGTTTCGGTGGGGATCAGTCGCCCGTCGGGTTTTCCCGTTGGCGGAGGACCACCAGGACCGCGCCGCCGATCACCACCAGGCCGATGGCGACGCCCGTGATCACGCCGGTCGCGGAGTCGCCGCCGGTGGCGGCGAGGTTGACGTCGGAGGCGGTGCCGCCGACCGAGGCCGGGCTGGGCTCGCTGAGGGTCTGGGTGGTGAGGCTGCTCTCACCGGCCTGGGTCTTGCAGTCGAGGACGCCGGTGAAGCGCCGTTCGAGACTGTTGGGACCGGTGATCGTGAAGTCGTAGGCCTGGTCCTCCTGGAGCGGGATGGTCACCGTCCGCGAGGTGTTCGCGGGGATGGTGTGCTCGGCGCCCATCAGCTCGAAGGTGAACGGCTTGTCGCCGGTGTTGGCCGCGGTGATGTCCACGCCACTCTCGGCGCAGTTCTTCCCGGCCGACAGTGCCGGTATCGCACCCTGGTCCGCCCAGGTCGCGTCCGCGGTCGCGGTGACCGTGGACTCGCTGGAGCCGGCCAGGATCTGCGTCTGGCTGCGGCTCTCGGAGGTGAAGGCGCGGCCCACCGGGACGGTCGTCGACGCCTGGACGGTGAGTTCGGCCGACGCGTCCGTGGCCTCGTCCGGGACCTTGAAGTACAGCTCGCTGCCGTCCTGCGCCGCGGTGACCGGCTTGCCGGCCTTGTCGGTGATCCGTACGCCGGTCAGGGCCGCGTCGGCGGGCGGGATCACGGTGACCGTGCCCGCGTTGGTGTGGACGGTGACCGGGCCGAGCAGGTCGCCCGGCCGACCGGAGACCGCGGGCGGTTCCAGGGTCAGCGAGGCCTGCGGCTCCGTCTGGCCGCGGGCGCTCTTCTCCAGGTAGTCGGCGAGCTTCTCGGCCTGCGGGTCGACGGCGTCGACGTCCGCGCCGTCCGAATAGCGCCAGATCGCCACCTGGGTGCCGGCGGCCGCGTCCTGCTCGGTGAGGCTGCCGGCTCCGGCCTTGCGGGCGAGCGCGGCGAGATCGTTGACCTGGGGGTAGGAGTTCTGCAGGATCCAGCGGATCTTGCCGGCGTTCTTGTTGGCGCCCAGCGAGGTGCCGCTCCAGGCCGTCTCGTGGTACTTGGCGTCCCGCTGGGTGGGGTTGTGGAGGTCGACGCAGTACGTCTGAAGCGTGCCGCCGCCGTCCACGGACATCTCGAACAGGCCCGCGGCCACCTGCTCGTCGCCGCTGTCGTCGTGCACGACGGCCTCGCCGTAGGTCTTCAGGCCGCTTATGGTCGCCGTCGCCCCGCTCTGGCTCTGGGCGGTCCCGCCGTCGGCCGCGGCCCGGCCGGCGCCGGTCAGCACGGCGGCGGCCACCAGCCCGGACGCCAGCGTCGCGGCGGCGAGGCGGGCCACGCCTCTCGCGGACACGGCCGTGCCGGAGTGCCTGGCGGACGCGCGGGGCGCCGAGGAACCAGAGAACGCAGCGAACACAGAATTCCCCTTCGAGCAGGACCCCTTGAACGTGGGGGGCGGTCCCACCAGCAGAATCAGCGACCCCAGGGGCCACGCCAGGCATCCTATGGATCAGCCGGACCGCCTATTCCCGGTGAGATGGTCCGATGAGCGATCCGATCCGTAATCGTTATCGCGGAACCGCGGATGAGCAGGGCTTATCGACAAATCAACCCGGCCGTCGTGGCGGGTGGTTCGGGGTGTATTCGCCGATAAGCCGTCAACCGGCGTCCAGTCGGCCGTAGTTCGGTTGGGCCGTGGTGAAGATCCGTCGGCCGGGCCGGACTTCACGTCACCGCCACCGGTTCCGACTGCTGTTCCGCGGTGGTGTCGGGAGACTCCGCCGGCGTCTCCCAGTTCGGCTCCGGCCGGGGCGGCGGTGCCGGTGCCGCCGTCTCCGGCTTCCCGGCCCGCCGGAAGGCCGCCGTACCGCGTGCGAGGTCGTGGCCGATCGCCACCGCGTCGATGTCGGCGGAGGTCCACTGCTGGCCCTCCCGGGTCTCGGTGCGCACCTTCAGCCGCCCCTGTACGACGACCGGGTCGCCGACCGACAGCGAGGCCGCCGCGTTGGTGGCGAGCTGCCGGTTGGCCCACACCGTGAAGAAGTTGGTGTGGCCGTCCGTCCAGGTGCTCTTCTCGCGGTCCCAGTAGCGTGAGGTCACCGCCAGCCGGAACCGCGCCGACGGTCCCGCCGCCAGCTCCCGGTAGACCGGCTGCGTCGCCACGTTTCCCACCGCGCAGACCAACGTCTCGTTCATCACGAACCCCTCCCTCCCCGGCCGCCGGGGCCGGGGCGGATCCGCGTACGGGCCCGTCCCGTACGGCTGTGTCCACCGCGGCGGCCGCCCTCGTGGCGATCGCCGCGGGACCAGACTGCCGCGGCCGGGCCGGGCCCGCCGAGCGCTGTGGACCGCCGGTGACCTGTGGAAAACCCCATCACCCGAACGAGTGACCCATGTCCCCACGGCGGACCTCGCTCTGCCCCGGCTCCTGCCGGCCACACCGTGCCTCCGGCCTCGGGCCGCACCCCATCTCCGCCCCCGCCGTTGGGCTGAGGTGTTGTGGGGGCGGCGGCGGTGGCCGGAGGTGTGGAGGCTCTCGGCCGGGTCGGAAGTGTGGTGCCCGTGCCCATGCCCATGGCCGGGGGGGGCAGAGGTGTGGCGGGGCCCGCTGCGGGGCCCGGGAGGAAACCCGTGACCGGAGTCGGAGGTGCCGTGGGGGCCCGCGGTCGGGACCGGAGGTATGGGGCCCGTGACCAGGGCCGGAGGTGTGGTTGGGGCCCGCGGTCGGGACCGGAGGTATGGGGCCCGTGGCCAGGGCCGGAGGTGCCGTTGGGGCCCGTGGCCAGGGCCGGAGGTGCCGTTGGGGCCCGTGGCCAGGGCCGGAGGTGCCGTTGGGGCCCGCGGTCGGGACCGGAGGTGCCGTTGGGGCCCGCGGTCGGGACCGGAGGTGTGGGGCCCGTGACCAGGGCCGGAGGTGTGGTTGGGGCCCGTGACCGGGGCCGGGGGTGTCGTGAGGCCCCGGCCGCCGGCCTCACCACATCCCCAGCCACCGCCACGGGCCCGCCGCACCCCCCAGCAACCGCCGCGGACCTCAGACCTCACCCCCCAGCAACCGCCGCGGACCTCAGACCTCACCCCCCAGCCACCGCCGACGTCACACCACTCCGGCCCCCGCCGACGTCACCAAGCCCCGGCTCCCGCCGACGTCACCCCACCCCCGCCCCCGCCCGCGTCACCCGGGCGTACTGCTCCCGTACCTCGCGGTACCGCAGCAGTTCGGCTGCCACCGGATCCAGTACCCGGGCCCGCCCGCAGCCGGCCGCCGCCTCGCGCAGTCGGCGTTCCGCCTCCAGGCCGTAGCGCCGGGCCGGTCCCCGTGCCGCCATCCGGCAGCCCCACTCGACCAGCGGGCCGCCGACGATCCCGGCGACCATCAGCAGCACCGGCACGCCCAGGTTGGGCGCCATCACCCCGGTGATCTGGCCCACCAGCCACAGCCCGCCGACCACCTGGAGGAGCGTCATGGCGGCCTGGGCGAGCACCGCCACCGGCCACCAGCCCGGCCGGGGCGGCCGCCCCGGTGGCAGCCCGGCCCGTGCGGCCAGGTCGTCGAGAGCCTCCGACAGGCCCTGTGAGCCGCGTACGGCCGCCTCGCGCACCGCCTGCGCCCAGGGCGCGGGCAGTCCGGCCGAGGCCCTTTCGGAGACCGTGCGCACCGCGTGCTCGACGCGCTGCCGCGCGGTGGCCTCCTCCTCCGGCAGGGCCTGCTGCAGGCGTCCCGTGGGCGGCTCGCCGCGCCCCTGGTACCAGCGCAACAGCCGCAGCCAGGGGGTGCCGCAGGCCCGGTTGGCATTGCGCAGCCAGGCGCGTTCGGCGGCCTCGCCGGCGGCCGTGGCACCCACCGCGTCGGCGAGCCGCGCGGCGAAGTCGTCGCGCGCCTCCTCGCTGAGCCCGGCGCGGCGCCCGGTGCCGTACACGGGCCGCAGCCGGGCCGCCGCGGCGTCCACGTCGGCGGCGACACGGCGGGCCGCCGCGCCCCGCTCGGAGACGAACTGGCCGAGCGCCTCGCGCAGTTCCCCGATGCCGTCCCCGGTGAGCGCGGACAGGGCGAGCACGGTGGCGCCCGGTTCCCCGTACTCGCCGAGCGCGACGCCGTCCTCGTCGAGTACCCGGCGCAGATCGTCGAGGACCAGGTCGGCGGCCTCGCCGGGGAGCCGGTCGGTCTGGTTGAGGACGATGAACATGACCTCCGCATGACCGGCCATGGGCCGCAGATAGCGCTCGTGGAGGACCGCGTCGGCGTACTTCTCGGGGTCGACGACCCAGATGACCGCGTCCACCAGCTTCAGGATCCGGTCGACGTGGTCGCGGTGCTGCACCACCGCCGAGTCGTGGTCCGGCAGGTCGATCAGGACCAGCCCGCGCAGCTGCGCGTCCGCCTCCGGATTGTGCACGGGGCGGCGGCGCAGCCGGCCCGGGATACCGAGCCGGTCGATCAGGGCCGCGCCGCCGTCGCTCCAGCTGCACGCGATGGGCGCGGCGGTGGTGGGCCGCCGTACGCCGGTCTCCGAGATGGCGACTCCGGCGAGCGCGTTGAACAGCTGCGACTTGCCGCTTCCGGTGGCACCGGCGATGGCGATGACGGTGTGCTGGCCGGAGAGCCTGCGCCGGGCGGCCGCCTCGTCCAGGACCCGGCCGGCCTCGGCGAGGGTGCGGCTGTCGAGGCGGGTGCGGGAGAGGCCGACGAGTTCGCGCAGCGCGTCGAGGCGGGAGCGCAGCTTGCCGTCGTACGCCAGCGGGGCGGGGGGCGGGGCGCCCGGGCCCCGGGGCTCCAGGGCGGGGGCGGCCGTTTTGGCGGTCTCGGTGACCCGGCGGGCGATGAGGCCGTCGTCCCAGACGTCGTCGGCGCCGGCCGGGTCGTCGCCGCCCGGGTCACCTGGCTCCCGCTGCTGCCGCTCTTCCCGCTGCTCCCGCTGCTCCCGCACGCGCGCGTGCGGCACGGTCTCGGTCTCGGCAGCGCCCTCGGCCTGGTCGGCGGGCTCCGCCTCGGCCCCGTTCCGGGCCTCGGGCCCGTCCGGTACGGAGTCCTTCGCGAGGCGCTGTGCTGGGTCCTTCGCGGACTCCGGCGCGGAGTCCTTCACCGAGCCCGTGACCGAGCCCGTGACCGAGTCCTTCACCGGCTCCGTCGCGCTGCCCTTCGCAGCGCCGTTCGCAGCGCCCTTCGCGGTGTCCTTCGCAGAGGCCTTCACCGGGTCCGGAACGGAGTCGTGAGAGAGGTCCGGCACCGGATCCCGTCCCGGCCGTCCCTGCTCCCGCCCCGGCTCCCGTACGGCGTCCGGCGCGGAGTCCGCCGCGGTCAGGCCGCCTTCGAAGTCACCGGTGTAGTCACCCGTGTAGTCACCGGTGTGATCCATGCGTTCCATGTGATCCGTGTGGTCGTGGTCAGTGACGGCGGTCACCGGTCACCTCTCCTTCTGGAGGACGGACAGGGCGGCGATGAGTTCGGCCTGGGGTTCGGGGTGGACGTCGAGGGCGTCCAGCGGGGCGAGGCGGCGTTCACGTTCGATGTGCATGACGCGGTCCACGTGCTCGGTGAGCAGCCGTCCCCCGCGGTCGCGCAGCCGCAGCGCGCCATGGGCACCGATGCGCTCGGCGAGCCGCTCCCCCGCCACCCGGGTGCGGCGGCCGCCGAGCAGCGCGGTGGCCACCAGGGCGGCGACGGCCTCGGGATCCGGCGCGACACTGCGGTCGAGCTCGCGCACCTCGTCGTCGGCGTACTCCTCCAGTTCGCGCCGCCAGCGCCGGACGGCGATACCGATACGGTGCTCGGCGCTCTCCAGGGAGGGGTCGCGGTCGGTGAGTCCGGGGGCGGCGGAGGCGGGTTCGCGGCGCCAGGAGTCGTCGACGCGTTCGTCGGCGGCGGTGACGGCGCACAGCAGCAGCGCGGCGAGACTCTCCGCCAGGGCGTCCAGCAGTTCACCGGCGGTGCAGTCCACGGGGAAGGCGCGCCAGCGCTTGAGGGCGTCGCCGGCGAGGACGGCGCCGTTCTGCAGCCGGCCGCGCACGCGCGCGTGCTCGCTGTCGTAGGCCGTCTCGACCGCGGAGGTCAGCCGCAGGGCCGCGGCGTACTGGGCGGCGGCGGCTGCGGCCAGCTCGGGCATCCGGGCCTTGAGGGAGTCGAGGACGCCGTGGGCGGTGCGGGCCATGGTGTGCTGGCGGGCTCCGGGGTCATGGGCCTGCTGCAGGAGCCAGGCGCGCAGCGGGGCGACGGCGGTGGCCGGGAGCAGTCCACCGCCCCACGCGGACTCGGGCAGCTCGGGCACGGTGAACCGGGGTACGTCGCCGAGCCCGGCCTTGGTGAGGAGGGCGCCGTACTGCCGGGAGACCTCGGAGACGACCTGGTGGGGCACCCGGTCGAGGACGGTCACCAGGGTGGCGTCGTACTCCTTGGCCGTGCGCAGCAGATGCCAGGGGACGGCGTCGGCGTAGCGCGCGGCCGTGGTGACCATCACCCAGATGTCGGCGGCGCAGATCAGTTCGGCGGCGAGCACGCGGTTGTCGACGACCAGGGAGTCGATGTCGGGGGCGTCGAGGAGGGCGAGGCCGCGCGGAAGGGTGTCGACGGTCTCGACGCGGAGCGCGCGCGGGGGGTTCTCACCGGGGAGGAGGGGGTCGTCGCCGGGTTCCTGGTGCGGTACCCACACGCGTGTGAGGTCGGGCAGCACGCGCATGCCGCTGAACCAGTGATGGTCCTCCGGATGACAGACCAGGACCGGCGTGCGGGTGGTCGGCCGCAGCACGCCGGCCTCACTGACCCGGCGGCCCACCAGAGAATTGACAAGGGTCGACTTGCCGGCACCGGTCGATCCGCCCACGACGGCCAGCAAGGGCGCTTCGGGCTCTTTGAGCCGGGGCACCAGATAGTCGTCGAGCTGTGCGAGCAGTTCGTCGCGATTGGCACGCGCGCGTGCGGCCCCCGCCAGGGGCAGCGGGAAGCGTGCGGCGGCGACACGGTCGCGCAGAGCGGAGAGTGTGTCGAGCAGCTGGGGCCGTACGTCCAAGGTCACCACATGCGAAGAATGCCCAATTTTAGGGGAATTCTGAAGCATATAGACATGTCTGCGCGCCGACAGAACACAACGGGCGGAAGGGACGACTGGGACGGAGGCACAGTCCAGGCATAACGAGTGCACAACACCCGGTGCGCCAGGCGCCAAAAGCGATGCACGATTCGTACCTGCCTGCGATTATCAGGACCGCTTCACCGAACCTCCACATTGAGCCACGGAGGCGAAGCAACCGGGACGAGGACCGGGGAGTTCTATCCTTGTCCCCGGCAACGTCACGGACCGGCCCGCACCGGGCAGTACGTACGAGGCCAGCACAGCCGGCCCCCGTAGCTCAGTGGATAGAGCAGGCGCCTTCTAAGCGCTTGGCCGCAGGTTCGAGTCCTGCCGGGGGCGCCTACTCCGCAGCCATCCGTTTTCACGGGAAACCGCAGGTCAGGCGCGCTTCCGGCACCGTTGGAGCAGAGCTTCGACGATCACCCGTACAGGCGCCGCGGGCGTCCGCGAAAGGCTGGTTGTCGACGTCGACGCAGCGGCCCCGCCCCCTCCGCCACGACAGCGGCCCTGCCCACCCCGTCACGACAGCGGCCCCGCCCACCCCGTCACGACAGCGGGCCCTCTTCGCAGACCCGGCGGGCGACCTCGCGGAGCTTGATGTTGTTCTCCTGCGAGTAGCGGCGCAGTACGTCGAAGGCCTGCTCCTCGGTGAGGTGGTGGCAGCCCATCAGGATGCCCATGGCCTCGCCGATCAGGTGCCTGGTGGAGACGGCCTGTTCCAGCTGGGCCTGGGTGCGGGCGCTGGAGAAGGCGACCGCCGCATGGGAGGCCAGCAGCCAGCCGGCCAGTTCGCTGGCCTCGGTGAAGGCGCCGGGCCGGTGGGAGTAGACGTTCAGCGCGCCGAGTTCCTCGTCCTCGGTGTACAGCAGGAAGCCCATCATGCTGCCCACGCCGAGCCGGTGGGCCTGAGGGGCGAATTCGGGCCAGCCGGGCTGCTCCCGGGTGAAGTCCCGGATACGGAACACCCGCTCCCCGTTCTCGGTGTGGGCGACGTCGAAGCACGGGCCTTCGCCCAGCCGCTCCTGGAGCCGGTCGCTGTCGACGACCAGTTGGTCCGTGGGGGCGAGCGTGCGCACCTCCTTGCCGTGCAGCACCAGGATGCCGGCCGCGTCGCAGCCCTCCACCAGTTCCGTGGCCGCACCGGTGATCCGGGCCAGGGTGGCGTCGACCGACTCCTGTGCCAGCAGATCCCGCGCCATCGACGCCAGCTCTTGTGCGAACCGAGCCCAGTCCATCGCATGCGCCGCCTCTCGGTCCGTCCCGCTCTCAGCATGTCACGCGGCGGGCGTCGGCCTCGGAGAAAGCGAGGGATGACATCGTTGTCAGGAGGCGCCTCCTGGGCCGATGAGCCGAGATGCCGGGCATCTCGCGCTCAACGGCACAGGAGCCTGGAGGCGGCCGCCGGGGTCTCAGGTCCGGTCGACCAAGTCGCTCAGGGTCGCGGCCAGTTCGCCCACCGACTGCTCGCGCAGGAGGTGGTGGGCGGGCACCGGCATGTTCAGGGCCGACTCCAGGGTGCGCTGGAGGGTCAGGGCCGTGAGGGAGTCGATGCCCTGGGTGTAGAGGGGGCGGTTGCGGGCGATGCGGTGGGCCGGGGGGATGTCCAGGTGCTGGGCCAGACTCCGGCAGAGGAACACTTCGAACGCGCGCCGGCGGTCGTCGCCGGGAGTCTCGCGCAGGGCGCCCAGGTTGAGCGCGGTGGTCGGGGTTCCTGACACGGTCTCATCGTCCTTTCGGGTGGCGTGGGCGTGGCTGGGAACTGCGCAGTTCGCGGGGGTCGGGGCCGGGGCGCGGACCGGCCCCGTCGGACCACGTCAGGTGGAAGCGCCAGCGGCTGAGCCGCCAGCCGTCCGGGGTGCGGACCGCCTCGCCCTCGCTGTGGCCGCCGATGTCGAAGCGGCCGTCCGGGTCGGGACCGTCCTCGTGGTGCACATGGGACGCGACGAGGTGGATGCGGATCCGGGCGGTGTCCCCCTCGACCCGGATGCCGTAGTTGGCGGCCAGGTGGTGGGTGCGGGCGAAGCGGGACTTGCGGTCGTAGTGGAAGGCGGCGGCCTCGTCGCGGCCCTCGACCGTGCCGACCGGGAACTCCAGACGGCAGTCCGGGGTGAAGACCGTGGCCGGCCAGGCGGGGTCGAAGCCGTGTTCGTCCTGGGTGTCGAGCAGGGTGATGTAACGGTCGATGAGTTCGGCGACGGCCGCGCGGTCCGCGAGTACGGCGAACTCGGCGCGCAGGGCGTCGAGTTCGGCACGCAGTTCGGGGACCGTGCCGGCCCGGTCGAGGGACGGGGACGTCATGGGGTCCGTGGCTCCAATTCGGGTGAGGGGGCCGGTCATGCCGCTGGACTGCCCGCGAGACGCCAGCCGCGGGGGTCGCGGTGCGCCGCGAGGCGTTCCGGGCGGCGCCAGCCGGCCACCGGGCGGGACTCGATCGGGCACGGGTCCGCCGCGGCCAGGGCGGCCGCGCGGGCGAGCAGGACGGTGGTCAGCGCGGCCAGCTCGGCGGGGCTCGCCGTGCCCTTCACGACCCTGATGACCAGGGCACCGTCCGTGCCGTTCACGCCCTCCGCCGCGCTCACTGCGGCGGGTTGCCGTGCTTGCGGCACGGCAGGTCGGCCTGCTTGCTGCGCAGCATCGCGAGCGCGCGGATCAGCGCGCGGCGGGTGTCCCGCGGGTCGATGACGTCGTCGATCAGACCGCGTTCGGCCGCGTAGTAGGGGTGCATCAGCTCCGCCTGGTACTCCTTGATCTTCTGGGCACGGGTGGACTCGGGGTCGTCCGCCGCCGCGATCTCCCGGCGGAAGATGACGTTCGCCGCGCCCTCGGCGCCCATCACGGCGATCTCGTTGGACGGCCAGGCCAGCGCCAGGTCGGTGCCGATGGAGCGGGAGTCCATGACGATGTACGCGCCGCCGTACGCCTTGCGCAGCACCAGGGAGATGCGCGGCACGGTGGCGTTGCAGTACGCGTAGAGCAGCTTGGCGCCGCGCCGGATGATGCCGTTGTGCTCCTGGTCCACGCCCGGCAGGAATCCCGGTACGTCGATCAGGGTCACCAGCGGGATGTTGAAGGCGTCGCAGAACTGCACGAACCGCGCGGCCTTCTCGCTGGCGTCGATGTCCAGGACGCCGGCGAAGGACGCGGGCTGGCTGGCGACGATGCCGACGACCTCGCCGTCCAGCCGGGACAGCGCGCACACCACGTTGGTCGCGAAGCAGGGCTGGATCTCGAGGTAGTCGCCGTCGTCGACGATCTCCTCGATGACGGTACGGATGTCGTAGACCCGCCCGGGGTCCTCGGGGACGAGTTCCAGCAGGCGGTCGGTCCGGCGGTCCGCCGGGTCCGCGCCGGGCACTCCGGGCGGCAGGTCGCGGTTGTTGGACGGCAGCAGCGACAGCAGGTGCCGTACGTCCTCCATGCAGCTGCGTACGTCGTCGTAGGCGAAGTGGGCGACGCCGGAGGCGGTGGCGTGGACGTCGGCGCCGCCGAGGTCGTTCTGGCTGATCTCCTCGCCCGTCACCGCCTTGACCACGTCCGGTCCGGTGATGAACATCTGGGCGATGTCCCGGACCATGAAGACGAAGTCGGTCAGTGCCGGCGAGTAGGCGGCACCGCCCGCGCAGGGGCCGAGCATCACGCTGATCTGCGGGATCACTCCGGAGGCGCGGGTGTTGCGCTGGAAGATGCCGCCGTAGCCGGCGAGGGCCGAGACGCCCTCCTGGATCCGGGCGCCGGCACCGTCGTTGAGGGACACCAGCGGGGCCCCCGCCGCCATGGCCATGTCCATGATCTTGTGGATCTTCTGGGCATGGGCCTCGCCGAGGGCGCCGCCGAAGATGCGGAAGTCGTGCGCGTAGACGAAGACGGTACGGCCGTGGACCGTGCCCCAGCCGGTGATCACACCGTCGGTGTACGGCCGCTTCTTCTCCAGGCCGAAGCCGGTGGCCCGGTGCCGGCGGAGCATCTCGACCTCGTTGAACGACCCCTCGTCGAGCAGGAGTTCGATACGTTCGTACGCGGTGAGTTTGCCCTTGGCGTGCTGGCGCTCGGTGGCCAGCGGGTCGCCGTGCCGGGCGGCCTCCTTCATCAGGCCGAGCTCCTCGATACGCTCGGCGGCGGTCCACTGGCCACGATGCTCACGGTCGTGCAGGCTCGGGCGGCCGGTTTTCTGTTCGAGTGACATTGGTGGGTCACGCTCCCCAGTCGGATACTCCGGTGGTCGTGCCGTCGGCGCCCCGGCGCACGGGCACGCCCACGGTGCCGTCGGCGTCCAGGTCGACCGTCTGTCCCGCGTACAGCGCGACCGGCGGCACCCAGCGCACGGTGACCTGGTCCGGCGCCCCGCCGCGCACCGCGACGGCCGCGTTGTGCCGGGGCCCCGACGGCAGGTCGAGCAGCGTCCAGTCGGCCGGCCTGCGGTGCGCGTCGGCACCCAGGTAGTCATGTCCCGGGTCGCGGGACAGCCCGGTGCCCAGCGCCTTGAGATAGGCCTCCTTACGGGTCCACAGCCGACCGAAGGCCGCACGCCGTTCCCCGGCGTCGTCGAGCGCCGCCAGCTCCGCCTGCTCCCCCGGGTGCAGCGCCGGGGTGCACACCTCGACGGTCTCGGCCCGCGGCAGCCGCTCCACGTCGGCGCCGACGACCGTGCGGGAGACGGCGACCACGGCCATGCCGTGGCTGTGGGCCAGCGAGAAGTGCAGCGGCGGGTCGGGGTGGGCGACCGCCGGGCGGCCGTGCGGCTCGGCGCAGCCCGGGCAGGGCTCCCGCACGAACGGCACGTCCCGCGGGGCCAGCCCCAGGTAGGCCCCCAGCAGCCGGCGCAGGGCGACATGCGCGGAGGCGTACGTCACCCCGTCCGTGGGCCGGACGAAGGACGCGGTCCGCCTGCGCTCCGCCTCGCTCAGCTCGGTCAGGTCGAGAAGTTCGGCCGCGGTCTCCAGCGGTGCCCGGCGGACCAGCCAGACGTCCAGCTGCCCGGCCGCCGGCAGCCGGGTCCCGGTCGCGAGGGCGGCCGCGCCGAACTCCAGGACCGGCATCTGCCCGATCACCTCGGGCTCGGCACGTCGTGCGCGACCAGGTGGTACTCGTCCTTCCCGGCGTGCTTGTGCGGGCTGTCCTCCGAGCCGAGCTGCCCGGCCAGGCACTCGACCAGCTCGGCGGCGCTGTTGGCGCGCAGCAGCTGGTTGAGGTTGACGTCGACGCGCAGCGCGGCCTCCATCCGGCGCTGGAGCTCCAGGCCGTTGATGGACCCGATGCCGAGGCTGTTCATCGGGCGGCCCACGGTGTCGATGCTCTCCGGCGACACCCGCAGCACCCGGGCGAGCTCACCGCGCACGTACGCGTCGATGATCCGGGTGCGCTCGGCGAGGCCGACGGAGGCGAGGTGTTCGAGACTGGGCGGGACCACCTCGACGATCTGGTCGTGCTCGAACTCGTAGTCCCAGTCGTCGAGATCGTCGTCCAGGTCGTCGAAGACCCAGGTCTGCGTTGTCTGGTCCATGGTCATTCCCCGTCGTGGAGTGAGGAGGGTGGGGTTCGGATCAGGCCGGTGAGGCCGACGAGCAGGCCCAGGAAGCCGAGCACGGCCACCAGGGTCAGCGCGGGCCGGCAGGCGGCGGCCGCGGCGGCCGGTCCGGCACCGGGCGCGGGCGCCTGGGCGGCGAGCAGGGCGGCGACGAGCGCGACCGTGATGACCGCGGCGAGCTGTACGGCGGTCTGGTACAGGCCACTGCCGGTGAGCCTGTCGGCGGGCGCGAGGCGGGACATCGCCTGCATGTTCAGCGCGGCGAAGGACAGCACGAAACCGGCGCCGACCAGCAGGAGCGTGGGCAGTATCCCGCCCGGGTAGTCCAACGGCCACGGATCGGGCCGCAATTGGAGCAGACAGCCCGCGAAGGCGCAGGCGGCGCCGGCCACGATGAGACGGGGGGCGCCGAACCTGGTGACCAGGCGGCCGGAGGCCAGCGCGGTCAGCGCCGGGGGCGCGGCGGCCGGGACCAGGGCGAGTGCGGCGTGGAGGGGGGACCAGGCGGCGAGGGTCTGGGTCTGGTACGTCAGGACGAACAGGAGGCCCAGGTAGGAGCCGTTGAGACAGGCGGCGCCGGCGGCGGAGCGGAGCAGCGCGGGGTTGCTGCGCAGCGAGGGGCCGACCTTGAGCAGGGGTTCGGCCGATCTGCGCTCGATCCAGCAGAACACCACGAGCAGCACCACGGCCCCGCAGAGCGGCCCGACGGCTCTCGGGTCGCTCCAGCCGTGGCCGGGGAGCTGGGTGATGCCCTGGACGAGGGCGAGGAGGGCGCCCAGGAGAGTGAGGGCGCCGGGGATGTCGTAGCGCTGTACCGTCGTCCGGGTGCGGCGCCGTGGGGGCTGGTCGCGCAGTTCCCCGCGCCCCCCCGGGGCACTCTCCGCGCCCCCTCTCGGCAAGCTCTGGCCGTCGCCCTTCGGGGCGCCTGGCGCCTCCCGTGGGATCAAGCTCAGCCCGAACCCGAGAAGCACCAGCACCACCGGCGCCGGAAAGGCGAACGCCCAGCGCCAGGACGCTTCCGTCAGCCAGCCGGACAGGACCAGCCCGGCTGTGAAGCCGCCCGCGCCGAAGAGGGTGTAGACGGAGACGGCCCGGGATCGCGGGCGGCCCTCCGGGAACGTGCCGGTGATGATCGCCAGGCCGGTGGGGGCTGTGAGGGCCGCGCAGAAGCCCTTGATCAGGCGGGTGGTGAGGAGCAGCCACGGGTCCTGGGCGAGGGCGCTGAGCACGGACGCGGCGGCGAAGGCGAGCAGCGCCGCCAGGTAGACGGGGCGGCGGCCGAGCAGGCTCACCACCCGGGCGCCGAACAGCAGCAGCCCGCCGAAGCCGGCGGCGAAGCCGGTCATCGCCCACTGGGTGACGGTCGGCGCCACCCCCAGGTCCGTGCCGATGGCGGGCAGCGCCACCACCGCCACGGACACCTCCAGAGCGTCGATGAGCATGTTGCCGGCGAGGACGAGCAGCAGGCCCCACAACCGGGGGCCGAACCGCTCGTCCGGGCCGGCGGCGACCGGTGACGGAAGGGTCCTGGTCACCGCGTCACCCGAGGAGCGTGCCGCCGCTCGCGTCGACGAAGGAGCCGGTGACCCAGCGGGCGTCGTCGGAGACGAGGAAGGCGATGACGTCGGCGACGTCCTGCGGTTCGCCGACCCGGTTGAAGGTGGACAGCGCCGACATGGCCTCGACGGCCTCGGGGATGCCGAACACCGGGTTGCCGTTGCGGGTGATCCCCGGGGCGACGCTGTTCACGGTGATCCCGCGCGGGCCGAGCAACTTGGCGTAGTGGAGGGCGAGTTGCTCCACCGCGCCCTTGCTCATGGCGTACGCGATCTCGTCCGGGTTGGCGAACCGGGTCAGCCCCGAGGAGATGTTCACGATCCGGCCGCCGTCGGGCATGTTGGCCAGCGCCCGCTGGATGACGAAGAACGGCGCCCTGGCGTTGACCGCGAAGATCCGGTCGAACTGCTCCGGGGTGGTGTCCTCGGCCTTGACGCCGCCCATCACACCGGCGTTGTTGACCAGGATGTTCAGCTCGGTCTCGCCGGTGCGCTCCTTCAGCCCCGCCTCCAGCGCGAGGAACAGCTCGTGGACGTCACCGGGCGTGCCCAGCTCCGCCCTGACGGCGAACGCCCGGCCGCCGTCCTTCTCGATCCCGGCGACCACCTCGGTGGCGGCCTCCTCGCTGGTGCCGTAGTGCACGGCGACCAGCGCGCCGTCGGCGGCGAGCCGCTCGGCGGTGGCCCGGCCCATGCCCCGGCTGGCGCCGGTGACAAGGGCGGTCTTTCCGGTCAGGTTGCCCATCTTCCTTCTCCTGCCAGTCAGTTGTGGTGATCGGGCGGCGGCACGCGCGGTGGGCGCGAAGAAGCGGCCGAGGGCCTCGCGCAGCCCGTCCGCCGAGCCGCCGGCCCAGGCGACGTAACCGTCGGGTCGTACCAGCACGGCCCCGAAGGAGAGCGGGCCGGTGTCGAGGGGCCGTGCGGTGACCGTGTCGACGGAGGCCGACCAGTCCCCGGCCGCCCCGGCCAGCGACTCGTCCGTCACGAGCAGCAGCCCGCGTGCCGAGTGCAGCAGTTCGGCGGTGGTCGCCCCCGAGTCGAGCCGCAGCTCGGGCAGCCGCGCGCCGACGAGTCCGGGCTGCTCGTCGCCGTACGGCACGCCGCCGTACCGCACGTCGAGTCCGCTGATCATCCCGGCGAGGTGCGCCCGGACCTTCTCGTACGAGGTGAGTTCGCCGACGACCGAGCGCACCGGGTCCACCTCGGGCCCGCCGAGCAGCAGCCGGGCCTGGGCGCGGATGTTGGAGAGGACGCGGCGCCCGACCGCGTGCCGCTCGTCGTGATAGCTGTCCAGCAGGCCCCGAGGGGCCCGGCCGAGCACGGTGGCCGCGAGCTTCCAGCCCAGGTTGACCGCGTCCTGGAGGCCGAGGTTGAGGGCCTGGCCGCCGATCGGCATCTGCTGGTGGGCCGCGTCGCCGGCGAGCAGCACCCGGCCCGCACGGTACCGCTCGGCCTGCCGGGAGGCGTCGCCGAAGGAGTTGACCCACAGCGGGGTGCCGTGGGCGATGTCCTCGCCGGTGACGTCCCGCCAGGCGGTCACGATGTCGGCGAACTCCGCCTCGTCCGAGCCGCGGGGCGGGGTGCCGAACCGGTGGACCATCACCCGGGTGACACCGTCGCCGCGCCGGGCGGCGATGGCGAGCCCGTTCGGCAGCCGCTGGAACCGCCGGTTCGGAATGTCGATGCCGTCGACGTCGGCGCGGATCAGCTCCCGCTCGGCGTCGTTGCCGGGGAAGGAGATGCCCGCGAGCCGTCGTACGACGGAGTGCTCGCCGTCGCAGCCGACGACGTAGCGGGCCGTGAACTCCGTCCGCCGGCCCTGGTGTTCGGCGACCACGGTCACGCGGTCGGCGTCCTCCAGCAGGGTGACGACCTCGTGCCCGCGCAGCACCCGCGCCCCGAGCCGGGCGGCCCAGGCGCCGAGGAGTTCCTCGGTGCGGGTCTGCGGGACCTTCCACTGCCCGGGGTGGCTGCTGGGCAGGGTGAGGTCGAGCGGGAGGCCGCCGAAGTGGCCGCGGGGCTCGTGGGGCGGTGGCTCCGGGTCGCCGAAGCCGCCGGGGCTGTCGAGCAGGCCGCGCTGTCGCAGCAGCTCCATGGTGCGGGCGTGCAGGGTGGATGCCCGTGACTCCGTTGTCGGGGCGTCCAGCCGTTCCAGTACGGTCACGTCGGCGCCGCCGAGCCGCAGTTCCCCGGCGAGCATCAGCCCGGCGGGTCCGGCGCCGACCACCACGACGTGTGTCTC
Source organism: Streptomyces sp. NPDC096040 (assembly GCF_040303265.1). NCBI lineage: Bacteria > Bacillati > Actinomycetota > Actinomycetes > Kitasatosporales > Streptomycetaceae > Streptomyces > Streptomyces sp. NPDC096040. The sequence goes on from NZ_JBEOTA010000007.1 coordinate 156,284, forward strand.
GACAGCGTCGGCACCGGCCATGGGTCAGCGCCTCGCTTCGGCGTACGCCTTGGCGTGGTTCAGGGTGGCGCGGCTGTTGGTGCTGAGCGCGCCCTGGACGTACTCACGGGCCTCGGCGACACCCGCGTCGGGACCGAGGATCTTCTCGATGTTCTCGGGGCGCAGCACGACGGTGTGCTGCGAGGAGGCGAAGGTGCCCTCGTCCGTCTCGCGGAAGGTCCAGTAGCCGGTGTGCAGGTTCATCAGGGCCGGCAGGGTGGTCTGCTTGTAGGCGATCTTCCGGCCGTCCAGGCAGACCCGGTACGACTTGGTGGTGTGCGTGGAGCCGTCCTTGGCGCGGGTGTCCATCTCCAGGGTCTGCAGGCCCGGGGTGTCCTCGGTGAGGCGGACGGTCGCCACGTGCGGCAGCCGCTCCGACCAGCGGTCGGCCTCGTTGACGAAGTCGTACAGGTCCTTGGCCGAGCCGTCGACCTCGACGGTGTCCTCGAAGGAGAAGGTCAGCTCCTCGGAGGCGGTGGCGAGTTCGACGTTCGTCTTCAGCGCGGCCAGTTCGGAGCGGGAGTTGCGGTCGACGGCCTCGTCGATCCAGGCGAGCCCGGCCGGGTCGTCGTCGACGGCGGTGTAGTCGTGCAGCAGCCGGATGCGGGCGGTGGTGTCGTCGAGCGGCTCGATGATCCAGGTACCGCCCATACTCGCGACGGGGGGCGTGGAGACCGTCTGCCGGAAGGTGATCCGCAGACCGTCGGGGTCGAGGACCCGGCGCGAGGTCCAGTTCTTGGCGTCGCCGTTGGCGGTGGCCCAGATCCCGATGAGCTCCTCGTTGCCGGAGCGCTCCAGGTGGTCGACGTAGATGGTCGGCGGGAAGATCCGCGGCCAGTTGGCCACGTCGGCGATCAGCCGGTAGACCTCGGCAGCCGGCGCCGAGACGGTGATCTCGTGCTCGACTTCCTTGGGCTCGGACATGGGTTGACTCCTTGGCGGGTACGGGGGCCGGGATCAGAAGTTGCCGAGGCCGCCGCAGACGTTGAGGGCCTGGGCGGTGATGGAGGCGGCGGTGTCGGAGGCGAGGTAGCCGACGAGTCCGGCGACCTCCTCGGGGGTGGAGTAGCGGCCGAGCGGGATCTTCGCCGTGAACTTGTCGAGGATGACGTCCTCGGAGGTGTCGTAGGCGGCCGCGTAACCGGCGCGGACGCGCTGGGCCATGGGGGTCTCGACATACCCCGGGCAGACGGCGTTGACGGTGATGCCGGTGGGGGCGAGCTCGTTGCCCAGAGCCTTGGTGAAGCCGACGACCCCGTGCTTGGAGGCGGAGTACGGCGCTCCGAGCACGACCCCCTGCTTCCCGGCCGTGGACGCGATGTTGATGATCCGCCCCCGGCTCTTGTCCCGCATGCCGCCGGTGGTGAGGGCGGCGCGGGTGAGGCGGAAGACGCTGTTGAGGTTGGTCTCGACGACGTCGTACCAGAGCTCGTCCTCGATGTCGGCGGTCACCCCGCCGCCGGACCGGCCGGCGTTGTTGACCAGGACATCGACGGTGCCGTAGCGGTCGACGGCCGCCTGGACGAAGTTCGCGATGGACAGCGCGGACCGGACGTCGAGGGTGGTCCCGTCGACCTCCAGTCCTTCTGCGCGCAGTTCCTTGACGGTCCGCTCCACGTTCGCGGCGTCCCGGGAGCCGATGAAGACGCGGTGGCCCTGCTGGGCCAGCAGCCGCGCCGAGGCGAGGCCGATTCCGCTGGTGGCCCCGGAGACCAGGGCGACCTTCTGCTGCTGTTCGGACATGTCTGCCGCTCCCTTTCAGGGCGTTCAGGTCTTTCCGGGCATGGAGAGGCCGCCGGCGCCCGGAACGAACGGGGGCGGGCGCCGGCGGCCGGAGGGGACGGGGAGAGGTCAGGCCGCGGTGGCGGTGACGTCGCCGAGCTGCGTGTTGACGAGGGCGAGCAGCTCTCGGGGGGTCTTCGCCTCGGTGACGACGGTGTCGTCCAGCGTGATGTCGTACTCCCGCTCGATACGCCCGCAGGTCTCCAGGATGGCGAGCGACTCGTAGCTGAGCTCCTCGAAGTCGGTGTCGAGGATGTCCCCGTCGAGATCGACGCTCTCATCGGCACCGGCGGCCTCCAGCAGGATCCGCTTGAGGTCGTCGAGGGTGAAGGACTGGGTGGCCACGGTGATCTTCCTTTCGGTTCTGCGAATGGGAACACCCGCCCTTCCGGCCCGTGCGTGGGAGAGAGTGGTGGGCCGGAAGGGCGGGTGTGACTTGGGGGCTGAGGCCGGTGGGGGCTGGGGGCGGGGGGTTTCGCTTAACGGCGCCGGCAGGGTGCCGCCGCGCCCACCCGTGCCGCCCCAGCGGCACGACTGCCCGCGGCCATGTGGCCGGCGCGAGTTCTGCGCACCGCCGGCGGACTACGCCCGTACGACCATCGCCGAGTTGAACCCGGCATACCCCCGGGCCAGCACCAGCGCCGTGCGCACCTCGGTGGCCCGCGCCTCCCCCACCACCAGGTCCAGGTCGTACGAGGCTTCCGCCTCGACATGCACCGTCGCCGGCACGATCCCGTCCCTGATCGCGAGCAGTGCCGTGGCCACGTCCAGCGGCGCCGCCCCCGAGTACAGCCGCCCGGTCATCGTCTTCGGCGCGGTCACCGGCACCCCGTGCGGTCCGAACACGTCGCTCAACGCGTCCGCCTCCACCCGGTCCAGCTCCGGCACGGCCGCCGCGTCGGCGAACACGACGTCGACGTCGGCCGCGTCGACGCCGGCGTCGGCGAGGGCCAGTTCGATCGCCTTGCGCAGCCCCGGCGGCCGCCCGCTGCCCGGCGCCGGGTCGAACGTCGCGCCGTACCCGGCGATCTCCCCGTACACCCGGGCGTCCCGCCGCACGGCAGTCTCCTCGGCCTCCAGGATCAGGATCGCCCCGCCCTCGCCGGCCACATGCCCGGCCGCGGCCGGGTCGAACGGCAGATACGACCGCTCGGGCTCCTCCGACGTGGACAGCCGGTCGCTGGCCAGCTGCGCCACCCACCCCCACGGGCAGATGGACGCGTCGATCGCCCCGGAGACGATGAGCTGTGTCCCCTTCCGGATCTGCCGGCGCGCGTGGGCCAGCGCCTCCAGCCCACCCGCCTGGTCCGACACGACGACCCCGCTCGGGCCCTTCATCCCGTTCCGGATGGAGATCTGGCCGCTGTTGACGGCGTAGAACCAGGCGAACGACTGGTATGCCGAGACGAACTGACTGCCCTGGCTCCACAGCTTCTGCAGCTCGCCCTGGCCGAACTCGAAGCCGCCGGAGGAGCTGGCGGTGACCACGCCCATGTCGTACGCGGGCAGCTCGGCGGGGCGGACGTCCGCGTCGGCGAGCGCCCAGTCCGTCGCGACGAGCGCGAGCCGGGTCATGTGGTCGGTCTGGGCGAGCAGCCGGCTCGGCAGATGCTCGCCCGCGCTGAACCCGGGCACCTCCCCGGCCAGTTTCGCCGGGTACCCGGACGGGTCGAACCGGGTGATCCGGGCGATGCCGCTCTTCCCGGACCGGGCGGCCGCCCAGTAGTCGTTCGTACCGAGACCGTTGGGCGCGGCGATGCCGAGCCCGGTCACAACCGTGCGCGTGCTCATGCTGCCGCGCTCCTCTCCGGTCGGGCGAGCACCATCGCGCTCTGGAAGCCGCCGAACCCGCTGCCCACGGTGAGCACCGCGTCGGTGCGGTGCTCCCGGGCGGTGAGCGGCACGTAGTCCAGGTCGCACTCGGGGTCGGGGGTGTGCAGGTTCGCCGTCGGGGGCACGACGTTGTGCTCCATGGCGAGGACGGACGCGGCGATCTCGATGGAGCCGATCGCACCGAGCGAGTGCCCGACCATCGACTTGATGGAGGACACCGGGGTCCGGTAGGCGTGGTCGCCGAGGCTCTTCTTGAACGCTGCGGTCTCGTGCCGGTCGTTCTGCTTGGTGCCGGAGCCGTGCGCGTTGATGTAGTCGATGGCGTCGGGGTTGAGGTGCGCCTCGTCCAACGCGACCGTGATGGCCTCGGCCATCTCCGCGCCGTCGGGCCGCAGCCCGGTCATGTGGAAGGCGTTGCAGCGGGAGGCGTACCCGGCGATCTCGGCGTAGATATGGGCCCCCCTCGCCCTCGCCGCCTCCAGCTCCTCCAGGACGAACACCGCGGAGCCCTCGCCGAGGACGAACCCGTTGCGGGTGCCGTCGAAGGGGCGGGAGGCGTGCTCGGGGTCGTCGTTGCGCGGGGTGGTGGCCTTGATGGCGTCGAAGCAGGCGAGGGTGATCGGGGAGATCGGGGCGTCGGTGGCGCCGGCGATCATCGCGCAGGCGGAGCCCTCCCGGATCAGCTCGACGGCGTGCCCGACGGAGTCGAGGCCCGAGGTGCAGCCGGTGGACACGACGGTGGCCGCGCCCTCGGCACCCACCGACCAGGCCACCTCGGCGGCGAAGGAGCTGGGCACCAGGTAGTTGTAGAGGTGCGGTACGGCGTAGGTGTGGTCGACCAGTTCGAGCCGGCCACCGTCGCTGACCACCCGGTACTCCTGGTCGAGGCCCATGGTCGCGCCGACCGCGCTGCCGATGGTGACCCCGACCCGGTGCGGGTCGGCGCCGGACAGGTCGAGCCCGCTGTCGGCGAGGGCCTCGCGGGCGCAGACGACCGCCAGCTGGGCCGCGCGGTCCATCCGCCGTATCTCCTGCGGGCTGAGCCCGTGGTCCTCCGGGTCGAAGTCGACCTCGGCGGCGACCCGGGACCGGAAGGAGGACGGGTCGAAGAAGGTGATGCCGCGGGTCGCGGTGCGGCCCTCGCTGAGCAGGTTCCAGAAGTTCTTGGTGCCGACACCGCCGGGGGCGATGACCCCGACCCCGGTGATGACCACTCGCCTGGCGTTCACGCCCGGCCCTCCCAGTCGTAGAAGCGCGTGGCGACCGCGTCGGCGGGAGACCGCCAGGTGGCGGGGTCGTACGCCTGGATGAACGGCTTGAGGTCCTCGCTGATCCGCACGAACCGCGGATCGGTCTTGGCCGACTCGATCAGCTCACCGCCGTTGTCGGTGTCGAAGTGCTGGAGGTGGAAGTACAGCCCGCGGTAGGCGAACAGCTCGCGCCGCCGGGTGCCCATGAGATGCGGCATCTCGGTCTCGTCGAACTCCTTGAACAGCCGGGCGACTTCCTGACTGTGAGCCGGCTCCATACGAGCGACGATCAGGGTGCTGTGCATGGTTCACTCCTCAAAGAGGCCAAGGAAAAGCGCCCCGAACAGGGGCGCGGGGCGTTATCGGTTCGCGGCTGCCGCCGCGTGGGCGCGACCGGCCACGACGGCGCCGCAGCCGACCGACGACGGATCGCGGCACGGCCTCAGCGGGCGGGCCCGAACCACCGCTCAAGCGCCATCGGCAGATCCGCGTGACTGCCCGGCGCCGCCCAGGCGACATAACCGTCGGGCCGGACCAGCACGGCCGTAGTACCTGTGAGCGGGCTGTCGGCCGGCACCTCCGCCACCGCCGTCACCACGTCCACCCGATCCCGCCAGGCCCAAGCACGGTCCCGCAACCTGGCATTGTCGACGAAGTCGAGCAGCACCCCCCGCCCCGACCGCAGCGCCTCCGTACTCGACGCCACCAGCTTGTGTCCGGCGAGCGGCACGTTCGGCAACCGCCGGCCGAGCAGCGCGTGGGCGCCACCGTCGAGGTCGTAGTGGATCTCCAGCCCGGAGACCATCGCCGCCAGGTGCTTGCTGACCTCGGGATAGCCGATCAGCTCGTTCAGCACATCGCGCAGCGGCTGCACCTCGGGCCCCGACAGGAACAGCAGCCCCTGCGCCCGGGTGTTCATCATCAGCCGCTGCCCGACCGGGTGCCGCTCGTCGTGGTACGTGTCGAGCAGCGCCTCGGGCGCCCGCCCGCGCACCACCGCGCCCAGCTTCCAGCCCAGGTTCACGGCGTCCTGGATGCTCGTGTTCATGCCCTGGCCGCCGGCCGGCAGATGGATGTGTGCGGAGTCGCCGGCGAGGAGGATCCGCCCGCGCCGGTACTCGGTGACCAGCCGCGTGCCGTCACCGAAGGACGACACCCACACCGCCTCGGCGTGCGAGATGTCGTCGCCGGTCAGCCGCTGCCAGGCCGCCGCGGCCTCCTGCCAGGTGGGCGGCTTCTCCCGGCGCTGCGGCGGGGTGCCGCGCTCGCAGATGATCAGCCGGGTGATGCCACCGGGCAGCGGACCGACCATGACCATGCCGCCGGGCAGGGTCTCGCCGATCATCCGGGGCTCCAGCTGGACGCCCTTGACGTCGGCGAGGTACATCTCCAGCGTCGACGGCGTCCCCGGGAAGTCGAACCCGGCGGCCTTGCGGATGGTCGAGCGGCCGCCGTCGCAGCCCACCAGGTACTCGGCGCGCAGCCGGTGCACGCCCTCGGGGCCGCGTACCTCGACCTCGACGCTGTCCTCCTTCTCCTTGACGGAGAGCACCTCGTGCCGGCGGCGGATGTCCGCGCCGAGCCGGCCGGCCCACTCCTCGAGGACGGTCTCGGTGACCGACTGAGGGATCGTTTTGGCGGCCTGGTGGGCGCCGTCGAGGACACCGAAGTCGACCGGCAGGCCGCCGAAGTGGCCCACGTTGCTGACCTCGATGTCCCCGAAGCGGGGCAGCAGTCCGCGCTGGTCGAAGACCTCCATGGTGCGGGCGGTGAAGCCGAGGCCGCGCGACTCTCCGGTGCGCGCGGGCAGCTTCTCCAGAACGATGACGTCGGCGCCCGCGAGCCGTAGCTCGCCCGCGAGCATCATGCCGGCCGGCCCGGCGCCCACGACGATGACTTGTGCGTCCATGACACTCCTCGGGAACGGGTCCGTACGGTCCGGTCTGAGGGACCGTCGAAGATGAGCTGTCAGCGGTACCGGCGCCCGATGGCCCGGTTCGCCACGTGCGCGGCCGCCGCGTGCCGCGGATCGGGCGCCCACGCCTCGTGCCGTACGGCCACTTCGGCGAGCTTGATGGCGTGCTCGTCGCCGATCTGCACGGCCTCGGCGAACAGGTCGGCCACGCCCGGAGCGTCCGGCAGCGGGGCCGAGGGCCGGGGCACGGCGTGGAACCAGTCGAGCATCGTGCGGCTGACGGCCCGCGCGACCTGGTACGACGGCCACCGCTGTGCCTCCGGGAGGTGCTCCACCACCAGTCGTACGGCGGCGGGTCCGGTGACCGAGTGGATCAGTGGAACGGGGTGGTTGTGGGAGAGCGTGGCGTAGACCCCGGAGAACTCGGCGACGAGCTCGTCCAGTGCCCGTACGGCATCGCCGCCGTCCCCGCCCGGGTGCTCCTCGACCGCGACCCCGCCGTCCGAGTACCGGGCCGCCCAGTAACCGAGCCCGTGGGCCAGTTCGGCCAGTTGCATCCGGTTGTCGGGGCCCGCGGTCACCACGGCACGGACCGCGTGCGCGGTGCGGATCACCCCGTGTGTGAGCATCCCGGACATGCCGGGCAGCAGCCGGGGCCACCAGCGGGCCAGTACGTCGGTCCACCGGCCCTCGGCCAGCTCCCGCTCGAACAACGTCGTCCAGTCGGCGACCCGGCCGAACTCACCGAGTGCCTGGCGCCAGTCGGCCTCGTCCGCCGGGTCGATGGTGAACCGTCGCTCGGGCACGTCGTGGAAGGAGTGGCTGCGCAGATGCCCCTCCACCCAGCGGGGCACCTCGTCGGCGTATCCCATGTGTGCCAGGGCCTCGGCGGCCATCGGGGCATGGTTGACGAAGCTGCGCCCGTGCTCGTACCCCACGGAACGCAGCCGCTCAAGGGCCGTGTTCATGGCGTCGGTGTAGGTGAGGTGTGCCAAGTCGACCAGTCCTCGATCCGTTGCCTCTTCAGTCCTTGATGTCGCACACGGCCGCGCCGGCGGCGAGGGCCTGGCCCACCTCCGCGGCGATCCCGGTCACGGTGCCGGACCGGTGCGCGGTGAGCGGCTGCTCCATCTTCATGGCCTCGATGACGACGACCAGGTCGCCCTTCTCGACCGTCTGCCCGTCGGCGACGGCGACCTTGACGACGGTGCCCTGCATCGGTGAGGTGAGCGTGTCCCCGGACGCGGCCGGCGCGGAGCCGCGCGCGGTGCGGCGGCGGGCCCGGGGCGCCGCCGCCCCGACCAGGCTGGGCACACGGTCCGGGACCCGCCCGAGCACGGCCGGCAGCGAGACTTCCAGCCGGTGTCCGCCGACCTCGACGACCACGGTCTCGCGGCCGCACTCCGCCGTCTCGGCTTCGGGGGCCGGTGCGGCGAAGGGCTCGATCCCGTTGACGAACTCGGTCTCGATCCACCGGGTGTGGACGGTGAACGGCCCCTCCTGCGGGGCGAACGCCGGGTCCCTGACCACCGCCCGGTGGAACGGGATCGCGGTGGCCATGCCCTCGACCTGGAACTCGTCCAGGGCGCGGGCGGCCCGCTCCAGGGCCTCCTTGCGGGTCCGGCCGGTGACGATCAGCTTCGCCAGCAGCGAGTCCCAGGCCGGGCCGATCACCGACCCCGACTCCACCCCCGCGTCCAGGCGTACGCCCGGACCCGACGGCGGGTCGAAGCGGGTGACCGTGCCGGGAGCGGGCAGGAAGCCGCGGCCCGGGTCCTCGCCGTTGATCCGGAACTCGAAGGAGTGCCCGCGCAGCTGCGGGTCGTCGTAGCCGAGTTCCTCGCCGTCGGCGATCCGGAACATCTCCCGGACCAGGTCGATACCGGCGACCTCCTCGGTCACCGGGTGCTCGACCTGGAGGCGGGTGTTGACCTCCAGGAAGGAGACCGTGCCGTCCTGGCCGACCAGGAACTCACAGGTCCCCGCGCCGACATAGCCGGCCTCCCGCAGGATCGCCTTCGAGGCCCGGTACAGCTCGGCCGTCTGCTCCGCCGTCAGGTACGGCGCGGGAGCCTCCTCCACCAGCTTCTGGTGCCGACGCTGCAACGAGCAGTCACGCGTCGATACGACGACCACGTTGCCGTACCGGTCCGCGAGGCACTGCGTCTCCACGTGCCGCGGCCGGTCCAGGTAGCGCTCCACGAAGCACTCCCCGCGGCCGAAGGCGGCCACCGCCTCACGCACCGCCGACTCATAGAGCTCCGGCACCTCCTCCAGCGTCCGGGCGACCTTCAGCCCGCGCCCGCCGCCGCCGAACGCGGCCTTGATGGCGATCGGCAGCCCGTGTTCCTCCGCGAAGGCGACGACCTCCTCGGCGCCGCCCACCGGGTCCGGGGTGCCGGCGACCAGGGGGGCGCCGGCCCGCTGGGCGATGTGCCGGGCGGCCACCTTGTCGCCGAGGTCGCGGATGGCCTGCGGCGGCGGCCCGATCCAGGTCAGGCCCGCGTCCAGGACCGCCTGGGCGAACTCGGCGTTCTCGGACAGGAAGCCGTAGCCCGGATGGACGGCGTCCGCGCCGGTCTCCCGGGCGGCGTTCAGGACCTTGTCGATGTCCAGGTAGCTGGTGGCCGGGGTGTCACCGCCGAGGGCGTAGGCCGCGTCGGCGACCCGGACGTGCAGGGCGTCCCGGTCGGGGTCCGCGTAGACGGCCACGCTCGCGATCCCGGCGTCCCGGCAGGCCCGGGCGACACGCACGGCTATCTCGCCACGGTTGGCGATGAGCACCCGGCGCATGTCAGGAGGCCTGTCGGGTGTGCTGGAAGCTGTCCGCGCCCGTCTGCAGCGGTCCCAGTGAGCCGTCGAAGAAGATCAGCGGCTCCTTGCCGTGCTCGGGCACGCCCAGGTCCACCACCTCGCCGATGACGATGTCGTGGTCACCGGCCGTGTGGATGTCGACCGTGGTGCAGGTCAGATAGGCGAGGGCCTCGCTGAGCACGGGCAGCCCGTCCTCGGTGAAGTGGTGCGGGACGCCCTCGAAGGCGGCGCTCCGGCGCCCGGCGAAGTGCCGGGCCAGCGGCTGCTGCCGCCCGGACAGGAAGTTGACGGTGAACCCGCCGCTCTGCTCCAGGAGCGTGTGCAGCCGGGACTGCTGGTGCAGACAGAACAGCACCAGCGGGGGTTCCAGCGAGACCGAGGTGAACGAGTTGACGGTGGTGCCGTCCGCGTCGCCGTCGGGGCCGGTGGTGACGACCGTGACGCCGGTCGTGAACAGGCCGCACACGCGGCGCAGGCTCAGTGGCTCGACGGGCCGGGTCTGCTCGGCGGGCCGGGTCTCTTGGGCGCGGGTCAGCGACCGCGCTGCTGCGGACATGCGCATCCCTTTCTGGGGTGTGTGTCGGGAGGTGTGCCGCGCGGGTCAGAGGAGCTTGCGGACCTTCGCCCCGGCCTTGAGGATGCCGAGCAGGAACTCGCGGCCGACGCTGTTCATCTCGGGCGGGGCCTGCACCGAGGCCCAGTACAGGAAGCGGGCCATCGTCCCCACGGACGGGTAGATGAAGCGCTGTTCCTCGTCCTTCCAGCCGAAGACCGGGTTGACGACCGGGGACTCCTTGAGCAGCCCGAAAACGATGTCGGCGGCCTCGTCGCCGGTGAGGGCGCCGGCCTCGTACTTCTCGCAGGTCTCGGCGGTGGCCTCCAGGATCATCTTGAACGAGTCGCTCTGCGGCCACCACAGACCCGGGTGCGCCACGTTCTCCAGCTCGTCGAAGTGGCGCTCGTCGTGGTCCTTGAAGTGCTTGAGGCGGGCCCGGGTGAGCCGCATGGTGCCGGGGGTGATGAAGGAGCCCCAGACCCGGAAGACCGCGTTCCACAGGCGGAAGTGGGAGAAGGCGATGAAGGAGCTGTTGACCAGGTCGTCGTTGTACTGGAGCAGCCCCTGCTCGACCTTCTCGACGTACGCGAAGCGCTCGGCGGAGAAGTCGCCGTCCTTGAGTGCGGGGATCAGCCGGGAGGTCAGGGCGTCGACGACCTCCATCGTGTTGGACAGGCCGCGGGAGAACAGCGGGTCCAGGAAGCCGGCCGCGTGGGACATCAGGCACCAGCGGTCGCCGATGGTCTGCTTCGAGGAGTACTGCAGCCGGTCGGTGGAGATCCACTCGCGGACCCGGGTGGCGCCGGCGAACTGGCGCTTGACGGCGGGGTACTTGTCGAGGAAGAGCTGGAACTCCTGCTCCGGGGTGAGGTCCTTGGGCTTGGGATAGGTGCGCTCGTCGATGGTCAGGCCGACGCTGCACAGCGGGTTGCGGGATTCGGGGTGGTTGTCGAACGGGATGATCCAGAACCAGCCGCGCTCGATCAGGTGGTGCATGGTGCCGGTGTGCCAGTCGGCCGGCGGGCGCAGGTCGTGCGGGTGGCCGCTGACGTCGTCGAACCGCTTGATGCCGACGTAGTGCGTGAACATCGAGCGGGAGTGGTGCTTGAAGCGGGCGGTGGGCTTGTCGCGCAGGTCGAACTTGTCGGCCAGCGGCGAGCGGAAACCGGAGGCGTCCACCAGGTACTTGGCCCGGTACACCTCGGGCTCGGCGCCGGGGGCGGCGCTCTTTCCGAGGACGGTGACACCGTCGTCGTCGAAGTCGACCTCGTTGGCGCGCCAGTTCTGCCGGGGGGTGCAGCCGTATTTGATCGCCACATGGAACATGAATGCGTCGCTGTCCTGCCGGAACATATGGCTGTTCTGGTGGAATATCTTCGGCAGTGCGAGCTGAGTGGCCTCGCGCGGGTCGGGTTCTTTTCCGACCTCGTGCTTCATGAAGCCGAAGTGCGCCTTGGTGCCGAATGTCGGGCCGATGTCGCGGGTGGAGGCCTGGACACTGGACAGGCTCTTCAGTTCGGGGATGTCGTGGCGCTCGGAGAGGATGTGGATCCATTCCACGAGCTGCGGGGTCATGGACTCGCCGATGGCGAAGCGGGGGTGCGCGGCCGCGTCGACCAGCAGCACCTTGGCGCCGTGCTTGGCCAGGATCGCGCCGGTGACGGAGCCGGCGAGCCCCGAGCCGAGGATGATGACGTCGAAGGTCATGTCCTCGGGTATGCGCGCCGCTTCCGGCGAGCCGTCGGTCTTCTTCGCGACCATGAGCTGTCTCCTTCGTCGAAGGCGTCGAGGGTCGGAATTCCGCGTGAACGTCCGTATGAAATCCGTAGGAAAGTCGGCATGAAAAAAGGCCCCTCGTGGATACGAGGAGCCTGGAAAAGGCGCGAGTCTACCGCCGAATCAAGCGTGACAGCCTTTGGCCAGAGGGTCAACCCCTGGCGGAAACAGATGACTTGGCGTTCTCGGAGAATGCCGGGCCGGAATGCATGGGGGCCAGGAGTTTCAACAGCAGCGCGCGCAGTTCCTCGTCGCCCTCCGGCCCGAGCCGTTCGGAGATGTCCACGGCGAGTTCCGCGACGGCACCCGCGATGAGGGCGAGTTTCTCGCGGCCGACGTCGGTCACTTCGAGGGCGTACCGGCGCCGGTCGTGCGGGTCGCGGCCACGCCGGACCAGGCCCAGCCTGACCAGTTCGTCGACCAGTTGTGAGGCGGCGGGCCCGGTGATGGCAAGCAGTTCCGCGAGCCGCTGCTGGGAGATGGGCCCGAAGACGTCGAGAGCGGACAGCGGGCCGTAGTGGCGCACCCTGAGTCCGGTGCCGGCCAGCTTGTCGTCGCCGTGCTTGCGCAGCCGGTGGTGGGCCTGGGCCACCAGGTACTCGGTGCCCTGCACCAGGGGCTGCGCCGACTCGGGCAGCAGCCGGGCCAGGAGCTCGTCGAGCCGGATGGTCTCCTCGTCGGTCAGTACGGCGGTGAGCCGGGCGTCCCGCGCGGCGACCGCCCGGCGCCTGGCTTCGAGGGCCTCGCGCCCCTGGTCGGTCAGGGACAGCACGTACTGGCGCCGGTTGTCCGGGTTGCGGGTGCGCCGGACCTCGCCACGGGCCTCCAGCCGGTCGATGACCGCGACCATGATGGTGCGGTTGATGCCGAGCCGCTCCGCCAGGTCGAGCTGGGACTCCCAGTCGTGGCCGGTGAGCGCGTCGAGGACCAGGAAGTCGCGGGAGTCGCTGTCGCCGCCGTCCCCGGTGGACGAGAACTGCGCGTACACCCGGCGCAGGAGATAGCTGATGAAGCCCGTGAGTGACTCCGGGAGGACTCCGGGGACCTCCGCGGTCTCCTCGGTCCGGGTCACCGGACCTCGCTCTGCATCGTCTTCACGCCGCAAGACAGCACCTCCTGCCCGAGTATATGCACCGGTCTTCCGGCGGAACGGGACCGGACCGGCGGCCCCGCCCGAGTGGACAGGGCGGGGCCGCCGGGGCCGGGTCACAGGGCGGCGGGGGTGTGCTCGCCGTCCTGCTGGGGGCGGGGGGCGGTGCCCGGGAGAGTGGCCAGGGCCACGATCAGGGCCAGCAGGTACAGGCCGCCGCCGAGCAGGAACCCGTAGGAGTAGCCGGTGGTCAGGGCGTGCGGCACGCTGCCCGGCAGCTCGTGGTTGGTGATGGCGGTGGCGGCCGCCGCCAGTCCGGCGAGGCCGATGGCGCCACCGATCTGCTGGGCGGTGTTGACCAGGCCGGAGGCCGCACCGGTGGCCTGGGGTTCGACGCCGCGGACACTGACGATGGTGACGGCCACGAAGACGGATCCGAGACCCAGACCGGCGACCAGCTGGGCGGGCAGCAGGACCGCCCAGGGGTTCTGGCCGGGCTCGATGAAGCTGAACCAGACCATGCCGAGGATGCCGATCAGCAGGCCGAGGGCGACGACGTTCCGCTCGGACATCCGGGCGAGCAGCTGCGGGCCGATACCGCCGGCCGCGATGCCCATGCCGAGCGCGAAGGGCAGGTAGGCGACGCCGGTGATCATGGGGGCGTAGCCCTTGACGACCTGCATGTAGAGGGTCAGGAAGTAGAAGGTGGCGAGCATGCCCGCGCCGACCAGGAACATGATCAGGTTGGCGCCGACGCGGCCGCGGTCGGCCAGCACACCGCGCGGGATCATCGGCGTGGAGCTGCTGCGCTGGATGAGGACGAAGGCGAGGATCAGGACGAGCGCGACGCCGAGGCCGATCACGGTGACGCTGTCACCGAAGCCCTTGTCGCCGGCGCGGTTGATGGCGTAGACGAGGGAGCCGAAGCCCAGGGTGGCGGTGAGGGCGCCGGGTACGTCGACCTTGCCGCGCTCGCGCTCGCCCTCGACGAGGACGCCGGTGCCGAACAGGACGGCCAGGGCGATCGGGATGTTCACGAACATCACCCAGCGCCAGCTGAGGTACTCCGTGAGCGCACCGCCGAGCAGCAGGCCCACGACCGAGCCGAGGCCGCCCATCGCGCCGTACACACCGAGCGCCTTGTTGCGGGCGGGGCCCGCCGGGAAGGTGGTGGCCAGCAGGGACAGGGCGGTGGGCGCGGCGATCGCGGCGCCCGCGCCCTGGATGACGCGGGCCGCGATCAGCAGTTCCCCGCTCTGCGCCAGCCCGCCGAGCAGCGAGGCGCCGGTGAACAGGATCAGGCCGGTACGGAAGACCCGGCGGCGGCCGAAGAGGTCACCGGCGCGTCCGCCGGCCAGCAGCAGCCCGCCGAAGGCGAGCGCGTAGGCGGTGACGATCCAGCCGAGGCTGGACTCGCTCAGGCCCAGGGCGCTCTGCATGCTCGGCAGGGCGACGGTGACGATCGTGTTGTCGAGGACGAGCATGAGCTGGGCTGCGGCGATGACCAGCAGCGCGAGGCCGAGCCTGCCGTCCTGCTGCGGCGGGGCCGCGGCCTTGGGGACGGCCTGGGTGCGGTCTTGCAGCGACATGAGATGTCTCCGTGTCTGTCTCGGGACTTGGGGGGTCGGACTGGCCGTTCGCCGAGCGGGGGCCGGTCCTCGGGTTCCGCGGCTGGTGGAGCCGGCCTCGGTGCCCCGGATGCCGGGGCCTTGGAGACCTGGCTCGTCACTGCTTCGTTTTCGCACCGCGATCGTATCGTCAAGCTACTTATCTATCAACCGGGCAACCAACAATTTTCCAACCATCAGGGCCTGAACTATGCGCTGGAAGGGGTGCGTTGCCGTCACCCCGGCCGGATCCGCAGGTCAGCGGCTTCCCGCCGCCCCGAGGGCCGGTTCGTCCTGGCTGATTCCGGCCGGGTCCTGGCCGGTCTCCTCGTCGATCCCCTTGCGGAACCGGGTCAGCGCGGGCGTGGTCATGGCTGTGGTGAGCAGGGCCATCAGCACCAGGACGGTGAACAGCCCGGGGCCGATGACGCCCAGACCGAGGCCGATGTTCAGCACGATCAACTCGGTCAGGCCACGGCAGTTCATCAGCGCGCCGAGCGACAGGGCGTCCCGCCAGCCACGGCCGGACAGCCGGGCGGCGAGCGCACCGCCGCCGAACTTGCCGACCACGGCGACGGCGAGCACCGCGGCCGTCCACAGCCACTGGGTGCCGCTGCCGCCGAGCAGCCCGACGTCGGTCTTCAGCCCGGTGCTGACGAAGAACAACGGCAGCAGCACCGGCACGGAGAAGGCCCGCATCCGGGCCGCGGTCGCCTCGATCCGCCGGCTGCCGCGCGGGGTGGCCACCCCGAACAGGAAGGCGCCGAACAGCGCGTGCACCCCGATCCGGTCGGTGGCGTACGCGGCCGTGCTCAGCCCGCTGAACAGCACGACCAGCACGACCCCGTCGGGGTACCGCCGCTCGGCCCGCGCGGCCCACCTGGCCAGCAGCGGTCGTACGACGAGGAACATGACGGCCGCGAAGGCGAGGGCGTACCCCGCCGTGGTGAGCGCGTCCATGGGCGAGTTGCTCTTCGTCACCGCCACCACGGCGGCCAGCAGACACCAGGCGCTGACGTCGTCCACGGCGGCGGCGGCCATGGCGAGCGCGCCGACCTTCGTCCGGTAGAGGCCGCGGTCGGTCAGGATGCGGGCCAGCACCGGGAACGCCGTGATGCTCATCGACACCGCGATGAACAGCACGAACGGCAGCTTCTTCGTGCCGGCCGGCGCGAAGTCGCCGTACATGCCGAGCGCCAGCAGCGTGCCGAGGACCAGCGGCAGCGCGATCCCTGCCTGGGAGACGGCGACGGCGGTTCTGCTGTTGCCGCGCAGGGACTTGAGATCGAGTTCGAGTCCGACGAGGAACATGAACACGAGCAGCCCGATGTTGCCGAGCACGCCGATGTAGGGCAGGGCCGACTCGGGGAACAGCCAGCCCTGCGCGCCGGGCCAGAGCCAGCCGAGCAGGGAGGGGCCGAGCAGAATGCCGACGAGTATCTCGCCGACGACAGGTGGCTGCCCGAACCGTTTGAGGAGCTGAGCACCGGCCCGGCAGGCGAGGATCACGACGGGCACGGCGACGAGGAGGGGGGTGAGGGGGTCGGGGGTGGCAGCAGCCATCACGTGCTCCTGTCAGGGGTTGGGGGTCGCGCCCCTTACGGGGCGCTGTACGGCCGGACAGCCTTGGCCTCTCGCAACGCCGTCGCCCACCACAGGAGTTGGTCCAGCATCAGCTTGGCCGCGGATTCGGCTCCCTCCGGCTCCGCCGGGAAGTTGCCGTCGGCGTCGTAGTGGTCGAGCACACGCGGGAACGTCACGATGTCCTTCATCCCCACGCAGTGGAACTCGGCGAAGATCTGCCGCAGATGCTCGATCGCCCGCACCCCGCCGGCCATGCCGAGCCCATAGCCGACGAAGCCGACCGGCTTGGCCTCCCACTCGGACTGGAAGCTGTCGATGAGGGTCTTCAGCGGCCCCGGGACGCTGCGGTTGTACTCCGGTACGACGATGACGTACGCCTCGGCCCCGGCCAGCCGGGGCCGCAGCGCCGCCGCCCGGGGGTCGTCCGCGTCGAGGCTCGCCGGCAGCAGGTGCTCCGCCACGTCGACGACGTCGAGCACGAGGTCGTCGCGGCGCGCGGCGACCCGCGCGAACCAGCCCGCGACGTCCGGGGCGAGCCGGCCGTCGCGGGCGGAGCCGACCAGCAGCGCGACCCGCGCGGGGCGGGTCACCAGGCCGGCCGCGGTCACGGCCGGCCCGCCGGCACCGACGCCTGGACCGGCGTCAGCGCGATGAACTCGGTGGCCTCGACCCGGGAGAGGATCCGCCGGGTCAGGGCGGGCATCTTCGTCGTACCGTCGTCGCTGAAGACCACCGGGTTGCCGACCTGGATACGGCGGCCGCGCGTGGTGATCTCGCAACCGCCCGCCGCCAGTACGTTCTTGACCCAGTCGGAGCCGGGTCCGTACGGCAGGGTGATGACGATGTCCGTGCCGCGCCGGAACAGTTTCACCGGGGTGGCGAACTCCCGCCCGGACTTGCGGCCGCGGTGGTGGACCTTCCCGAACCCGGGCAGCCGGCTGAACAGCGGCCCGACGAGATGGTTGGCGAACCGCCGGTTGAAACGGGCGACTTTCCTGTCGATCGGCATGTCTCAAGTCCCTTGTTCCGTCGGGTCCTTCGGGTCCTTCGGTTTCTTCGATTTCTTCGTTTTCTTCGGTTCGGTGGGGTGCGGCCCGGCCCCCGCCGCCGTCGGCGGGGGCCGGGCGCGCGGCCGGGTGGCGGATCAGGCCGCGGGCTTGCCCGCCGGGGTCAGCGGGCCGGCCGGCTTGCCGCCGGACTGGAGGAACTTCTGCAGGGAGAAGTTGTCGACGATGCCCCAGCGCTCGGCGATCCGGTCGCCCTCGAAGCGGAACCAGATGATCGCCTGGTGCTGCACCTGCAGCCCGGTCGGCTTGATGCCGATGAACGGTCCGGTGTGCTTGCCGTGCATGACCCAGCGGATGGCGGCCTTGTCGCCCATCGAGATGAAGTCGAGGATCTCGTACTTGATCTCGCTGAACGCCGACTGCTGGATCCTGATGGTGTGCTTGAAGGCCTCCGGCCCGCGCATCGAGTCGTCGTGGCTGCCGTGGTTGCGGAAGTCGGCGGTGAGGTAGCGGTCGGCGGCCGAGAGGTCGCCCAGGTCCAGGCCCTCGTGGAAGACCTTCTCGATCAGTTCCCGCTGCTGGTCGGCGGTGAGCGTGGTGGCCATGGGTGCGTTCTCCTCTGCTGAAGTGGGCGTGTTTCCTCGGGTGTCGAGCGTCTGCCGGTCGACCTGGGTCACTCCCCTGGGCACGGCGCCGGTGGTCCACACGATCCGCAGCCGCAGCCGGTCGAAACGCCAGCCGTCGGGGGTGCGCCGGGCCGTCCCGGTGAAGCGGCCGCCCAGCTGGAAGTACTGGGTGGGGTCCGGGGGCAGCGGTGAGCCGTGGTGCACATGGGAGGCGATCAGGCTCCAGCTGAGCCGGGCCGTGTCGCCGTCGACCTCGGCCTGGCTCTCCGAGCCGTGGTGGTGGGTACGGCCCCAGCGCCCCATGATCTCGGCGGTGAAGCCGGCCACCCCGGCGAGGCCGGCGTGGCTGCCCACCGGGAACGTCATCTCGATGTCCTCGGTGAACAGGGACCTGGCCCAGGTCTCGTCGAAGCCGCCCTCGTCGAGGCTGGCCAGATAGCGGCCGACGAGGTCCCGCAGGCTCACCAGGTCGGTCAGCCGGGCGACTTCGGACGTCATGACACCCGGCGCGCTTCGGTCTGGGCGCCCGTCGCGTAGATCACGACGTCGTCGGGGCCGTGTACGACGGCCTTGCCCTCGCCGGTGAGCGCGTCGCCGTCGTGCCGCGCGTCGATGTCGATCTGGATGTACGCGGCCCGGTGGCCGTTGGGGCTGATCTGGGTGATGTCGAGGTTGAAGTCCTCGCGCAGGGAGAACTGCAGGGAGTCCTCGCCGGTGACGCTCCAGGAGCCGTAGCCGGTGCTCTTCTTCGTGGTGACCGAGAGGGAACCGTCCGCCACGAAGGTGACGGTGTACTCGTCCACCTCACCGTCGTGCGTGACCGTACCCGTCCATTGACCGACGGGTGTCCAGGTGGAAACAGGCATCGACGACACTTCCTCAAGTCGGGGCGAGAAGGAAACAGAAAACCCGTGCCCCGGCCGGGACACGGATTCGAGAGAGGTGCTGAAGGGTCCTGCGGGCTCGGAGGACAGAGCCCGGGAACGCGCCGCCCGTCTCAGGGCATGGGGCGCCGGGAAAAGTGTGACACCCTTGTTCGGACGGCGTCAACTTCCGCTGAAATATGGGTAGTTGATTATCAATGCACCAAAGCAGCCCCTGCGGCAGGGGGATGGGCCGCAGGGGCTGCTTCGGACGGATCCCCGCACGGATCCGCTTTCTCTCGGTGGTGGTCTACTCGCCCTCGTTCTGCCGGGCGATATCGAACAGTTCGTCGAGGTCGTACTCGGCCCGCTGCGGGCCGCCGTGGCGGGTGATCTTGCCGCGGCTGGCCCATTTGCGGATGGTCGCCGGGGTGACCCCCATCGCCAGGGCGGCCAGTTCGGTCGGCACCCGGCGCGGGCGCGCCGCCCTGCCCGCCCCTCCCCCGGGCTCGGTCCGCATCAGGCCGCCTCCCGCGTCCGGCCCGCGACCAGCAGCCACTGGCGCGGCGGCAGCAGGTGGCCGCCGTCGCAGGAGACCTGGCTCGGCACCCGGTCGCCGCCGTCCGCCGGCAGCACGCCGTACAGGGTTCCGGCGCACCCGGGCCGGGTGCACGGACCGAGTTCGAGTCTGCGGGCCGGACCCGGGCCGAGCAGCCCGCGGAACTCGGCGAGGAGTTCGGTGAGTTCCTCGTCGAAGTCCACCCCCGCCGGGTGTCCGGCGAGCCAGGGCAGCTGCCGGCGCAGGAACCGCACCAGTGCGGCCACCCCGCGTTCGGTGGAGCCGGGCCGGGTGCCGGCCCGCTCGTCCACGACCAGCCGTGCCCACAGCGCCATCACCTCGGTCGTCCGGGTGCGCAGTGTCAGGGCCTGTTCGTCGAGGACGATACCGACGGTGGCGCGACTGCCGCTCACCCGCTCGCGCAGCACCGGCGACCCGGGCACCAGTGCCTGGTCACTCTCCCGGTACAGGTCGAGCAGGGTGCGCAGTCCGCCGTCGATCCGGTCCACGCAACGGGCGCAGATCCGGCCGCAGAGCCGGCCGCAGTCGCGGCTCCGATGGTCGTCCGAGAGTCGCTGGAGCTCTTCCATTCGGATCCCCCGAATCCTTGGTCCTTCCGGAACTGCGTCCAGTCTCACGGGGGCCGTCGGCCGCATCAACGCGCGGCGGTTCAGGGTTCCCACAATCCTCCGCAGCTGTGTCAGCGGAGTGTCAAACCCACGTCAAGTGGCCAGAACCGATCATCATTACAAACAGACCTATCTGATTGACGATCGGCTCGAACCCTTCCCAGGTGCGAACGTTTCCGGACAACGACCCCTGCAATCTGGGCATTTGGATTCCAGGGAGATCGCACCGGGGTAGCTCTGTACGGAGGGTCCCCGGAGAAACAGGCATGGCTGTATGATTCTTACCACCGTTGACGCCAGCGCCTGCGGGGAGATGTGTGTACCAGGCACACTGATGGAAGAGAAAGCAGGTGCTACCGGATGCAGGCGCGATCCGAACAAACACGTCAGATTCTCGTCCATGCCACCGCCGAACTCATCGCGGACGGTCGGCTGTCCGACGCGGGGCTGATCAACATCTGCCGCCGTGCCGGGGTCAGCCGGGGGGCGCTCTACCATCACTTCTCCTCGACCGCCGCGCTGACGGCCGCCGTCTACGAAGAGGCCCGGCAGCGGGTCGAGGCGCTGGCCGAGGAGGCGTTCCGGGGGCCGGTGGCGGATACGCCCAAACGCTTTCTGATGGCGCTCGGTGAGGCCATGCGCACGGAGAAGGTGGTCCGGGCGGGGATGCAGCTGGCCGCCGACGGCTCGGCCGGCCCGCCCCGGCTGCGCGACGACCTGCTGGCCGCCGTCCATGAGCGGGTCACGGAGGCGCAGAAGGCGGTCGAGGAACCGGCGGAGGACCTGGCCGACCTGGCCGTGGTGGTGGCGGCCGGCATCGAGACCCTGGGCCACACGGACCCGAGTTGGTGGGACGGCGAGATCGCCGAGCGCCTGTGGCACCTGCTACGCCCGCTGTTCGACCGCGACCGCCCCAACCGCGGCGGCGAACGCCGAATCTGAGCCACCGCACCCGCAGCGCGGGCGGCCGGGACCGCCTGCACCGACAGACCCTGCGGGGGCCGGGCGGGTCGGGGAGGCACGGCGGACCGGACGGGTCAGGTGGGCCAGGCAGGCCGGCCGGACGGAACGTGCTGGGCAGGCCGGACGGGCCAGGCGGAACAGACGTGCTGGGCAGGCCGAGCGGGTCGGACTGGCCAGCACGCCAAGCGGGCCAGGCAGGCCGGGCGGACCAAGCAGGCCGGGTGGGCGGCGGAAGCGATTGGTCAGGTCAGTCACTCCGTGGCTCGGGGCCGCTCACTCCGCCGGGGGCGAGGTGCGCAGCCGGCCGATCAGGCCCGGCGTGGCGAGGCCGGGCAGCAGGAACCTCCAGAAGACACCGGTCCGTTCGGGCAGGTCGGCGCGGTTGGTGTAGGCCTGGGACATGATCTGGAGGCCGGTGAAGGAGCCGACGATGAGCGAGGCGACCTCGCGCACGTCCACCCCGGGCAGGATCTCGTCCCGCTTCTCGGCCTCCTGCAACAGTGTCAGGATGGTGTCCATGGACTGTTCGTAGGTGGTCTGGGGCGGGCAGTCGAACGACGTCTGCTCTATGGTCAGCCGCACGCTCGCGCGCAGCACCGCGTCGTGCTGGAGGCGCCGGGCGAACTCCAGGGTCAGGTCGATGACCGACTGCAGCCGCACCGGCCGGTCGGGCACTTCCAGGGCCTCGGCATGCGCGTGCACCAGGGCCAGCGCGATGGCTTCCTTGGAAGGGAAGTGATGATAGAGGGAGCCCCGGGTGAGGCCGGTGCGGGCCAGGATCTCGTTGGTGCTGGCGGCGTCGTAGCCGCGCTCGTCGAAGACCTGGGCCGCCGCCTCGAGGATCGACCGCCGTGATCGCTTGCCGCGTTCTTGCTGAGCCATGCCAGATCCTTACATTCTCCCACTGAATTCAACAGACTTGTCTGTATCGTATGCTCAGACCCGGCATACGGTCAGTACTGCGGTGGGAGTTGTCAGAAAGCGGTTCCGGAAGCGGCCGCCGGAACCGGGCACGCCCTGGCCGGCGCGCGGGCCGGGCCCTTGGCTGTCGTCAGATCGATCCAGGCGGCCGCACCCCGCCCATAAACGCGAAAAGTGCCCCTGCCCGCACGCGATCCGGCTCTCGGAAGACCGGATCACCGCAGGTCAGGGGCACCATTTCGCTACCGCGACAGGGAGCGCGGGTCAGAGTGCGCTGGAACGGGCCTTGGTGCCCCAGATGTCCAGCTCCTCGTAGGCGGCACGCCACTCGGTCTCATACGCGTTGCGGAGGTGCTCGGGCATCTTGCCGAGGATTCCGGCGACCTTGGCGGCCGCCATGTCGTCGAGCAGCCAGGGCAGGTAGCGACGGGCGTCGTCGCCGACACGACCGCTCTGCTCCTTCGAGAAGGTGACCCACTCCTCCGTGGTCATGGTGATGTCCATGAGCTTCAGGGCCTCGCCCTCCTCGTGGTCGAGGTGGCCGCCGAGCTTGGTGTAGAGGGTGTCGGTCAGGCCGCCGAGACGCTCCAGGCCGGAGTCCCGGTCGGCGAGGGCGGCGTCGATGTCGGCGAGCAGCGGGTCGATGACCGCGTGCTCGGCCTCCATCGCGTCCAACAGGGCCAGCTCGTCGGGCTTGCCGACCAGCGCCCGCTGCATCACAGGCCAGACGGTGACGTCCTCGGAGGTGTGGTGGATCGTCAGGAACTTCTTGAACAGCTCCCAGCCCACCGCGGTGCTCAGCACATGACGGGGGTCCTCGTCGACCCGGGCCGTGATCCGGGCGATCCGCTCCAGCTCGCGCCGCAGGGCGTCGTGGATGGCGAACATCATCGTCATGTCGTGGTTCTTGAACTCCTGGCTCATCACTGTCTCCCTCAGTGCCTGACTGCTGCGTTGCCGTACCGCCAGAGTATCGTCAACCTACTTATCCATCAACATACTAACTAGCAAGTCGCCAACCATCAGCAGATCCAAGTAATGGTCGAAACGGCAGGTCAGAGGCGGTTCCAGCGGGTCCGGGCCAGTCGCAGGGTCGGCACCTCTTGGCTGGTTCCCGGCTGATCGTCGTCCGGATCCCGCCCCTGGTGCCGCGCCGGCGGGGAAACAAAAATCCGCGTCCAGGCCGGAAACACCGATCGGACACGGATTTCGATTCAGGGCAGGAAGCCGCCGAAAAAAGTGTGACACTTTGGCGCGAGCCCCGTCAACTCACTTCTTTTCACGGCGACTTGACCCGAAAAGGAAAGAGAATCCACACGCCCGCACTGTCCCGCACCGAGGCCACGTGGCCGGCCCACGGGGGCCGGGCCGGCCACGTCGCGGTGGGTCAGTTCTTCACGGCGACGGCGGCGAAGCCGGCCGTGTCCTCCCGGTTGGTCTGGTAGTCCGCGTCGGAGGCCCGCTCCTCCTCGGTCTCCCACTCGTTGACGGACACCACACCCGGGGCGAGCACCGTCCAGCCGTCGGTGTCGACGAACCGCGTGATCTCCGCGCGGGAACGCGAGGCGAGGTCGACCCGCAGGTTCGTGTACAACTCGTCGACCGCGGCCCGCACCGGCGCGGAGACGTAGTCGGGGCTGGAGTGCGTGAGGATGACGAGGCTGCCGGGGGCCAGCGCCTCCTTGTAGCGCTCGACCGTGCCGTACGGGTCCTCGGCGTCGACGATGAAGTGCAGCAGCGCGCCGAAGACCACCGCCACCGGCTGGGTGAAGTCGAGCAGTTCCTTGGTGGCGGGGGCCGACAGTACGGCCTCGGGGTCGCGGAAGTCCGCGTTGACGTACGCGACACGGCCGTCCGAGGTGTCGCCCAGGATCCGGCGGGCGATGTTCCCGACGACCGGGTCGTTGTCGACGTAGACGACCTTGGCCTCGGGCGCGACCTCGTGGGTGGCCTCGGCGGCCGGGATGCCGCTGCCGATGTCCAGGAACTGGCTGATGCCACGGCGGGTGGCGGTGCGCACCGCGCGGTTGAGGAAGCGCCGGTTGGCGCGCGCCCCCAGCGGGCCGCCGGGGAGCAGCTTCACGATGCCGTCCGCCGCGGCACGGTCCACCGGGAGGTTCTCGGAACCTCCCAGGAAGTAGTCCATGATGCGCGCGGCGTGCGGGATCCGGTCGGGGGTCATGGTCTCGGGCATGGCGACACATCCTTGGTGAGGGGCTGGGTTTCATGCGGGGAGCCCGCGCAGGGCCGGCCGGCACGGAGATGGGCAAACAGAAAAGGCGACGTCCGAACCGGTGGTCACCGGTGGACATCGCCTTTGTCGTACCGTTTCAAGGCATAAGGGCTCCGGAGAAAAGCGTGACATGTGCACGCTTCCAATGTCAACGGATGCTGACCGTCGGTTCAGTTGCGGCCACTGCCGTGTCCTTCCGGCGCGGCCGGCTGAGGTGCTTCATCGCCGGCCGCTCGACCAGCGTGTAGAGCAGGTACGAGAGGACGGTGGTCAGCGCCCAGGCGAGCAGGCTCAGGCCGACCGCCTCGGCGACGCCGTAAGGGGCGTGTCCTGCCAGGTACTTGTCGCCGCCGATCAGCACGGTGGCCTGCAGCAGATAGAAGGCGAACGACACCTCGCCGAGCCACTTCATCACCCGTCCCCGGAACGGCGAGCGCCGCCCGCGCACATCGGCGACCGCGGCGGCCGGGATGAGCAGTCCGAGCGGGATCACCCACACCGCGGAAAGGGCGTACAGGTAGGGCACGTTGAGCGCCACGGCGTACCCGGCGCCACACAGCAGCACCGCCTGCCACAGCCGCACGCCCACCCAGCGGTCGGTCAGCACGATCCGGGCGAGCAGCATGCCGAGCACGAACTCCAGCATCCGCACCGGCGGCAGCTGGTACACGAACCAGTTCTGCACCTCGCCGGCCTGCCATCCGGGGATGCGCACCTCACCGGGCAGGACGGCGTACGCGAACGCCGGTACGGCCACGACGGCGGCCGCGAAGGTGACCGCCCACGCCCACAGCCGCTCTGGGGAGATCGCCTTCACCGCGCGGAGCAGCAGCGGAAAGCACAGGTAGAACAGCAGCTCACAACCGAGCGACCAGCTCGGGGCGTTGACGCTGAACGACACCGCCGGGTCCCAGGACCAGGTCTGCACCAGCAGCAGGTTGGGCAGCCACTGCCGCACCGAGGTGGTGGTCGCGCCGGCGAAGACCACCAGCGCGGCCACGAAGGTGACCAGGTGGTTGGGGTACAGCTTGACCAGACGACGGCGCAGGAACCGGCCCGGGGTGTCCGTGCGGCGGGCGGACCAGGTGAGGATGAACCCGCTGAGGATGAAGAAGAACGACACCCCGAGCCCGCCCGCGACGCCGAACAGCCGGGCCGCGTCCTGCGCGGTCCGCCCGCTGAACGGGCTGAGCTGGCGGCTGGTGACGTGGTACAGGAACACGGCCGTCGCCGCGTAGAACCGCAGCCCGGTCAGCGAGGGCAGCCCGGCGAGCGAGGCCGCCCGCCCGGACCGGGCGGGCGCCTCCGCTCGGGAACGCTGGGTGGGGATGGTCATGGATCTCTCCTTCGTAGGGCACGAACGACACGGGACCGCGTCCGCGGCACGAACGACGCGGCATGAAAAGCACCGCGCGGCAGGCCGGAAAGCCTGCCGCGCGGTGTCGACGGCACAGGATGGAACGCAAAGAGAAGAGACGGACCGGCGGGACACCCGGCTGCCTGACAGGCCCACGGGGCGCACGAGGCGCACATCAACCGCCGGAAAGAGCGTGACAGTCCCCCTTCACGGAAGTCAACCCGTGCCGGGCGCCGCCATGCCCTGGGACGTCCGGAGCCGGGCACGGACAGCGCACGGCCGAAGTCGCCGCCGGCGAAAGGACGGAGACCCACGGGCAGCACGGCATGGCGGACATGGCGGAACGTCGCTTCGGCCGGCTCGGACATCGCCGTCCGCCGCGACAGGGGCCGCCGGGTCCTACCGGGCGGCCGTCACCCTCGTACGCCCGCCGACGCGGGCACGGCGTCCGAAGACGGCTCGCAGGGATTCCCGATCCGGAAACCGACGCCCCGGACCGTGACGATCCACGCGCTGGAGCCCAGTTTGCCGCGCAGGGTGCCGACGTGGGTGTCGACCGTACGCCCGCGCGGCGACCAGACGTCGTCCCACACCTGGGCCATGATCTGGCGCCGTGGGATCACCGTGCTGGGCTGTGAGGCCAGCAGATGGAGGAGGTCGAACTCCTTGCGCGTCAGGTCCAGCGGCCGTCCGTCGAGGGTGGCCACCCGGGCGCCCGCGTCGATGCGCAGTGGCCCGTGGGTGACGACCCCGCCGGCGGCCTGCTGCGCCGGCTGCTGCACCCGTGCCCGGCGTAACACCGCCTCCATCCGGGCCAGTAACTCCCGGAAGCCGTACGGCTTGACGAGGTAGTCGTCCGATCCCGCCTGCAGGCAGAGCACACAGTCGAGTTCCGACCCGCGTGCGCTGACCGCGATGATCGGCAGGTCGCTGACCGCCCGGATGCCGCGGCACACCTCGAGGCCGTCCAGGTCGGGCAGGTCGAGGTCGAGCAGGACCAGGTCGGCCTCGTGGTGGCCGCGCAACGCCTGGGCGCCGGTGGTGGCGCCACGCGTGGTGTAGCCGTGCCGGACCAGCCCCTGCAGCAGCGTGTCGGCGGCCCGCGGGTCGTTCTCGACGACCAGGACGTTCAGGGCTCCCGCCCGTGGTGCGCCGTCGGAGGGAGCCGGACCGGCCGGATGTCCGGCCGGGACGAGCGGGCCGTGCGAACGGTGCCGCCGCGGCGACGGCGCTACGAGGTCCGCGTACTGCCGGTTCATCTGCTCCCCCTGAGGCACATCCACGTCATCTGGGACTGCGGGTTCACGACCAGACCGTACCAAACAGACTTGTCTGATTGTCAACCGACCAGATGGGAGGGCGTGACGCCCCGCCCCAGGCCCGCCGACGCGATGGTGAGCTGCGATTTCATTGGATTACCGGATAAGTGGCAGGTCAGGCTCCGCACAGGAACCTCAAGGAAAGACTTGACCAAGGACTATGCCTGCACGCCAAACCATACCGACCTATATGTTTTACCTGAGTAAACCCGGCAAATCAGTCACGACCCATCGACCGGCGAACCGGCGAACATCCCGACTGAGCCAAGAAATTGGCTCGCCTCTTGCAGAACCGGACCGACCTGTCTGTATCTTGTGGGTAGAACGTCGGCCACGGGGGGTGACAGCCGGCGTACGGCTTGTTGCCCCCTTCCGTCACACCGACAGGAGCGCTGCACATGCCGCAGATCACCGACCGGGCTCCCAGAGCGAAGCCCCTGCTGCCCGGACTGACCACCACAGTGCCGCGGGAGTACGTCCACCGCGCGGCCGTCTCCGAAGTTCTGCTCACCGGCTGGGAACAGACCGAACTCGACGGCTTCTCCGTCCGGGCCCAGTGGCCGCGCTGCCACGCGCTGTTCGCCCCCGACGAGGGCTACCAGGACCCGATGCTGCTGATCGAGTCCGTCCGCCAGATCGGATCCCTGCTCGCACACGCCGAGTTCGACGTCCCGTTCGGCTACCAGTTCCTCATGTCTGACATGTCCGTGACCACAGAGCCGGAGCTGCTCGTCGCGGACGCGGTCCCCACCGACGTCGAGATGCACACGGTGTGCCGGGACGTCGTCCGCGGCGCGGGCCGGCTGCGGGAGATGCGCTACGACGTCACCGTGCTGCGCGAGAACGGCGCCCGGGCCACCGCCACGGCCGCGTTCCGCTGCATGAGCCCCGCCGTGTACCGGCGGATGCGCGGGGAGCGGCCCACCACCACCGGCCACACCCCGCCGCCGGCCCTCGACCCGGCCGCCGTGGGCCACACCAGCGCCCGGCACGTCGTCCTCGGCGAGCCCGCGCCGGGCACCCGCGGCCGATGGGAACTGCGGGTCGACACCGCGCACCCGACCTACTTCGACCACCCCGTCGACCACATACCCGGCATGTTCCTCCTGGAGGCCGCCCGGCAGGCCGCGCACGCCCGCGCCGGAGTGCCCGGCGCCCTCCTGCTCGGCCTGCGCAGCGAGTTCGTACGGTACGCCGAACTCGACGCGCCCTGCTGGATCACGGCCGACCCGGAACCGTACGGCAGTGCCGGCGATCTGCTGGTACGGGTGTGCGGCAGCCAGCGGCAGGAGACGGTCTTCACCGCCGAACTCGTCCTGCGGCCACGCGTCCGCTGATCCCGACCTCCTTCCGGGAGAGTGCCCAGTGCCCACCATCCTCATCACCGGCGCGTCCGGGTTCGTCGGGGCGCATGTGACACACGAGGCGCGGCTCCGGCGCGCCGACCTCAGGCTCATGACCCACCGCAGGTCCCTGCCCCGGGCCTGCTCCGGAGTACGGACCGTCTGCGCCGACCTGACCGACCCCGGCTCGCTGCGCGGGGTCTGCGACGGGGTCGACGTACTGCTGCACTGCGCCTCGCAGATCGGCGGCAGCGCGGAGGCCAACGAGGCCGTCAACGCGCGTGGTACGGCGGCGCTGGTCGCCGAGGCCCGGCGCGCGGGGGTACGCCGGATCGTCCAGCTCAGCACCGCCTCCGTCTACGGCCGCGGCACGTTCCGCGGCTCCCGGCCCGAGGAACTCACCCGCAATCCGGGCTCCGTCACCTCCCGCACCCGCGCGGCGGCGGAGGACGCGGTCCTCGCCGCCGGCGGTGTGGTGCTCCGTCCCCATCTGGTCTTCGGCGAAGGGGACCTGTGGGTCGGCCCCAACCTGGCCCGGCTGTTGCGCGCCCTGCCGGGTGTGGTGGCAGGCTGGCCGGCCCGGGCGTCGGTGATCACCGCACCGGACCTGGCCCGGCTGCTGGTGGCCACGGCGCTCGCGCCGGACGCGGCACTGAGCTCGCCGGTGTATCACGCGGCGCATCCGCTGCCGGTCACCGTGGACAGTGCGTTGCGGGCGGTCGCCGAGTGCGCCGGGATCGCCTGGCCGCACGACAATCTCACCGTCGAGGGGGCCAAGGCGATCCTCGCGGCGAAGGGCGTGCCGCCGGCCACGCTCGACATCCTGACGACCGACCACTTCTTCGAGGCGGACGCACTCTGGTCCGACCTCGGCGAGCCGCCGGCCGTGGGCTTCGCGAGCTGCTTCCGCCGCGCGGAACGGTGGTACCGGTCGACGCTGGCAGGAGTCTGACCACCGGCCCGGCACGCGCCGCGCGCTGCGGGCCGCGCGGTGCCGGCCGGGTCCGGTGGGCAGCCGCGGGTGCGTCTGGTCCGGTCCCCCACTGGCGGTAGCCGCACATCGGCACGGCCCCGCGCCCCTACGGGACCGCTGACGACGGCCGATGCCGTGCAGCAACGCGTCCGCCCCCGCGCCCCCTTCGGAGGCGCTGACGAGGGCCGGTACGGTGAGGCAATGCGTCTTCGGTGTGCTGTGCTCGACGACTTCCAGGGGACTGCGGGGGAGTTCGGGGACTGGTCGTCCCTGTCCGACGAGGTCGAGACCGTCTCCTTCCGTGAGCATTTCGGCGATGTGGACGAACTCGCCACCGCCCTCGCCGACTTCGACATCGTCGTGACCCTGCGCGAACGCGTCGCCTTCCCCGCCTCCCTCCTCGACCGGCTCCCCCGGCTGCGGCTGCTGATCGCCTCCGGGATGCGCAACAGCGTCATCGACTACGCGGCCGCCGAGGCCAACGGGGTCACGGTGTGCGGTACGGCGTCCTCCTCGGCCCCTCCCGTCGAGCTGACCTGGACGCTGCTGCTGGGGCTGGCCCGGGGGCTGGTCGAGGAGAGCACCGCGTTGCGTACGAACGGGCCCTGGCAGTCCACCGTCGGTGCCGATCTGTACGGGCGGCGGCTCGGGCTGCTCGGGCTGGGGAAGATCGGCGCCAGGGTCGCCCAGGTCGGGCTCGCCTTCGGGATGCGGGTGAGTGCCTGGAGCCAGAACCTCACCAAGGAGCGCGCCGAGGAGGTCGGGGTCGACCTCGCGCCCACCAAGGAGGAACTGCTGGCCGGGAGCGACTTCGTGTCGGTCCACCTGGCGCTCGGCGACCGTACCCGCGGCCTGCTCGGCCCCGCCGAACTCGCCCTCCTCAAGCCCACCGCCTACCTCGTCAACACCTCCCGCGCGGCCATCGTCGACCAGGACGCCCTGCTCGCCGCGCTGCAGGAGGGCCGGATCGCGGGCGCCGGCGTCGACGTCTTCGACATCGAGCCGCTCCCCGCCGACCACCCCCTGCGCACCGCACCCCGGCTCCTGGCCACCCCGCACCTCGGCTATGTCTCCTACGCCAACTACACGACGTACTACGGCCAGGCGGTGGAGAACATCCGGGCCTTCCTGGCGGGTTCCCCAATCCGGCGACTGCCCTGACTCGGGCCCTTGGAGTGATCGTCCGCTGATCGGCGTGACCAGCCGCAGGTCGGGGCGTTGAACGGGGAGTGCGGCGGCTGGTCCTGCCGCCGCACTCCCCGAGCAACAAGAAGGAGAACGTGATGTCTCGCATCGCGAAGGCCGCCGTCGTAGCCCTTGGCACCGGCGCTGTGGTGATCGGCGGAGCCGGCCTGGCTCTGGCCGACGCGGGCGCCCAGGGTGAGGCGGTCGGCTCCCCCGGCGTAGTGTCCGGGAACGTCATCCAGGTGCCGGTCAACATCCCGGTCAACGTCTGTGGCAACACCGTCGACGTGATCGGTCTGCTGAACCCGGCCTTCGGCAACACCTGCGCCAACGAAGGCCACCTCAAGACCGGCGACAACAAGAACGGCGGCTACGGCAACTGAGCCACCGCCCGCGGAAGAGCCCCGGCGCCCTGGGCGCCGGGGCTCTTCCCGTGTCCGGGGCGTCTCAGGCGTACCGGTAGATCCGGCTCAGGTCCTCCAGTGACTCGGGGGTGACGTCCCACGGCGGCAGCCTCTCGCCGCGGGCGACGACCCGTCGGTGCTGCGGGTCGCCGGCGCCGGGCGGCCGGGCCGGCAGATAGCGCTGCCCGCGGTGCCGGGCCTTCCAGCGCTCCCACTGCAGGTCGACGAAGGCATGGTGGAACCAGAACACGGGGTCGTTGACGGAGGCGCCGCCGAGCATCGCCCCGCCGACCCAGCGGTGCACCCGGTTGTGGTTGCGCCAGGACACGCTGCCGCTGCCGGACCCCCAGCCTTCCAGCTTGTTGCGGAAGCCCCGGCTGACGGTCGAGTCCCAGGGGGCGACGTCGTACACCGGGTCGTCCAGCGCCTGGGCGAGCTGGGCCCTGGTGGGCAGGGCGATCGGGTCGCGGGCCTGGCCCAGGTCCCGGGCGAGGAACTCGCCGTCGGTGATGCCCACCTTGATGGTCCAGTGCCCGGCCGCATAGGCGAACGGGCCGGTCATCACCTGCCGGTCCCGGGGCCGGCCGTTCCCGCCGAGCAGGTCGCGCGTCCACGGCACGGAGGACGTCGTACGGTCCCTGGTCCAGTTCCAGTAAGGCACGGTCACCGAGGAGTCGACCCGGCGCAGGGCGCGCTCCAGTTCCAGCAGGAAGCGGCGGTGCCAGGGCAGGAAGGAGGGGGCCATGTGGGCGGTGCGCAGCCCCCGCTCGCCGTCGGCGGTGTAGTGCTGGATGTGCATCCGCACGAACTCGTCGTACTCGCCCCGCCGTTTGACCTCCAGGAACGCGTTGACGAGCCGTCTGCGCTCGGTGGCCGTCAGCCTGCCGACGTCCTTACGCATGTACGCCATGGTCTCCCCCCATGTGCATGTGTCCCCCACCCATCGGCCCCGGGGCCAGGTCGCGCAGCCGCTGCCCGGGCCCGATCTGGTCGACGGCCGCCCGGGCCGCCTCCAGCGGGGTCGGGTACGAGCTGTAGTGGTCGACCATGCTCAACCAGGTGCCGTCGGCCCGCCGCATCAGATGCAGCGGCCGGCCGTCCACGGTGACCTGCCACTCGCCCTGGCCGACGGACTGCCCCGCGACCGGCACACCGTGGATACGGCGGCCCCGGTAGGTCTCGTCGAAGGAGCTGCCCGCCGGTCCGTCCGCCGGGGGCACCGGGCGGGAGGCGGCGACGACCGGGGCGAGCGCCAGGGCGGCCGCGGCGGCCAGCAGCCCCCGCGTCACCTCGCGCCGCGTCGGTCTGCCCGTCCCGGCTCTGCCCGGCTGCCCGGCCCCCGGCTCCGCGCCCAGCGCCACACCACCGACTCCGACGACCATGCCCACTCCTCGTACGGTTCACCGATCGCTGTCGGTACCGGTAACCGTCCGAGGGGCCGCCCGGTCACCACCGCGCCGCCATCCGGCGCAGGGCCGGCACCGGAAAGCGACCGGCAAGACCGCACTCACCCCACGCCATCCGGCGCACGACCGGAACCCGGGAGCGGCGGACACGGCCGCACCTCACGCGCCACCATCCGACGCGCGACCGGAACCCGGAAAGCGACCGGCAAGACCGCACTCACCCAACGCCGTCCGACGCACGACCGGAACCCGGGAGCGGCGGACACGGCCGCACCTCACGCGCCGCCATCCGACACACGACCGGAACCCGGGAGCGGCGGACACGGCCGCACCTCACGCGCCGCCATCCGACACACGACCGGAACCCGGGAGCGGCGGACACGGCCGCACCTCACGCGCCGCCATCCGACACACGACCGGAACCCGGAAAGCGACCGGCAAGACCGCACTCACCCAACGCCATCCGACGCACGACCGGAACCCGGGAGCGGCGGACACGGCCGCACCTCACGCGCCGCCATCCAGCGCACGACCGGAACCCGGAAAGCGACCGGCAAGACCGCACTCACCCAACCGCCATCCGACCGCACGACCGGAACCCGGGAGCGGCGGACACGCCCGCACTCACCCAACGCCATCCGACGCACGGCCGGAGGCCTGGGCAGCGGCCGACAGGGCCTTGCCTCACCGGCGGGTCACAGGCCGGGGCCGGCACCCAGGTCGCCGCCGACGACCGTCTGCAGGGCCGGGGCGAGGACGCCGGCCGCGGGCATCTGCGTGTTCGGCAGGCCGTAGTGCTTCGGGTCGGGCCGGGTGAGCGGGGCGACCAGCGCCAGTCCGGGGGTGAGGGTGCGCAGGCCGGAGGCGGGGGCGTCGATGCCGACGTGGTCGAAGCCCTCGCCGAGGACGTGCGGCAGCGGCGCCCTGAGGCCGACGCCCGGCAGCCCGCCGTTGATCGGCACCTGCGGCAGCGTCCGGTCCGGGAGGAGCCGGCCCTCGGTGTAGCGCGGCCCTTCGGGCGCGCCGGGGATGATCAGCGGCATCTCCATGCCGAGCTTGGGCACCTCCATGTTGAGGGACTTCTCGAGGCCGTCCAGCGGAACGGGGATGGGAATCGTCCCGGTCGCGGCGGCGGGCGTGGCGGCGGCGCCCACGGCGACCGCGACGCCCGTGACGACGGCGGCAAGGGTTCCTCGGGTGGTCGGCTTCATGTCGGGTACGGGCCCTTTCAGGAGGCGGGAGGAGCGACATCCGTACCGGGTAACGAGCCGGAAAACGGCATCAGTTCACATTTCGCCCGGGTGCAGCATTAGTCGGCTGTTCACTCATCAGCTCGTCCAGAAGTCCCACCAGCGGGTCAGGATCAGCATGCCGACGACACCGATGTGCAGCAGCGGGATCACCCAGGTGAATTCCCCCAGGAATTCCCGCAGCCAGGTGGGCGCGGGCAGGAATCGGCGGCGTACGGCGAAGGAGGTGACGTACCAGAACAGGAGAATGGTGGCGACCCAGGCCAGGCAGCACCACAGGCACAGCGCGTTGATCCGGTACAGCGACTCGAACTGCAGCCAGGACACGAAGCCGACGCCGAAGAGGCACCCCGCGTCGAAGGTCAGCCAGTACCAGGCGGGGAAGCGGGCGCCGGCCAGCAGGCTCATGCCGACGCAGATCACGATGCCGTAGGCCACCAGGCCCAGCATCGGGTTGGGGAACCCGAAGGCCGCGGCCCGGTCGCTCTTCATCACGCTGCCGCAGGACACCACCGGGTTCAGGCTGCACCCCGGGACGAAGTGCGGGTTCTCCAGCAGCTTGAACTTGTCGAGGGTGATGACCCAGGAGGCCAGCAGCCCGGCCGCCCCCGCGACCACCGTGAGCAGCGCGAACCCCCGCCCGGCGACCGCGGTCCCCGGCATCAGCCGCGCAGGCTGCGGGCGGGCAGCACGATCTGCGCGGCGGCCGTGAGGGTTTCCTCGGGCGCGGGGTACTGGGCTTTGAGCGGGGCCAGCAGGGTGACGGGCAGGCCGGGCCGGGCGGCACGGTCGACGAGGTCGCCGCCGATCGGCAGACCGATGTTCCCCGGCAGCGCCTCGACGGCGGCCGAGGTGGCCTCCGCGCCGCCCTCGGCGACCGTGCCGAGGTCGGCGAGCCAAAAGGGGCGGGTTTCGCTCGGGGTTGAGGTCACCGCGTGACCTTATCGACGGGCCGCGGGGAGGCCGGGTGCCCGCTCACCCGGCCGGCGGACAGCCGGCCGCGCGGCCACACGAACGGGGGACGCCGTAGCGGCGCCCCCCGAACCGTTCCCGCCCGGCCTCAGCCCTGCAGCGGCAGACCGCCGAGCAGCGGGGCGTGCTGGTTGACGGCACCGGTCGCACGCTTGACCTTGTGGAGCACGGACTTCTTGTTCTCGGTGTCGAGAGCGTCCGACTGGTGCTTCAGGGGCATCGCCTGGTCCAGGGTGAGGGGACCCTTGGTGAGCGTGTTCACGGCACCGTTGAGGCTGGTTGGCGTGAGGTCGGCGTTGTTGTAGGCGAACGCGGGCGCGGCGAAGCCGGCGAGGGCCACGGAACCGGCAACGACAGCGGCAGCCTTCAGAGACTTCATCGTGTTCCTTTCTTCGGCGACTTTCGGCGGCGCGAGCCACGCAACGGAAGCCACCAGGGGAAATGCTGACGCCGTGCCTAACGACGCCCCGGCGGGCCGGAAACCCCGCGCTCAGAAGACATATGAGATCCCCGAAAGGAACGGGAGGACGTTCCGGTCGGTCAGGCCGGGGGCAGCGGGAGCGGCGTGGAGGCCGGCAGGCCGGGCACGGCGGCCGGACCCGGCAGGCCCGGCAGCTTGGGCGCGGGCAGGCCGGTGCCGAGCAGGATCGCGGCGACCAGGTTGACCAGGCCGGTCACCACGGCGGTGGCGGCCGGCAGCACCTGGCTGACGTCACCGGAGGTGGCGGCCTTGAGGAGGTTGTCGACCGCGGTCTGCAGGGCGGTCAGCGCGTCGCTGGTCAGGCCCTTGGCGGAAGGGGCGCCACCGAGGCCCTTGCCCTGGTCGGGGGCCGGCACCGCGAACGCGGCCGGCACGGCGGGGGCACTCGGCACCGCTGACGCCGACGGCAGGCCCGACGCCGACGGCCGGGCCGGGGTCGCGGGGGCGGTCGGGGTCGCGGGCGGGGCGGAGGGCGCGGCCGTCGTCGGGGGGGCAGCCGGGGTCGCCGGCTTCGCCGCCGCGGGGGAGGCAGCGGATGTCGGGGCCGCGGCCGTGATCTGGGCGATGGCCGCCTTCACGGCGTCGCCGAGCTGGGTCGCCTGATCGGCGGTCAGCTGGCCGTTGTCCGCACCGAGGACGGTGTTGAGCAGGTCGGTGACCGGCTTGAGCACGGTCCCGAGGTCCCCCAGCGACTTGACCTGGGCGAGCAGCGCGTCGGCCCCGGGGACGGGCGCCTGGGAGGTCGCGTGGGTGTGCTCATGGGCCGGGTCGGCGGCGACGGCCGCCGGGCCGGTGACCCCGGCCAGAAGAAGGGCGCAGAGCGCGGTGGACGCGAGACGCCGTGCGGGCAGAGCACGCATGGGTGTTCCTTTCGATGTGCATCGGACCTGCTGCCCACCGTGAAATCACCCGTGCCGGCCTGCAACCGCTCGCTCGCCCGCTGTCACCGATCGCTTTCCGTGGCGCCGGCATTGCGCCTGATGAGGCACCGTCAAGGCCGCCTCGCAACTTCCGCCGTGGCTCAGGCCGTTCGAGGGACCGCGTGGAACCGTACGTGGACGTACGAACCGGCCGTCCGTCCGCGGGGTGCACGGGCGGACGGCCGGCCGAAGGGAAAAGCCGAGGCGTCAGTCGTTGAGGCAGGTGTTGCCGAACGCGGGGTTCAGCGCGCCGATCACGTCGACGGTGTTGCCGCAGACGTTGATCGGCACGTGGATCGGAACCTGGATCACATTGCCAGACAGCACGCCCGGGGACTGGGCAGCGGCGCCGTTCGCGCCGCTGTCGGCGGCGGCCACACCGGCGCCGCCGGCGACGGCCGCGACGGCGGCGGTGGACAGGACCAGGCCCTTCGCGATACGCGACATGGAGAGGTGCTCCTTGGGGTCGAGACAAACATCCGGGCGGATGCCCAGCGCCGTGTCAACGCGCGACACCGGCTCGGGTTGTGCCGCCAAAGGAGTGATCTCCCGGAAGCTCTCCTTCACTATTCCGACACACTTGCCCCGTTTCACCCTATTAGTACGGATAGCGACTAGAGTTGCGGACCTCCTGACCTACCCGTATTGACATCACATCGCACTCTTCCCGCCTCCCCTCCTTTCCCGAAAGGGCGAAGTCGGTCATGCGCAATCCCCTGGGCCCACCGCTGCGCCGTGCGTCGGTGAGCGCGCTCACCCTCGCCGCGATCTGGGCACCGGGCACCGCCCGGGCGGCCGCTCCGACCGCCCCGCCGTCGCCCGAGGCCCCGCGCATCCCCTTCGCCGAGCGCTACCACGTGGTGCAGCGAGGCGGCTTCGCCCGCGCGGCCAACGCGTCCGTCAGCTGCCGTGCGAGGGCCGACGACCCGTCCGAGCCGCCCTGCCCGGCCGCGCGAGAGGGCCGGGTCCCGGCGGCGAACGGGAACTTCGACATGTCCTACGTCGATGTCGACGACGACCCCCACACCTACAACTCCTCCCGCGCCGAGCTCCGGCTGCCGGAGGGCTCCCGGGTGACGTACGCGCGGCTGTACTGGGGCGGCAACCTGCTGGCCGGCGAGCAGAAGCCGGCCGGGGACAACGCGCGGGTGCTGATCGCCGAACCCGGCGGCCAGTACAAGGAGTTGCTCGCCGACACGGTGGTGGGCCACCGGGCGGCGGGCGGCGCGGACGCCTTCCAGGCCTCGGCGGAGATCACCGACCTGGTCAGGTCGAGCGGCCCAGGGCTGTGGACCGTCGGCCAGCTGAACGCGGCCATGGGGCGGTCCGGGTCCGGTGCCTGGGGCGGCTGGACGCTGGTGGTGGCGTACGAGAACCCGGCGGAACCGCTGCGCACGCTCGCCCTCTGGGACGGCTTCGACTCCCTCGACGGAGCGGCCGAGGTACGGCTGAACGGGCTACGTATCCCGCGTGGCGCCCACGGCCGGGTGGGCCTGGTGGCCTACAACGGCGACCGGGGCGGCACCGGCGACTCGCTCACCTACACCACTGCCGGCTGCGGCTCCGTCCCGCTCGCAGACTCCGCCGACCCGGCCGACGACGTACTCAACTCCACGATCAATGACCCCGGCCCGGTACGCGCCCGGCGTGAGCCCGCGTACGACAACACGCTCGGCTACGACTCGGATGTGTTCGATCTCGGTACCGCTCTCGCGCAGGGCGGTGACCAGCTGACCTTCCGGCTCGTTTCCCAGCGCGACGCGGCGTGGGCGGGCGCGCTCTTCGCCGCTGTGGACGTGCAGTAGTGCGCTGCGTCCCGGCCCGCAGTCCCGAGCGCCCCCCGTGAGCGAGGAATCCGCGTATGCACCGATCAGCAACCGACCCTCGGCCACGGGTCCTCCACCTGGCGCAACCGGTCGGGGGCGGGGTGGCCCGGGTGGTCCTGGATCTGACGAAGGCCCAGCTCACGGCCGGTCTGCGGGTCACGGTGGCGTGCCCCGGTGGTGAACTGGCCGAGCGCGCGCGGGAACTGGGCGCCGAGGTGCGCGGGTGGCGCGCCGACCGGTCCCCGGGCGCCGGTCTCCGGGACGAGGTACGACGGCTCACCCACCTGCTCGGCGAGGTGCGCCCCGATCTGGTGCACGCGCACAGCGCCAAGGCGGGCCTCGCCGGACGCCTGGCCGTGCGCGGACGCGTCCCGACCCTCTTCCAGCCGCACGCCTGGTCCTTCGAGGCGGTCGGCGGAGTCACCGCCGCGCTGGCGCTGACGTGGGAGCGATGGGGGGCGCGCTGGGCGCACCGGGTGGTGTGTGTCAGCGAGGCGGAACGCACGACCGGCGTGCACGCCGGGATTCGCGCCCGGTACGCCGTCGTCCCCAACGGCATCGACACCGAGTACTTCACCCCGGGCCGAACCGAGTCCCGGGCTCCCCTGGTCGTCTGCGTCGGCCGCCTGTGCCGGCAGAAGGGCCAGGACGTGCTGCTGCGAGCCTGGCCCGAGGTGCTGCGCCAGGTTCCGGGCGCCCGGCTTGCGCTGGTCGGCGACGGACCGGACGGCGAGGCGCTGCGCCGGATCGCCCCCGCCTCGGTCGAGTTCGCCGGCGCCGTCGACGACGTCCGCCCCTGGTACCGGGCCGCCGACCTGGTGGTGCTGCCCTCCCGCTGGGAGGGCATGGCGCTGGCCCCGCTGGAGGCGATGGCCTGCGGGCGGCCGGTGCTGGTCACCGATGTCGACGGCGCCCGCGAGAGCCTGCCGCCCGGGCAGGCCGCGCACTGCCTGGTGCCGCCGGGACGGCCGGGCGCGCTTGCCGGTGCCGTCGCCGGGCTGCTGCTCGACCCGGAGCTGCGCGCGTCGCTCGGCGACCGGGGGCGCCGGCACGTCCAGTCCACGCACGATGTGCGGCGCACGGCGGAGGCGGTCGCGGAGCTGTACCGCGAACTCCTCGGCGGACGGCCGCTCATGTCCTTTGAGTGCAGGGAGTCCATCCACTCGTGACCGCGGAAAGCACCGTCCCCTCCCCCGGCCCGCAGCCACGGGACCACGGACACTCGCCCGTGTCGGTCCTTCCGGCCCGGACCGCCGGCGGCTTCCGGTTCCCGCCGCGGCGGCCGCCCGCGCGGCCCGCCTCCCCGGTGCCGCTGCTGGCCGCCGACCTGTGCGCCGCGCTGCTCGGCGCGATCGCCCTCGACGAGGCCGTACACCGGCCCGCCCTGGTCGGCCTGCTGATGTCCGGGGCGATACTGCTGCGCCCGCAGCCCACCGGGCGGGTGGCGGGGATCCTGGACGAACTCCCGGCGGTCTGCGGCCGGATCGCCGTCGTCTGGCTGGGCCTCGCCGCCGCCCTCGCCGCCTGGGACCCGGACCGCGCGCTGCCCGCCCGCACCCTGCTGCTGGGCTGCGCCCTGCACGCGGCGGCGGCCTGCGCCGGCCGCGGCCTGGTGCACTGGCGCCGCCGCATCGCCCTGCTCCGCCATCCGCGCGCCGCCCTGGTCATCGGCCCCGCCGCCACCGCCCAGCGGGTCGCCGCCGCCGTGCTGCGCCACCCGGACTTCGGCGTACGGCCGGTCGGTGTCGTCGCCGAGCATCCCGAAGGCCCCGAAGGGCTGCCCGTGCTGACCACCGGCGAGGAGGTCGAGCGGGCCCTCATCCAGAATGGGGTCCGGGCCGTCCTCACCGTCCACCCCGCCGTCCGCACCGAACAGGGCCCGCTGCTGCGGGCGCTGGCCGAGTCGGGCTGCGTGGTCTGGGAGGTCGACGCGGACTCGCCGGCGTACGAGATGCGCGACCAGCTCGCCGGGTTCTCCTGCCGCCGGCTGGAGATGGGCTCGCGGCGGCGCGGCAGCGTCGGCAAGCGGATCCTCGACATCGTCGTCTCCGGGGCGGCACTCGTCCTGGTCAGTCCGCTGCTCCTGGTGTGCGCGGCGGTACTGCGCCTCACCGACGGGCCCGGCGTGGTCTTCCGGCAGGAGCGCATCGGCCGGAACGGGCGCCCCTTCACCCTGCTGAAGCTGCGCACCCACCGCCCGGTCGACGCGCACGAGGCCGCGACGCGCTGGAGCGTGGCGGGCGAACGCGAGATGAGCCCGTTCTGCCGCTTCCTGCGCCAGACGTCCCTGGACGAGCTGCTCCAGCTGTGGAACGTGCTGTGGGGCGACATGAGCCTGGTCGGGCCGCGGCCCGAACGGCCGTACTTCGTCGGCCAGTTCAGCCAGACCTACCCGGGCTACGCGGCCCGCCACCGGATGCAGACCGGCATCACCGGACTCGCCCAGATCCACGGGCTGCGCGGCGACACCTCCATCGAGGACCGGGCCCGCTTCGACAACGCCTACATCGACAACTGGTCGCTGTGGCAGGACATCTGCATCCTGCTGCGCACCGCGGCCGCGCTCGTGCGCTCGACGGGGAGCTGACGATGAGCTTCGCACTCTCGCCGGCCAGGCCCCTGCGGCTGCCGCCGGTTCTCGCCGCGGCCGCCGTGCTCGCGGTCCTCGCGCTGCCGCTCGCCCCGGGCGGCGGGGACAGCGGGGCGGGCCCGGCGGACGCGGTGTCCGCGCTGGTGGTGCTGTATGCCGCGCTGCGGGTGGTACGGGAGCGACGGCGGCCGCTGTCGGCGACGGCCGCGGTGGTGCTGGGCATGCCGGTCGTGGGGCTGGCCGTCGCCGCGGCCGGCGCGTCCTCGCCGGGGGCCGGGCTGACCGGCCTCGGCCGCTATCTCCAGGTGTTCGTCCTGGTCCCCGCCGCTGTGCTGCTGCTGATCCGGGACCGTGCCGACTTCCGGCTGCTGGCCTGGTCGTTCGTGGGGCTCGCCGGGTGGCAGGGCGCGGTCGGCGTGCACCAGTACGTCACCGGGACCGGGGCGTCGTACCAGGGTGAGGAGATCCGCGCGGTCGGCACGTTCGGGCCGCAGGACGTGATGGGCATGGCGACGGTGGTGTCGTTCGGGCTCGTGTGCGCACTGGGGCTGGCGCTGGGGCGGTCACCGGTACGGCAGCGGGTGGCGGCGGGCGCGTGCGTGCTCGGCCTGCTGCTGCCGCTGGCCGTCTCCTTCAGCCGGGGGGCCTGGATCGCGACGGTGCTCACCTGCGGTGTGCAGCTGGCGCTGGCCGGGCTGCGGCGGGCGCTGAAGGTGGCGGCGGTCGCTGTCGCCGCGGGTGTGGTGCTGGTGGGGGGCTTCGGGGTCGGTACGGCGATGCTCCAGGAGCGGCTCAGCAGCATCGGGCAGGTGACCGATGCGCCGGACCAGTCGGTGGTCGACCGCTACACGCTGTGGGCGGCGGCGACCGGGATGTGGCGCGAACACCCCGTCACCGGCGTCGGGTTGAAGAACTTCCCGGTGTACCGGGACGGGCACGCCTCACTGGCGCTGTCCTCCGGGAGCGACACGGAGGGGGCGGGGGCCGCCTACCGGAAACAGCCGCTGTTGTCGCCGCACAACATGTATCTGCTGGTGCTGAGCGAGCAGGGGCTGCTCGGGGCGCTGGCCCTGGGGGGCTGCTGGCTTGCCCTGTTGGTGTGCGGGCTGCGGGGGTTGTGGCGAGTCCGCGGTGGTGACGGGCTCGACTGTGCGCTGGTGGGATGCGGGTTGCTGATCTGGCAGCTCGTGGACTTCGCCTACGCGGACATCGGGGGGCCTTCGACCGTGCTCACGGCGGTGGTGTTCGGGGCGGTGGCCTG
Source organism: Streptomyces sp. NPDC096040 (assembly GCF_040303265.1). NCBI lineage: Bacteria > Bacillati > Actinomycetota > Actinomycetes > Kitasatosporales > Streptomycetaceae > Streptomyces > Streptomyces sp. NPDC096040. Next base: position 197,618 of record NZ_JBEOTA010000007.1, read on the forward strand.
GTGGGCGTTGGTGGGGGCGGAGCGTTCGCCATGACGGTTACGCCTTCTCGGGTTTCAGGGGAGCAGGGGTCGGATGTCGACCACGGGGCAGTGGGGGCTGATCGCGCCCACGCGGCGCAGCCGCACATCTCCCAGCCCCGCGCCCCTGAAGGGGCGCCTACCTCCCGGGGCTTCCTTGCCAAGGCAACCCTTGTCACCGCCTCCCTCTCCGTCGTCGGCTCTCTCCTCGGGCTCATCCGGGACCAGTCCCTCGCCCGGCTCTTCGGGGCCGGACGGGACACCGACGCGTTTCTCGTGGCCTGGACCGTTCCCGAGTTCGCCGCCACGCTTCTCATCGAGGACGGCCTCGCCTTCGCACTGGTCCCCGCCTTCAGCCTGGCCCTCGCCCGGCGGGCGCAGGGGGCTCCCGGCGACCCCGTACGGGCACTGGTCGCCGGGACGCTGCCCAGGCTGGCCCTCGCCTTCACGGCCGTCGGCGCTCTCCTCATCGGGGGCGCACCGCAGCTCGTCGAGGCGCTCGCGCCCGGTCTGCGCGACCCCGCGCTCGCCGTCGACTGCACCCGGCTGACCGCCACCAGTGTGCTGACCTTCGGGCTGGCCGGGTACTGCAGCGCCGCCCTCCGCGCCCACCGGCGGTTCCTCGCCCCGGCCGCGATCTACGTCGCCTACAACGCCGGGATCATCACGGCGATGTTCGCCTTCGGCTCCCACTGGGGCGTGCGGTCGGCCGCGTTCGGGGTCGCGGCCGGGGGATGTCTGATGGTCGCCGTACAGGTTCCCTCACTGTTCCGGCAGTTCCGGCGCAGGGTCAAGCCCGCCGTCGGTGACCCCGTCGCCGAGGCGAAGCCGCTGAACCTCGTCCTGATGGCCACCGTGCTGCTGTTCGCGCTGTGCCGGCAGTCACAGGTGCTGATCGAGCGGTTCCTCGCCTCGCATCTGCACTCCGGGGCGATCTCCCACCTCAACTACGCGCAGAAGGTCGCGCAGATCCCGATGACGATGTCGATGATGCTGTGCACGGTCACCTTCCCGGTGGTGGCCCGGGCACTGGCCGAGGGCGACACCGAACGGGCCCGGCGCCGGGTGGAGCGTGATCTGTCGGTGGCCGCGAGCGTCGTACTGCTCGGCGCGGCCGTGGTCATGGCGTGTGCGCCGCAGCTCATCCATCTCCTGTTCCAGCGCGGGGCGTTCTCCGCGGCGGACACCGCCGCCACCGCCGGGGTGATGCGCGTCTACGCGCTCGGGCTGCTCGGGCAGACCCTGGTCGGGGTGCTGGTCCGCTCCTACTTCTCGGCGGGCCGCGCCACCTGGTACCCGGTCGGCGCCATGGCCGCCGGGATCGTCGTGACCTCCTGGATCGGCGCCCTGGCGGTGGGCCCGTACGGCGTCACCGGCATCGCCGCCGCCAACGCCACCGGCATCACCGTCACCGCCGTACTCCTGCTGTCCGGCATGGGCCCGCGCAGCGTCCCGATCCGCACCCGGCAGGTGCTGGCCGAGCTGAGCCGGCCGGTGCGGGCCGCCGTGATCGCCACGGTCGTCGGGACCTTCGTCGCCGGACAGCCCGCGAATCCGCTCACCGGGCTGGCCGCCGGGGTCACGGCCGTGACCGCGATCTTCGTCCTGCTCGGCTGGGCACTGGACGCCCAGGGCTTCGCACCCGCACTCCGTTCCGTAGGCACCGTCACCCGAAGGCTCGCGCATGCCGTCTTCCATTGAGTCCGCCGAGAAGGTCAGACCCCTGGCGGGCCCGGTCCCCTGGGTCGCCATGTACCACTCCGTGGGCGACTGCTCGGACGATCCGTACCACGTCACCGTCTCCCCCGACCGCCTGGCCAGACAGCTGAGCTGGCTGCGCCGGCGGGGGCTGCGCGGGGTGTCGGTCGCCCAGCTGCTCGCCGCCCGGGCCCGGGGCGAGGGACGGCGGCTGGTCGGGCTCACCTTCGACGACGGCTACGCCGACTTCCTCGACCAGGCCCTGCCCCTGCTCGACCGCTGGGGCTGCGGCGCCACCCTGTTCGTGCTGCCCGGGCGGCTCGGCAGCGACAACCGCTGGGACTCGCTCGGCCCGCGCAAGCCGCTGCTCAGCGCCGACGGGGTCCGGCGGGCGGCGGCGGCCGGCGTGGAGATCGGCTCGCACGGGCTCACCCATGTCGATCTGACGCAGGCCGACGCGGACACTCTGAAGGCCGAGACCGCCGACAGCCGGGCCCACCTGGAGGAGCTGATCCAGTCCCCCGTCAACGGCTTCTGCTACCCCTACGGGACCATCGACCAGCGTGTCGTCGACGCCGTACGGGACGCCGGCTACGGCTACGCCTGCGCCATCGACCCCGGCGACCAGACCGGCGTCCACACCCTGCCCCGTGTGCACATCGGGCAGAACGACCACGCGCTGCGCCTCTTCCTGAAGTACCGGCTGCACCGGCTGCGCCGCCGTCCCGTCAAGGGGCTGTGAATGAGGGCCCTGCATGTCATCACGGGGTTGGGGGTCGGCGGGGCGGAGCAGCAACTCCGGCTGCTGCTGCGCCATCTGCCCGTCTCCTGCGACGTCGTCACGCTCACCAACCCCGGCCCTGTCGCCCGGGGGCTGACCGCCGACGGGGTGCGGGTGGTCCATCTCGGGATGGCCGGGAACCGGGACCTGGCCGCGCTGCCCCGCCTGGTCCGGCTCATCCGCCGGGGCCGCTACGACCTCGTCCACACCCACCTCTACCGGGCCTGCCTCTACGGCCGGATCGCGGCGCGCCTCGCGGGCGTCCGGGCCGTCGTCGCCACCGAGCACTCCCTCGGCGACGTACAGCTGGAGGGGCGTGAACTGACCGCCGGAGTAAGGGCGTTGTATCTCGCCGGTGAGCGGCTCGGCCGATCCACGGTCGCCGTCTCCCCCACCGTCGCGGAACGGCTGCGCCGGTGGGGGGTGCCCGGACCGCGGATCGAGGTCGTACCGAACGGCATCGACCTGGAACGTTTCCGCTTCGACCCGGAGCGGCGGCTCAGCACCCGCGCCCGCCTCGGGATTCCGCCGGACGCCTTCGTGGTGGGCGGCATCGGGCGGCTCGCGCCCGGCAAGCGGTTCGACGTCCTGATCAGGGCGCTGGCCCGACTCCCGTCGGACTGCCGTCTGCTGCTGGTGGGCGGGGGCGCGGAGGAGGGCGCCCTGCGCCGTGCCACCGAGGAGGCCGGGGTCGCCGGGCGGGTCCTGTTCACCGGCGAGCGGCCCTGTGTCTCCGACAGCTCGCCGGACGGTTCGACCGACCTCGACCTTCCCTCTCTCACCTCCGCCATGGACGTACTGGCCTCGCCCTCCGCCGAGGAGGCCTTCGGGCTCGCGGTGGTCGAGGCGCTGGCCGCCGGGCTGCCCGTGCTCTACAGCTCCTGCCCGGCCGTCGAGGACCTGCCGCCCGCCGCCGCTCCCGGCGCCCGCCGTGTCGAGGGCGGTGCCCGCGCCTACGCCGAGGCGCTGGCCGCCGCCCGCGCCGCCGGGCCCGGATCCCGCACCGCGCCGGAGGCCGCCCGTCACTACTGCATCACCCGCAGCGCCGCCCAGCTCATGGACGTCTACGCGGCCGCACTCGCCACCACCCCTCAGGGAGCCAGTACGCCATGACCGAGAACACCCCCAGGGCAGCCCGCCCCTTCGCCCGTGCCCGCGCGGTCCCGCCCTGGACGCTGCTGGCGGCCGGGGTCGTCGCCGGCGGTCTGCTGGGCGGCGCCTACGGCGTGCTCACGCCGGCCAGCTACACCGCGACCAGCTACGTCATCGCCGTCCCCGCCGACAGGTCGGACACCGCCACCGCGCAGGGCTTCGCGCAGGCGTACGGCCGGGTCGCGACCCAGCTCGCGGTGCTCGGGGACGCCCAGGTATGGGCCGGGGTGCCGGTGAACACGCTGCGGGAGAGCGTGCAGACGGAGACCTCGCCGGACGCGCCGATGGTCGCCGTCTCGGCCACTTCACCGCACCCCCTCCAGGCCGCCGACATGGCGAACGCGGTCGCCCGCTCGCTCACCCAGCACGCCAACGACACCAAGGGCGACACACACGTCGAACTCCTGCAGTTCTCCCGGGCACTGAAGCCGACCGCGCCCACCTCGGCGTCCCCGAAGGTGACCGGTCTGGTGGGGGCCAGCGCGGGCGGGCTGCTGAGCGGCCTTGTGCTGCTGGTGCGGCCCCGGCGCCGCGAGGAGGACAACGCCCTGCAGGCCTCCGTCCCGGGACCTGCCGTCGCCGCCGACGTACACGGACAGCTGTGACGACGACGGCCTACCCGACGCTCGCCGCCCACACCACCGAACTGGTCACCGACGAACGCGCCTTCGCCGCCCTGGCCCCCGCCTGGGGCCGCCTCTACCGGCGGTGCGGCACGGCCACCCCGTTCCAGAGCCACGCCTGGCTGCACTCCTGGTGGCGCTCCTACGGCGTCCCGGGGCGGCTCCGCCTGGTCCTGGTGCGCTACGGCGGTGAGCTGGTCGGCGCGGCCCCGCTGATGCTGGTGCACCGGCCGCTGCCCACGCTGGTGCCACTGGGCGGGGCCATCTCCGACTACACGGACGTACTGCTCGCCGACTCCGACGACGGCCGGGCGGCGGACGCCCTCACCCAGGAGCTCGCCCAGGCGGCGCGGACGGCACTGATCGACTTCCGTGAGGTGCGTCCGGGCGGTGCGGTGGAGCGGGTGTACGACCGCTGGGACGGCCCGTGCCGGAAGGTGCCCGACTCGCTGTGCCTGGAGCTGCCCGCCGTGTCCATGGACGAGCTGGTCGCCCGGCTGCCCTCGAAACAGGCCCAGCGGGTGCGCGCCAAGCTGCGCAAGCTGGGCTCGCTCGGGGTGCGCCGGGACGCCGTGGCGCCGGAGGGCGTCGACACGGCGCTCGGCCGTCTCATCGAGCTGCACCGGCTCCAGTGGCAGGGGCGGAAGGTGACGACGGAACACCTCCAGTCGCGGTTCCGGGAGCATCTGGTGCGCTCGGTGGGGCCGATGGTGCGGTCCGGGGACGCGGTGGTCACCGAGTTCCGGCTGGACGACGAGGTGGTCGCCGTCGATCTGACCCTGCTGTCGCCGAGCCTGGCCGGCGGCTATCTGTACGGGGCGCATCCGCAACTGCGCGAGTGCAAGGCGGACGTGGCGGTGATGCTCCTGGACGCCTGCACCCAGCACACCGGCGCCAGTGAGCGGGGCGCACTGAGCCTGCTGCGCGGGAACGAGCCGTACAAGCACCACTGGCGGCCGCAGCAGGTCGTCAACCAGCGCCTGTTGCTGGCCCGGCGCCGCACCGCCCCGCTGCTGACGGCGGCGCTGTGCGACGCCGCCGCCCGGCAGCGGGTCAAGGAGGTGCTGCACCGATGGAAGGAACACCGGCAGGACTAGGGCCCGCTCCGGTCGGCGGCCACAGAGGACCGTCGATTCCCGCCGAGCCGATCCAGAAGACACCCCCTAGCTCCGCGACCGCGACCACCAGTCGAGGCGGATGCAGAGCTTCCCGCCGAGCCAGTACTCGACCCAGTCGCCCAGGTCCATCGGCGCGCAGTCGGCCGGGGGCGTGGTGCTGGGAGCGGGAGTCGGGGTCGGAGCCGGGGTCGGGCCGGTCGGTGTCGGTGTCGGTGTCGTGGTGTCGGTCCGGCCGGAGAGGGCCGCGCGGTAGACCCGCGACGAGCGCGGGTTGTCCGAGCACTGCCAGACACCGTGCGGGCAGTAGTCGGTCAGCGTGTTGTAGAGCGGCTTGTGCTCGTCCATCCAGGCGAGCATCCGTCGCATGTATTCGGCGTTGTCGCCGTTGCGGAAGAGGCCCCATTCCGGATAGGAGATGGCTTTCCCGTGGGCCTTCGCGAAATCGACGTGCTGCTGAAGTCCGTAAGGCTCCCGGACCTGTTCGTCGAAGGAAAGACCGGTCGGCTGGTCGTAGGAATCCATACCGACGATGTCGACCGTGTCGTCCCCGGGATAGCACTGCGTCCACGGTACGGCGTCGCGGCCCCGGCTGGGCGTGAAGTCGAACCGGAAATTCTGGCCCGGCACCGAACGCATGGTGGTGACGATGCTGTTCCAGTACTTCTTCCAGGACTCCGGGTCCGGCCCGCAACGATGGGTGTAGGTGGTGCCGTTCATCTCCCAGCCGAGCACGATGACCGTGTCCGGCACCTTCAGCTCCACCAGCCGCTCGGCCAGGGCCCGGAAGTGCTGATCGAAATGACCGACCGCGCCCTGCCACAGCAGCCGACGGACCTCGGCGTCGTCGACGTGGTCCTCGTTGCGCTCCTGCATGGGCACGTTGAGGACGAGCATCCGGTCGGCCTTCTGCCGCCGCCAGTGCGCCCAGACGTCGAGGAAACCCGGCGCGCCCTCGATGTCGCTCCAGCGGTCGCCGGGCAGATAGGTGTGCGCGACCTTGAGCTCGGTGCCGCCGAGCCAGCCGCTCAGCTGGGCCATGCGGGCCACGCCCAGCGGACCGGAGTCGAGGAAGGCCCCGAAGGCCGGGGGCGCGGCCTTGGCCGGCACGGACACGACCGGCGCGGGACTCACCGGTACCGGACTCACCGGCACCGGTGCGGGACTCACCGGTGCCGGCAGGGGCGCCGCCGACGCCGGGACGGACGTCGTCGGTGTCGGAGCCGGCGTCGGGTCCATGACCCGCGCCACCACCGCACCCTCGGCGAATCCCGAACCGGTCGCCAGCGTCACCGAGGCGGCCAGGACCGCCGCCGCAACCGCGACCACAGCCGGCCGGCGCGACCGGGACCTCGGCCGCTTTCGCTGCTGTGGAGCCATGCCTGCTCCTTTCTCCGCCAGTTCTGACAGTTCTCGTCCGTCCGCACAGTCGCTGAGAAAGCGCCAGTTACTGACACTCAGTCATATCAGTATGAATACCGCCAGTGCGGCTGCGGCATTCGGGCGCCCCGAACGCCCGCACGGGTGAACCGACGCAAAGGAAAAGGTCCGTGTCGCTGCTAGACATCCGGGTTCCCGCGGTTCTGCTGCGGATCGACCGGAATCCCTTTCACCACGGCACCCTGGGGGCCGTGCGCTCGCTCGGCAGAGCAGGCGTGGAAGTCCATGTGGTCGCCGATTCCACCGGCAGTCCGGTCGGCAGGTCCCGTTTCGTACGGCGGTTGCATCCGCCGCCGGCGCCGGGTGCGTCCCCCGCCGAGATCGTGGCCGTGCTGCGCCGGGTGGCGGCGCGGATCGCCCGTCCGGCGGTGCTGATCCCGATGGACGACGCGAGCGCGATCGCGGTCGGCCGACTCCGGGAGGACCTGGCACCCGCCTACCTGCTGCCTCAGCAGCCCGCCACGCTCCCCGAACAGGTCGCCGACAAGGCCCGGTTGGCCGAGGTGTGCGCGGCGGCCGGGATCCCGCACCCGCAGACCCTCGTCCCGGACAGCGCCGAGCAGGCCGCCGCCGTCGCCTGGCGGCTCGGGCTTCCGGTGGTCGCCAAGTGGAGCCGGCCCTGGCTGGTGCCGGCCGGGTCCGGACTGCGCAGCACGGTGGTGGTGCGCTCGGCGCGGGAAGCCCGGGAGCTGTTCCTGCGGGCCGAGGAGGCGGGCAGCCGGCTGCTGCTGCAGGAGTTCCTGCCGCCGGGCCCGGACCGCGACTGGTTCTTCCACGGCTACGCCGACCGCACCGGAACGGTACGCGCGGGCGGCCCCGGCCGTAAGCAACTGGCCTGGCCGCGCGGGGCGGGCCTGACGGCGGTCGGGCTATGGACGCCCAACCCGCAGGTCCAGGGGCTGGCCGAGCGGCTCACCGGCGAACTGGGCTTCCGCGGCATCTTCGACCTGGACTTCCGGCGCTGCGGCACCACCGGCCGTTATCACCTCCTGGACTTCAACCCCCGTCCGGGCGCCCAGTTCCGGCTCTTCGCCGACAGCGTGGGCCTGGACGTCGTACGCGCCCTGCACCTGGATCTGACCCACCGTCCGCTGACCGCCGGGGCGCCGCTGGCCGGGCGGGCGTTCGTGGTGGAGAACTATGCGCCGCTGAGCGCGCTGCGGCCGGCCCCGCGCGGGCGCGAGCTGGCCTGGAGCGCGCCGGACGACCGGGGGCCGGGCCTGGCGATGTGGGCGCTGTGGGGCCGGCATGTGGCGGGCCGGCTCCTCGACCGGCTGGGCCCCCGTACGGCCCCGGCCCTGCCGCCGTCCTCCGTCGTGGTCCGCCAGGCCGGGGAGCCGGCCGGGGAACGCTGCCCGGCCGCCCTGGACGAGGAACTCTCCGGTGTGTCCGGTGTGCCCAGTGTGCCCAGTGCGTCTGGCGTGTCCGGTGTCTCCGGCCTCGCCGGTCTGCCCGACCGGTCCGACGACGAGAAGGCGAGCAGCTGCTGATGTACGACCTGCTGGTGGTGGGCGCGGGCCCGTACGGCCTGTCCATCGCGTCCCACGCCGTGGCAGCGGGCCTGAACGTGCGCGTCTTCGGCCGCCCGATGGCGTCCTGGCGCGACCACATGCCCCGTGGGATGTTCCTCAAGTCCGAACCCTGGGCATCCAACCTGTCCGACCCCGAGGCGCGTTGGCGGCTGGACGTGTACTGCGCGGGCCGGGGGGTCGAGGCCCGGCACGGGCGGCCGATCCCGCTGGACATGTTCACCGAGTACGGCCTGTGGTTCGCCCGCGACGCCGCCCCGCCCGTCGACGAGCGCACGGTCACCCGTGTCGCGCCCCGCACCGGCGGCTTCGAGGCGACCACGCAGGACGGCGAGACCCTGCACGGCCGGACCGTCGCCCTCGCCGTCGGCGTGCTGCCGTTCGTCGAGATCCCCTCCGCGCTGCGCGGTCTCTCCCCCGACCTGGTCTCGCACAGCAGCCACCACGCCGACCTCGACCGCTTCCGGGACCGGGACGTCACGGTGATCGGCGGCGGCCAGGCGGCCCTGGAGACCGCCGCGCTCCTCGCCGAACAGGGCAGCCGGGTACGGGTGCTGGTGCGCGCGGACCGGCTGTGCTGGAACGAGGCGCCGCCACCCTGGGAGCGCCCCTGGTGGCAGTCGGCGCGCGTCCCGCACAGCGGCCTCGGCCCCGGCTGGCGCAACTGGTTCTACTCCGAGCGGCCGGGCCTGTACCGGCGGCTCGCGGAGCCGACCCGGGCGCGGATCGCGGCCACGGCCCTCGGCCCGGCCGGCGCCTGGTGGGTCCGGGAGCGGGTGCAGTGCGGGGTGAAGGTGCTGCTCGGCCGCGAGGTGACGGCGGCCCGGGCCACCTCGGGCGGGGTGCGCCTGGACACGGCGGTGCGCGGCGGCGGGGTGGGCACCCTGGAGACGGAACACGTCATCGCGGCCACAGGGTTCAGGGCGACCCGGGAGCGGCTCGGGCTCCTGACCGACGACCTGCGTACGACGCTGGTGACCGGGGCCGACGGGGCGCCGGAGGTGGGCCGGGACTTCGAGTCGTCGTACCCCGGGCTGTTCCTGGCCGGTCTGATCACGGCCGCGGCTTCGGCCCGGCGATGCGTTTCGTGCGCGGCGCCGGCTTCACCGCGGGCACGCTGGTGCGCGGGGTACGGCGGCGACTGCGCTCGGGTCCGGCCGGCTGGGGCATCGCGGCGGACCACCGGGAGCCGGCACCGGACACGGTTCGGAGCTGACGGACACGGGTGCCGGGCCCCGATGGAGGCGTCCGGCACCCGGAGTACTAGGACCGGCGAGACGCGGCTCGGGCTCGTCGGTAGAGCATCGTGCCGCCCGCGATCAGTGCGGCGCTGGCGGCCGAGGCCGCGAGCATGGCCTCACGGTCACTGCCGGTGTGCGGTAGGGAGGGCGGCGGGCCACCGGGCGGGGTGGTCTGACTCGGCGGGGTGGTCTCGGCCGGAGGGGTCGACTGGCTCGGCGGGGTGGTTTCCGGAGGCGTCGACTCGCTCGGCGGGGTCGTCTCGGCCGGAGGCGTCGACTTGGGCGGTGGAGTCTCGGCGCACGGCGGAGTCTGTTCGCCGTACCCGGGAGGGGCGTTGTCGCCGTACGCGGGAGGTGTCTCCTCGCCGTAGGCCGGTGGGGTCCCGCAGACGTCGGACGGCGGGGTGGCACCGGTCTCGGTGCCGTAGCCCGAGTCGCCGTAGGACGTCTCGTGTGCGCGGTCGCCGGTGGGCTCGGCCGAAGCCGGTGCGCTCGCACAGGAGTTGCCGAAGGCCGGGTCCAACGCGGCGGCCACGTCGACCGAGTTGCCGCAGACGTCGACCGGCACGTTCACCGGAGCCAGGACGTTGTCGCCGGAGACGACACCCGGTGAGCCGCCTGCGGTGCCGGTCGCGTCCGAGTCGGCGAGCGCGGGACTGACGTACAGGGCCAGAATGCCTGCCGCGGTGGCGGCCACGACCATTCCCCTGCTGAGGGTCTGTCGCAATCTCGTTGTCTTCCTGCTCAGAAGTGGAAAGGCCGGCCTCGGAGCGCGGATACGAAGGATCGACGGTCCGAGGCCGGCCGTGACACAGCCGGACGGCTGGTGCGCTGCGGTGACCTCGTCAGTCGTTGGCGCAGGGGTTGCCGAACGCGGGGTTCAGCAGCGCGATGACGTTGACGGTGTTGCCGCAGACGTTGATCGGAACGTGGATCGGAACCTGGATCACGTTGCCGGAAAGAACGCCCGGGGAAGCGATCGCAGCAGCCTCGGCACCCGCGTCCGCGAAGGCCGGGACGGCACCGCCCAAGGCCAGGATTGCGCCGGCAGCGACAGCAGCGGTCTTCTTCATGAACTTTCCCTTCTCTGCGGTCATGCCCGTGTGACGGCCGAAACCGAGCGAGCACAGCATGAACGGCTCGCACCATGACCGGCAGACTGTAGAACGAGGAATAGACAGCCGAAGAAACTATGGAACGCGCGCCGTCCGGTAATTCACTCGAAACGCCCACACGGATTGACATGTTGGCGCCAGGATGGCGCCGACCATTCTTGCGTTTTCACTCGCCTGAATTCCACGAAAAAGGCCCGGGCAGCCCGCAGACGGTGCAGCGGGCAGCCCGAGCCGGCCAAGGTCGACTCAGCCTTCGGTGGCGGCCGAGAGAACCGACAGGTTCTCCAGGACGTGCGAGAGCGCACCGTCGCGCTTGACGTTCGAGGAGTTCTCGGCGCACTGCTGCTGCAGGTGGTCCGAGAGAACCGGGATGTCCTGGACCGTGCCACCGATGAACCCGTCGACGGCGACATCGACGTCCTGGACGCCCACACACGGCTTGTTGAGCGTGCCCTGCACCAGCGAGAGCTGCGGGCTCATGTCGCCCTTGGTCGCCGAGTTGCCGAACGACGACACGGAGCCGTTGCCATTCACAACGGTCGGCCCGTCGTCGTTGCCGATGGCAAGCGCCTGCGGCGCGGCCGCCACCGCCATTCCCACGACAGAAGCGGCGGCCGCGGCGGCGAACATTGCCTTCTTGAGCACTTCGCGTTCCTTTCCTCGTATGCGACTCATGCCCTACGGCCTCATCAACCCGGCGCATAGGGAATGGTTCCGCTGATTCACTCGGTTGGAGCGTAAACGCCCGGGAGGCGACGATAAGTCACCGATCCGGAAAACACACCGCAGTCCACCCCATCGGCCGACAGGGTGAACAGGAGAAACCACCGGCTGCCCGCAGAGTTGACCATCACGCTCCGGTACGGGGTTTTCTCAGAAAGGACTGGCAAGTGATCAAGAAACTTGTTGCCACCGCGGCCGTCGCCGCTTCCGCCTTGGGCGCCTCCGCTGCCGCGGCACCGCAGGCTCTGGCGATCGGGAACGACACCGGACCGAACGTCGCCAACGGCAACGCGGGAATGCAGGCCTTCGGCAACTCGACCACGTACGGGAAGATGAGCCCGCAGCTCGCCCTGATCCAGGGCTCTTTCAACAAGCCGTGCGTCGCCGTGAACGACATTCCGGCCTCCGTCGCCGGGGCCATCGGCGTCGGAGTCCAGGACATTCCGATCCTGTCCGACCACATGCAGCAGCAGTGCACCGAGAACTCCTCGAACGTCAAGCGCGACGGCGCGCTGGCGCACCTGCTGGAGGACGTGTCGGTCCTGTCCACGAACGGCGAGAAGTGATCCGTTGATCGAAGCGGGTCGCCGAGTGGTTCGGCGGCCCGCTTCGGCGTGTCAGCGGCGGTACAGCGCCTCGATCTGCTCGGCGTAGGCCGCCACGACCGCGTGCCGCTTCACCTTGAGCGAGGGCGTCAGCAGGCCGTTGTCCTCGCTGAACTCGCCCTCGACCAGGGCGAAGGAGCGGATCGACTCGGCGCGGGAGACGGCCTGGTTGGCGTGGTCGACCGCCTTCTGCACCTCGGCCCGCAGCCGTTCGTCGCGCACCAGCTCGGCGAGCGGAGTGTCCGACGGCAGCTTCCGTACGGACAGCCAGTGGGCGACCGCCTCGGGGTCCAGGGTGATCAGGGCGGCGACGAAGGGCCGGTTGTCGCCGACGACCAGGCACTGGCCGACGGGCGCGCGGCTGCGCAGCCGGTCCTCCAGGACGGCAGGGGAGACGTTCTTGCCGCCAGAGGTGACCAGGATGTCCTTCTTGCGGCCGGTGATGGTGAGATAGCCGTCCTCGTCGAGCGCGCCGAGGTCGCCGGTCGCGAACCAGCCGTCGTCCGGCAGCACTTCGGCGGTCGCCGCCGGGTTGTTCCAGTACGACCCGAAGACCACCGGCCCCTTGATCAGCACCTCGCCGTCGTCGGCGATCCGGACGGCCGTCCCGGGGATCGGCTGTCCGACCGTACCGGGGCGGGGCGCAAGCGGCGGTACGACGGTGGCGGCCGCGCTGGTCTCGGTCAGGCCGTAGCCCTCGTAGACGACGATCCCGGCCGCGTGGAAGAACAGGTTGAGGTCCCGGTCAAGCGGGGAGCCGCCGCTGATGGCGTACCGCATCCGGCCGCCGAGTTCCTTGCGGATACGGCGGTAGACCAGCAGGTCGTACAGCGCCCAGGCGGCGTACAGACCGGGGCCGGGGCCCTTTCCGCGGCCGAGGAACTTGTTCAGGTAGGCCCCGGCGAAGCGCACGCCGGTCCGTTCCGCCCGGTCGAAGGAGGCGGCCCGGCCGATCTTCTCGGCCGTCGCCCGCCCGGTGTCGTGGATCTTCTCGAAGAGATACGGCACCCCGACCAGGAACGTCGGTCTGAACTCCCTGAGTGCGGGCCGGAGTTCGTCCGGCCTCACGCTCGGGAAGTGACCCATCTCGATCCGGCCCATCAGGCAGGCGATCTGGAGCGTACGGCCCAGGATGTGGGCGAGCGGGAGGAACAGAAGGGTGGAGGCGGTCTGGCCGGTGACCGCGCGGAAGACGGGGTACAGCAGCTCGACCGTGTTGGCGGCCTCGGCATGCAGGTTGGCGTGGGTGAGGACGCAGCCCTTGGGGCGGCCGGTGGTGCCGGAGGTGTAGCAGACCGTCGCGGTCGAGTCGGGGGTGAGGGTGCCACGGCGCTTGGTGACGTCCTCGTCCGGGATGCCCTCGCCGAGGGCGGTGAGGTCGGCGACCGCGCCGCCGTCGAGTTCCCAGACGCGCGGGAGTCGGGGGTGGTGGGCGCTGCCGGTGGTGACGGTGGCGGTGTTCTCCGGGGTCTCGGTGACGACATGGCGGGCGCCGGAGTCCCTGACGATCCACTCCACCTGCTCGGCGGAGGAGGTGGGGTAGACCGGGACGCTCACGCCGCCCGCCGACCAGATGGCGAAGTCGAGGACCGTCCACTCGTAGCGGGTGCGGGACATCACGGCGATCCGGCCGCCGGGTTCGAGACCGGCGGCGATCAACCCCTTGGCAACGGCGGTCACCTGGGCGGCGAAGGCCGCGGCGCTGACCGGGCCGTCGGGGCGCCGTAGCGCCGTGGCGCCGGGTTCCTCGGCCGCGTTGGAGTAGGGGAGGTCGGCGAGGGAGCCGGTGGTGAGGGGTGGGGCGAGATTCGCCTGGCGTACCTCCCGTACGACGCCGGCCTCGTCCTTGATGACTTCGACCTTGCCCCGGGCGGCGAGGTCGGAGCGTTGCCTTGCCCGCTTGAGGTCCTTGCGTACGCCCATGGGGCGTCAACTTACTCACAAGTAAGGAAAGGTCAATGGGTCTCGCCGTAGGGGCCACGGTCGTTCGCCGGGTGCCGGTGCGTTGTGGCTGGTCGCGCCCGCGCGGCGGTAGCCGCATGTTGATACGGCCCCGCGCCCCTGACGGGGCGCCTCAGCTTGCGGCGCCGGAATGACCTGCTTCCCGAATGGCCGTCGCCAGGCCGGATACGTCCTTGTCCTCGGTCATCCGCGCCAGGTTGGTGGCGCGGGATTCCAGAGTGCTGAGACTCGGGCTCCCCGGCATGTCGTAGTCGCCTCCTCCCAGCGCGTCCGCGAAGTACGCCGCCACCGCCGTTACCTGGAAGCGGGCGGACGCGGTCCAGACCGAGTCGTGCAGGGCGGCTGTTTCCATGGCGCCCGTGTTCTCGCGCGGGTCGCGGGTCTCGGGGTCCAGCCAGCGGACCGTGGCAGTGGCCAGGTGGCCCTCCGTGCCGGGCCTGGTGCGGACGGCGTAGAGGGCTGTCACCGTGTGGCCGGGGCCGACCTCGCCGCCGTCCACGTGGTCGTTGCGGAAGTCCTGGTCGGCCACCTTGCGGTCCTGGTAGCCGATCAGCCTGAAGTCGGCGACCGTGTGCGGGTCGAAGGCCACCTGGGCCTTGGCGTCGCGGGCCACCAGGTCGATGTTCTGCGGTAGTTGCCGGCAGAAGACCTCGGTCGCGGTGCCGGTGTCGGAGACGTACGTGGTGTGGCCGTCGCCCTTGTCGGCGAGGCGTTCCATGAGCGCGTCGCCGTAGTCGCTGCCCACGCCCACTCCGAACAGCGTGATGCCGTACTCGCGGCGGTCGCTGTCGATACGCTCGAGGATGGCGTTGGGGTCGGTCTCGCCGTCGTTGGCGAGGGCGTCGGAGATCAGGACGACCCGGTTGGTGGCGTTCTTGCGCAGGCCCTCGACGGCGGTGGCGTAGCCGGTCTCGACGCCCTCGCCGAGGTTGGTGGAGGAGAGGGCGTCGAGGCCGTCGACGGCGTCGTGGATCTCGGCGCGGTGGCCGGCGAGGCGGGTCATCGGCAGGAGCGTGTCGGCGTGTTCGCTGAAGGCGACGATCGCCACCGAGTCGTCGTCGCGCAGCCGGTCGGTCATCGTGTCCAGGGACTTCTTGGCGAGGTCCAGTCGGCCCGGTTCGTCCATGGAGCCGGAGACGTCGATGACGAACGTGAGGGCGGCGGGCGGCCGTTCGCCGGTGGTCGTGGAGGGGCGGGTGGTGAGGCCTACGCGGACCAGGGACCAGTCCGGGTCGCTGGTGCGGGCGCCGTCGACGGTGACCGTGAAGCCGTTGTGCCCGGGGGTGCGGTAGTCCTGGCGGAAGCTGTTGACGAACTCCTCGGGCCGGATGGTCGAGGGGTCGGGGCGGCGGCCGTCGGCGAGGGTGCGGCGGGCGTAGCCGTAGGAGGCGGTGTCGACGTCGAGGGCGAAGGTGGAGAGGTAGTCGGAGGACGGGGTGGATTCGTCGCCCTGGGCCCGGGAGGGGGCGGGGGTCGGGCCGCCGATGGCGTAGTCCGGGCCGTTCGCGTGGTCTTCGCCCGCGGCGCAGGCCGTCAGCAGCAGTGCGCCCGCGGTGGTCAGGGCGAGCAGCGCCCCGCACCTGTGTCGTCTGGTCCCGTGTCGGTCCATCGTGTGCCCCCTGTGCCGGTAGGAGTCGACTTCCTGACTTTCTGTCAACTCTGACGGCGCAGGGGGCCGGAACGTGCGCCCGGATGCGTTGCGAATGGATCTCGAAGCGGCCACGGACCTGGCCCGTCGAGGCCGGAGGGAGATCGTCCGGTGACCTAGGAGACGATGTCCTTGCGGTCGAAACCCCGGAAGGCCAGGGCGAACAGCACCAGGGCGTACGTTATGGAAATCGCGGTTCCCTGGATCATGCCGGACCACTCGGGATGCGGCTGTACGGCGTCCGCCCAGGCGTACTGCCAGTGGGCGGGCAGGAAGTCGCGCCAGTCGCCGAGGGCCGTCACCTGGTCGAGAACGTTGCCGACGATGGTCAGACCGACCGCGCCGCCGACCGCGCCGAGGGGCGCGTCCGTCTTGGTGGAGAGCCAGAACGCCAGTGCCGCGGTGACCAGCTGGGACAGGAAGACGTACGCCACCACGACGGCGAGGCGCTGGGCCGCCGTGCCGGTGTCGAGTTCGCCGCCGGTCGGGATCTGGAGCGGTCCCCAGCCGTAGGCGGCGGTGCCGACGGCCAGGGCGACCAGCGGCAGCAGGATCATCGCGGCCAGGCTGAGGCCGAGGGCGACGACGAGCTTGGACCACAGCAGGCGGGCCCTCGGCACGGGTGCGGCGAGCAGATAGCGCAGGGAGGACCAGCCGGCCTCCGAGGCCACGGTGTCCCCGCAGAACAGGGCGACCGGGATGACCAGCAGGAATCCCGCCGACACGAACAGGTTGACGGCGGCGAAGTTGGCGCCGGACGCGGTGGCCGTGTCCAGCAGGGTGACCTGGCCGTTCCGGGCGCCCGGCTGGCCGCCGATCGCGAACGCGATCAGCAGCACGAACGGCAGTACGGCCAGGATCGCGCCCATCACCAGTGTGCGGCGGCGCTTCAGCTGGCGGATCAGCTCGACGCGCAACGGCAGGGTGCGGGCCGCCTGATAGCCGGAGGCGACCTCGGTGAGCGTGCTCATGCGGAACCTCCGATCAAGGTCAGGAAGGCGTCTTCGAGACGGCGGTGGGGGCCCACCGACGCCACGGGCACGTCCAGCCGCACCAGCTCGGCGACCAGGCGTGGTGCGCTGCCGCCCGCCTCCAGGCGGACGAGAAGGCCGTCGTCGGTACCGACCACCGAGGCGACGCCGGGCAGCGCGGCCACCTTCTCCACCACCGGCTCCTCAACGGGCACGCCGGTGCCGACGAGCAGGGTGTCGCCGGAGCCGACGATCTCCGCGACCGGGCCGGCCTGTATCAGCCGGCCGCGGTCCATCACCACGAGGTGGGTGCAGGACTGTTCGACCTCGGCGAGGAGATGGCTGGAGACGATCACCGTACGGCCGGCGGCCGCGTACCGGATCATCACCTCGCGCATCTCGCGGATCTGCGGCGGGTCGAGCCCGTTGGTCGGTTCGTCGAGGATCAGCAGGTCCGGCATGCCGAGCATGGCCTGGGCGATGGCGAGGCGCTGGCGCATGCCCTGGGAGTACGTGCGGACCGCGCGGGTCAGTGCGTCGCCGAGGCCCGCGATCTCGAGGGCCTCCTCGATGTGGGAGTCCGCCGCCGGGCGGCCGGTGGCCTGCCAGTAGAGCTCCAGGTTCTCGCGGCCGGAGAGGTGCGGCAGGAAGCCGGCGCCCTCCACGAAGGCACCGACCCGGGAGAGGACGGGGGCGCCCGGGCGGATGGCGTGGCCGAAGACCCGGATCTCGCCGCCGTCCGGCTTGATCAGGCCCATCAGCATGCGGAGTGTGGTGGTCTTGCCCGCGCCGTTCGGGCCGAGCAGGCCGAGGACCTGGCCCTTCTCGACGCGGAAGGACAGCTCCCGTACCGCGTACCGGTCCGTGGAGCGCGCGTAGCGCTTGCTCAGGTCCGTTATCTGCAGCGGGACTTCGGCGAGCTCGGGGGCCGGTGCCGGGGTGGCGGTACGACGGCGGCCGGTGAGCAGCAGGGCGAGGGCGGCGACCGCTCCGGCCGACGGCAGCCACCACACCCAGGCGGGCAGCGGTACGGCGGCCGTGTCCACCTGGGGTGCCGTCGGCACGGCGAGGGCGCCCTTGAGGGAGACCGTGTACGTCGCCGGGGCGGTCGGGGAGGCATAGCCGAGGTCGGTGGAGGCGAGGACCAGGCGCAGGCGGTGGCCCTTCTGTACCTCGTGGTCGATCGCCGGGAGGGTGATCGTGACGTCCTTGCCGGACCCGGCTCCCTCGACGCGGATCGGGGTGACCAGCTGGGAGGGCAGCACCTGCTGGGTGCCGTCCTGGCCGACGTCGTACACCTTGGCGAAGAGCACTGCGTCGTCGCTGGTCGACGTGATGTGGACGGTGGCCGTGGGTGAGCCGGTGATCTGCACGTTGTCGGCGACGGGTGCCGAGTCGAAGCGGGCGTACTGGCCCGGGAAGTCCAGGGAGACGCCGACGCCCAGGGAGGAGAGCTGGGTGAGGCCGGCGGCGGCGCCGAGGCCGGGCAGTGCGGAGACGGCGGGCGGGGTGGCGCCCGCCGGGTTCTGGACGCGCTGTGTGCCGCCCGTGAGGGCGATGGACTTCCGGTCGCTCTCCAGGCCGGGGTAGCTGTCCGAGGTCGCGCCCCGCAGCAGGGCGGTGCCGTCGGTGGAGTCGATGCCTCCGGTGCGGGTGATCCGGAAGGCCGGGCCGGTGTCGGTGGCCTTGTCGCCCTTCAGATAGCGGTCGAACCAGGAGGTGACCCGGCCCTCGACGCGGCTGGTCTCCAGGTCGCCGCCGTCGTGCCCGCCGGCGATCCAGTCGACGTCGACGGGGGCGCCGTTGGCCCGGATCGCCCTGGCGGCGGCGTCGGACTGGGCGAGCGTGAAGAGGGAGTCGGTCTGGCCCTGGAAGAGCAGGGTGGGCACCTTGATGCGGGCGCCGACGGCCGACGGTGAGCGTTCCGCCAGGAGCTTGACCGCGGCCGCGTCCGGCCTGCCCGACTCGGCGACCCGGTCGTACATCGCGCACAGCGCCGGCTCGAACCTGGCGCAGCCGCCGCCGGTGTTGAAGAAGATCCCGGCCCACAGCTTCTTGAAGACGCCGTCCGGGAACAGGGCGTCCGCGAGGTTCCAGTACGTGATCGACGGGGCGATCGCGTCCACGCGCTGGTCGTAGCCGGCGGTCAGGAGGGAGATCGCGCCGCCGTACGAGCCGCCCGCCATGCCGACGCGGGGGTCGCCGGGCTTGTCGAGCTGGACCTGGGGCTGCTTCGCCAGCCAGTCGATCAGCCGGGAGACATCGGCGACCTCGCCCTTCGGGTCGTTCAGGCCGATCCTGCCGGTCGACTTGCCGAAGCCGCGGGCGGACCAGGTGAGGACCGCGTAGCCGTCGCGGGCGAGGTCCTCGGCTTCCTGGCGCATGTCGGCCTTGGAGCCGCCGAAGCCGTGGGCGAGGAGGACCGCGGGGCGTCGGCCGGTGCCGGCGGTGGTGAAGAACGAGGTGTCCAGATGGACCCCGTCCACGGCCATGACCTTGTCGGACCGGTGCACCGGGGGCGGGTCGTCGGACGCGACGGCCGTCCATGTGCCGGCGCCCACGAGCACCACGACGGCGGCCGCGGCGGACAGTAGTCGCCGCGGCCGCCGAAGCAGGGTTCGTAGGCCGGGGGGTCGAAGATCCATGCCCTCAACGGTACGGGCCTGGACTGACATCCGATGCCCACGGAGGGGTGAACCCCTGGCCATCCCTCGGTAGTACGGGGGGTCTGGGTGTACTTCGAGCGCGGTACGGCGGGTGGGGCACGTTTTCGAACGTGCGGCCGGTGAGCCGCGTTTGCGCCGTTCCCCGCGCCCCTGGCGGGGCGATTCGGTCCGTGCCGACAGTTGCGCACCGTCGTGGCTTGTCGCGCAGTTCCCCGCGCCCCTGGCGGGGCCCTTAGGGCTGGGCGTCTTCCGGGATCGATACCAGCCAGCGGGTGGTCTTGCG
The DNA here is from genome assembly GCF_040303265.1 of Streptomyces sp. NPDC096040. Classification (NCBI taxonomy): domain Bacteria; kingdom Bacillati; phylum Actinomycetota; class Actinomycetes; order Kitasatosporales; family Streptomycetaceae; genus Streptomyces; species Streptomyces sp. NPDC096040. The sequence goes on from NZ_JBEOTA010000007.1 coordinate 217,188, forward strand.
GGGGCGGAGGTACAGGGCCCAGTACAGGGTTGCCGCTGCTGTGATGCCGCCTGTCCAGAGGAGATAGGTCGTTTCCTGCTGGGTGAGGATGTAGGCGAGGACGGCGATCAGGAGGATCGGCATCGTCGGCCACAGGGGCATGCGCCAGGCCGGGGTGTGCTTGTGGGCGCCTCGGCGGGCCAGGAGGGCGGCCACTGCCACCAGGAGGTACATGCCGGTCACCGACACGCCCGTCACGCCGTACAGGGTGTCCAGGTTGACGAAGCAGAGCAGCGCGCCGGGGACGCCGACCGCGAGGGTGGCCACCCAGGGGGAGCCGAAGCGGCCGAGTCGGGAGAGGGCCGTGTTGACCGGGGTGGGCCAGGCCTTGTCGCGGGCCGAGGCGAACAGTACGCGGGAGTTCTGGATGACCATGACGATGCCCGCGTTGATGATCGCGAGGGCCACGCAGAGGCTGACGAACGTGCCGACCGCGGAGTTGGACCACGCCGTCACCATGCTGCTGATGTCGCCGCCGCTGAGTTCCCTGAGGTCGGACGCGCCCATGGTGATCGCCGCCACCGGGACCAGGATGATCACCGTGGAGATGGCGAGGGTGGCCAGGACCGTACGGGCGACGTTGCGGCGCGGGTGCTCCAGTTCCTCGGAGAGGTAGACCGCCGTGGAGAAGCCCTGGGTGACGAAGAGGGCGATGGCCAGGCCGGAGACCACCAGCATCGCGGTGACGGTGGTGGTGTGCCCTCCCGTGTCCGCCACCTGCATGGAGGTGAGGCTGCCGGCTCCCCGGTGGCTGTGGGAGAAGCCCAGCACGGCCACGACGCCCGCCGCGATGACCTCAAGGACCAGGAAGATGCCGGTGATCCAGGCGTTCGCCCGCAGGTCCAGGAGGCCGGCGAGGGTCGCGAGGAGCATCACGCCGGCGCCGGTCATGGCGGGGTCGAGGTGGGCGATCGGGGCCAGGTAGTCGGCCGTGCCCATCGCGATCACCGGGGGCACGATCATCACGACGAGGAGGGAGAGGACGAAGACCAGCCAGCCGGCCAGACGTCCCGCCATCGTCGAGACCATCGCGTACTCGCCGCCCGCGCTCGGGATGAGCGTGCCCAGCTCCGAGTAGCAGAACGCCACGGCGATGCAGAGGAGGGAGCCGATGGCGATCGTCAGGGCGGTGGCGGTGCCGAGGGACCCGAACAGGTCGGGGACGACCACGAAGAGCGTCGAGGCGGGTGTCACACAGGAGAGGGTCAGGAGGGTGCCGCCGACCACGCCGATGGAGCGCTTGAGCGTCTTGGGGCTGTCGGACACTTCTGGGAGGGCGGTCTCGACAGGGCGGAGCGTGTCGGTCATGCGGCGGTTCCGATCGCGTCGTGCGGATGCCTCCGGCGGTTGGGCCGTGCTGCATGGAACCCCGACGAAAACCGCTGCGTCAATGGCTGTTTACCTTCGGATTCCGCACTCTTAAAGCGAGCGGGGTCACATCGCTTTCGTAGGGACGAACGGCTTAGTGAGGTAATCATCAAGCCTCTTGTTCGCATGACCTTGGTTTCGAAGGTCATGCATCAAGAAGACTTAAGTCATCCGTTTCATCCCGTCTCCACGGGAACCGCAGCACGGCTTACAAAAAAAGTTGAGGCCGTCCGGTATCCGGACGGCCTCGACAGGGTCAGTCGGTCACATCAGTGGTTGCGGGGGAAGCCCAGGTCGACGCCGGCCGGGGCCTCGGACGGGTCGGGCCAGCGGGTGGTGACGACCTTGCCGCGGGTGTAGAAGTGGGTGCCGTCATTGCCGTAGATGTGGTGGTCGCCGAAGAGGGAGTCCTTCCAGCCGCCGAAGCTGTGGTAGCCGACGGGGACCGGGATCGGGACGTTCACGCCGACCATGCCGGCCTCGATCTCCAGCTGGAAGCGTCGGGCCGCGCCGCCGTCCCGGGTGAAGATCGCGGTGCCGTTGCCGAACGGCGAGCTGTTGATGAGGGCCACACCGTCTTCGTAGGTGTCCACGCGCAGCACGCACAGCACCGGGCCGAAGATCTCGTCCTGGTAGGCCTTCGCGGACGTGGGCACCTTGTCCAGCAGCGAGATGCCGATCCAGTGGCCGTCCTCGAAGCCGTCCACCGTGTAGCCGGTGCCGTCCAGGACGACCTCGCAGCCCTCGGCAGCCGCGCCCTCGACGTAGGAGGCCACCTTGTCGCGGTGCACGGCCGTGATCAGCGGTCCCATCTCGGACGTCGGGTCGTTGCCGGGGCCGATCTTGATCTTCTCGGCGCGCTCGCGGATCTTCTCCACCAGTTCGTCGCCGATCGCACCGACGGCGACGACCGCCGAGATGGCCATGCAGCGCTCGCCCGCCGAGCCGTAGGCGGCGGAGACGGCCGCGTCGGCCGCCGCGTCCAGGTCGGCGTCCGGCAGGACCAGCATGTGGTTCTTGGCGCCGCCCAGGGCCTGCACACGCTTGTGGTTCGCGGAAGCGGTGGTGTGGATGTGGCGGGCGATCGGGGTCGAGCCGACGAAGGAGACGGCCTTGACGTCCGGGTGCTCCAGGAGGCGGTCCACCGCAACCTTGTCACCATGTACGACGTTGAAGACACCGTCGGGCAGACCGGCCTCTGCCAGCAGTTCGGCGATCTTGATGGAGGCGGAGGGGTCCTTCTCGCTCGGCTTCAGCACGAAGGTGTTGCCGCACGCGATGGCCATCGGGAACATCCACATCGGGACCATCGCCGGGAAGTTGAACGGCGTGATGCCCGCGACGACACCGAGCGGCTGCCGGATGGAGGAGACGTCCACCCGGGTCGCCACCTGCGTGGACAGCTCGCCCTTCAACTGCACGCTGATACCGCAGGCCAGGTCCACGATCTCCAGGCCGCGGGCGACCTCGCCGAGTGCGTCGCTGTGCACCTTGCCGTGCTCGGCGGTGATCAGCTCGGCGATCGCGTCCCGGTTGGCGTCCAGCAGGGCGCGGAAGCGGAACAAAATCTCCGTGCGCCTGGCCAGCGAGGACTGGCCCCAGGAGGCGTAGGCGTCCTTGGCGGCGGCGACCGCGGCGTCGACCTCGTCGACCGACGCGAACGCGACCTTCGTGGTGACCGCGCCGGTGGCCGGGTCGGTGACCGGCCCGAAGTTGCCCGACGTGCCGTCGACGGACTTGCCGCCGATCCAGTGGTTGACGATCTTCGTCATGACCGGTTACTCCTTCACAGATGGCGGCGTCGGGTGGAGACGTGCCGTTCGTACAGCTCACGTGCCTTGACCGCGGACGAACGGGTCGCGGTCTCGGCCACAGGTACATCCCACCAGGCCTGCGCGGGAGGCGGGCCCGACACAGTGTCGGCCGTTTCGGTCTCCACGTAGACACATGTGGGAGTGTCGGCGGCCCGCGCCTCGGCGAGCGCCGAGCGCAGGTCACGGACGGTCTTGGCGCGTAGTACGCGCATGCCGAGGCTGGCCGCGTTGGCGGCGAGGTCGACGGGGAGCGGGGCGCCGGTGAAGGTGCCGTCGCCCGCGGGGAAGCGGTACGCGGTGCCGAACCGCTCGCCGCCCACCGACTCGGACAGTCCGCCGATGGAGGCGTAGCCGTGGTTCTGCACCAGCAGCACCTTGATGGCTGTTCCCTCCTGCACGGCGGTCACTATCTCGGTCGGCATCATCAGATACGTGCCGTCGCCGACCAGCGCCCAGACGTTCCGCTCGGGCGCCGCGAGTCTCACCCCGATGGCGGCCGGGATCTCGTAGCCCATGCACGAGTAGCCGTACTCCACGTGGTACTGGTCCCGCGACCGGGTCCGCCACATCCTGTGCAGGTCGCCGGGGAGGGAGCCGGCCGCGTTGACCAGTACGTCCGTCTCGTCGACGAGCGCGTCCAGGGCGCCGAGGACCTGTGGCTGGGTCGGCCGGACGTCCGGTTCCTCGGCCTCGTAGCAGGCGTCGACGCGCTGTTCCCAGCGCTCCTTGTCCTCGGTGTACTCGGTGACGTACGAGTCGGCCGCCCTGTGGTCGTGCAGGACCAGCGCCTGGGTGAGTTCGGCGAGGCCGCTGCGGGCGTCGGCGATCAGGGGCAGGCCGGCGAGCTTGTGACCGTCGTAGGGCGCGATGTTGAGGTTGAGGAAGCGGACGTCCGGGTTCTCGAAGAGGGTGCCGGAGGCCGTGGTGAAGTCGGTGTAGCGGGTGCCGACGCCGATCACCAGGTCGGCGGTGCGGGCGAGTTCGTCGGCGGTGGCGGCGCCGGTGTGGCCGACGCCTCCGACGTCCTGCGGGTGGTCCCAGCGCAGCGAGCCCTTGCCGGCCTGGGTGGCGGCGACCGGGATGCGGGTGGCCTCCGCGAACTCGGCGAGGACGGCTTCGGCGCGGCTGTGGTGGACACCGCCGCCCGCGATGAGCAGGGGTCGGCGGGCATCCCTGATCGCCCTTACGGCGGCGGCGAGTTCGACGGGGTCGGCGCCCGGCCGCCGTACGGTCCACACCCGCTCCGCGAAGAACTCCGCCGGCCAGTCGTACGCCTCGGCCTGGACGTCCTGCGGGAGCGCCAGGGTCACGGCGCCGGTGTCGACGGGGTCGGTGAGCACGCGCATGGCGTGCAGGGCCGACGGGATCAGCTGCTCGGGGCGGGTGATCCGGTCGAAGAACCTCGACACCGGGCGCAGGGTGTCGTTGACCGACACATCGGCGGCGTGCGGTACTTCGAGCTGCTGGAGGACCGGGTCGGCGGGGCGGGTCGCGAAGACGTCGCCGGGAAGGAGCAGGACCGGGAGGTGGTTGATCGTCGCGAGGGCGGCGCCGGTGACCAGGTTGGTGGCGCCGGGGCCGATGGAGGTGGTGACGGCGTGCGTGGCGAGCCGGTTCGACTGACGCGCGTAGCCGACGGCCGCGTGCACCATGGCCTGTTCGTTACGGCCCTGGTGGTAGGGCATGTCGTCCGCGTACTCCAGGAGCGCCTGGCCGAGGCCGGCCACGTTGCCGTGGCCGAAGATGCCCCAGGTGGCTCCGATCAGGCGGCTGCGCTCGCCGTCCCGTTCGGTGTACTGGGCGGTGAGGAAGCGGACAAGCGCCTGCGCGACGGTGAGCCGTATCGTCATCGATACCCCTCCGTGTGTTCCGGGTGGAAGCAGATCCGCCACTCCCGCGTCTCACCGGGCCCCGCCATGACGTTCAGGTAGTACATGTCGTGGCCGGGCTGCGCGATCGACGGGCCGTGCCATCCGTCGGGGACCAGCACGGCGTCGCCGGAGCGGACCTCGGCGAGGACGTCCGTACCGCCCTCACGGGAGGGGAATACGCGCTGATAGCCGAAACCGTTCGGTCCGTCGATCTCGAAGTAGTAGATCTCCTCCAGCTCCGACTCCTCGCCGGGCCGGTGCTCGTCGTGCTTGTGCGGCGGGTACGAGGACCAGTTGCCGCCGGGGGTGATCACCTCCACGGCGATCAGCTTGTCGCAGTCGAAGGAGTCGGCGGAGGCGAAGTTGCGCACCCGGCGGGCGCTGGTGCCGCTGCCGCGGTCTTCGACGGGGACCTCCGGCGCGGGGCCGTAGCGGGCGGGGAGTCGTCGCTCGCACTTCGCTCCTGCCAGGGCGAAGCGGCCTCCCGCGCCGGAGGCGATCTGGACCTGGGTGTCCCGGGGCACGTAGACGAAGTCGGAGACTCCGGCGAACACGCTCTCCCGGCCCAGGATCTGGAACTCTGTTCCCTCTGTTTGCACCGTACAACCGCCTTGTAGCGGAAGCACGATCCACTCACTGTCCCCGGTGGTGAACAAGTGGCTACCGCCAGGCGGCAGTTCGACGATCCGGAGGCTGCTGTGCGCCCAGCCGGCCCGCTTGGGGTCGATGTCGAGCGCGTACTGGGCGTTCGCGGTCGCACCCTTGCTCAGGTGCAGCTCGTTGGTCGTCATCAGGGCCTCACAGAAGTCCTACGGCGGTGTCCACGGCGGCGGACACATCGCCGTCCGCCGGGTACAGCAGCGAGCGGCCGACCACCAGGCCGCGCACGGTGGGGAGTTGGAGGGCGCTGCGCCACTTCTCGTACGCACCGTCCTGGTCGTCCCCGACCTCCCCGCCCAGGAGCACTGCGGGCAGGCTGGACGTCTCCATGACCTGGGCCATGTCGTCGGGGTTGTCGGTGACGGGGAGCTTCAGCCAGGTGTAGGCCGAAGTGCCGCCAAGACCCGAGGCGATGGCGATGGACCGGGTGACCGCCTCGGCGGACAGGTCGTTGCTGACCTTGCCCTCGGGGGTGCGGCGGCTGATGAACGGCTCGACGAAGACGGGGAGCCGGCGCGCGGCCATGTCGTCGATGGCGCGGGCGGTGGACTCCAGGGTGGTCAGGGAGCCCGGGTCGTCGTAGTCGATCCGCAGCAGCAGCTTGCCGGCGTCGAACCCGAGGCGCTGTATGTCCTCGGCGCGGTGGCCGGTGAACCGGTCGTCGAGTTCGAAGCGGGCGCCCTGCAGTCCGCCGCGGTTCATCGAGCCCATGACGACCTTGCCGTCGAGGACGCCGAGCAGCAGCAGGTCGTCGAGGATGTCGGCGGTGGCGAGGACGCCGTCGACACCGGGCCGGGACAGGGCCAGGCAGAGCCGCTCCAGCAGTTCCGCCCGGTTGGCCATGGCGAGCTTGTCGCCGCCCACGCCGAGGGCGCCGCGGGCCGGGTGGTCGGCGGCGACGATCATCAGCCTGCCGTCCTCGTTGAGGAGCGGACGGCGGGTTCTTCGCGTGGCCGCCTCGGCGATGGCCTCGGGGTGGTGGGTGCGGGTGTGGACGAGGGCCGCGATGTCCACGCCCGGCTGCTTGGCGGGGGCTGTGCCGTCGTGGTGCGCGCCCGCGACGCGGCCGGCCCTCACAGCACGGCTCCGGCGGCGAGCGCGGCCGCGATCTCTTCGCCGGTCGGCATGGCGGAGGAGCACTCCAGGCGGGAGGCGACGATGGCGCCGGCCGCGTTGGCGTGCCGCATGATCTTCTCCAGGTCCCAGCCTTCGAGGAGGCCGTGGCAGAGGGAGCCGCCGAAGGCGTCACCGGCGCCGAGCCCGTTGAGGACGTGCACGGGCAGCGGTGGCACCTCGGCGGAGTCGCCGTCGCGGTGGACGGCGAGGACGCCCTTGGGCCCCTGCTTGACGACGGCGATCTCGACCCCGGCGTCCAGGAGGGCCTGGGCGGCGGCCTGCGGCTCCCGCACGCCGGTCGCCACCTCGACCTCGTCGAGATTGCCGACGGCGACGGTGGTGTGCTTGAGGGCCTCGGCGTAGAAGGGGCGGGCCGCGTCCGGGTCCTGCCAGAACATCGGCCGCCAGTCGAGGTCGAAGACGGTGGTCCCGGCCTTGGCCCGGTGGGCGAGGGCCGCGAGGGTCGCCGTACGGCTGGGCTCCTCGCTCAGGCCGGTGCCGGTGACCCAGAAGATACGGGCGTCCCGGACGGCGTCGAGGTCCAGGTCGTGGGCGTCGATCTCCAGGTCCGGGGCCTTGGGCTGCCGGTAGAAGTACAGCGGGAAGTCGTCGGGCGGGAAGATCTCGCAGAAGGTGACCGGGGTGTTCAGCCCGGGTACGGCGGTGACCCAGCGGTCGTCCACGCCGAAGTCGCGCAGCGCCTCGTGCAGATAGGCGCCGAAGGCGTCCGCCCCGGTGCGGGTGATGACGGCGGTGTTCCGGCCGAGGCGGGCGGCCGCCACGGCCACGTTCGTCGCCGACCCGCCGAGGAACTTGCCGAAGGACGACACCTGGGCGAGCGGGACACCGGTCTGGAGCGGATAGAGATCCACCCCGATCCGCCCCATGGTGATCAGGTCGTACGCCATCGGCTTCCCTTCGTCACGGCTCTCCCCCGGTTTGTAGTCCTGGACAGGAGGTCGTGTCAATGGTTTGTCCGGACATTCGGACGAGAGTGGGCGGAGAGGCGGCCCCTGAGCGGTCCGGCCGTCCGCACCGCTCGCCCGCATGTCAACGCGCCCCGCCGACACACCGGCACGCGCCTGTGCCCCAGCCGTGTCACAAAAGCCTCTCTTGTGTCACACATGTCACACCTACGCGGGCTCTCGGTCACATCAGGTCCACAGCCGCTGACTCACGGTCACTCTCCGTCGTTCACCGGGCACAGGCTTTGTGATCGCCAGCGCAGTGCCCGGCCCCCCGACGACCGACTCCGGTCGCCCCCGCGGTGCGCGCAGGGAGGTGCATCTCATGACCGACCGACGGCTCTGGTCCTACAAGGAGATCGCGGCACACATCCGGGTGCAGCCCGACACCGTCCGCTCGTATCGCAAACACGGGCTGCTCCCGCCACCCGACCACGTCGAGAGGGGCAAGCCCTACTGGTACGCCGACACGGTCCGGGCCTGGGTCGCCTCCCGACCGGGCAACAGAAACCGCAGAGAGATCTGAACCGCGCCCGCCCGGTCCGTCGCGGGCAGGGCGCGGGAGGCTCAGACCCACGGCTCGATGACCGTCACCCCCGCCCCCGGCGCCCCGCCCATCGCCGCCAGGGCCTGCGGAGCCGCGTCCAGGGTGATCGTCGAGGTCACCAGGAGGTCGGGGCGAACGGTGCCCGCGCGGACCAGTTCGAGCATGGCGGGGTAGGCGTGCGCCGCCATGCCGTGGCTGCCCAGGAGTTCGAGTTCCAGGGCGATCGCGCGGGCCAGGGGTACGGGGGTGTTGCCGTCCGGGGAGGGCAGCAGGCCCACCTGGACGTGACGGCCGCGGCGGCGAAGGGAGTTGACCGAGGCGGCGGCGGTGGGCGGTGAGCCGAGGGCGTCCAGGGAGAGGTGGGCTCCCCCGGCGCTCAGCTCGCGGACCGTCGCCGCCGGGTCGTCGCCGTCCGTCGCGTCCACGCAGTGTGCCGCGCCGAACCTCCTTGCCAGGTCCAGGGCTTGGGGCGATACGTCGATCGCCACCACCCGGGCTCCGGCGGCCGCCGCGATCATCACCGCCGACAGGCCCACGCCTCCGCAGCCGTACACCGACACCCACTCCCCCGCCGCGACCCTGCCCCGCTGCACCACCGCGCGGAACGCCGTGGCGAAGCGGCAGCCCAGGGAGGCCGCCGTCGCGTACGCCATGTCCTCCGGGATCGCCACCAGGTTGACGTCGGCGTGGTCCAGGGCCACGTACTGGGCGAAGGAGCCCCAGTGCGTGAAGCCGGGCTGGGTCTGGCGTTCGCAGACCTGCTGGTCGCCGGCCGCGCAGGACGGACAGCTGCCGCAGGCGCAGACGAAGGGGACGGTGACCCGGTCGCCGGGGCGCCGGCCGGTCACCTGGGCGCCGACCGCCTCGACCACACCGGCGAGTTCATGACCGGGCACATGCGGAAGCGTGATGTCCGGGTCGTCCCCCGCCCAGCCGTGCCAGTCGCTCCGGCACAGGCCGGTGGCCTCGACACGGACCACCACTCCGTGCGGGGTGGGGTGGGGGTCAGGGACGTCCCGTACTTCGGCGAGGGTGCCGTAGCGCTCGAAGACGACTGCTCGCATGCGCGCGTGCTCCTTTCGGGGGCTACGCGAAGGCTAGGCGGCACGCGGGCGGTCGTGCAGCCGCGGTTCCGGCTGCGCACGGGGGGCGGCCGTGCAGCGCCGGTTCCGGCCCCCGGCGCAGGGGCCGGTCGTGCAGCGCCGGTTCCGGCCCCCGGCGCAGGGGCCGGTCGTGCAGCGCCGGTTCCGGCTTGTCGTGGCCGGTCGCACCCCGATCACCGCCATGGTCAGCGGTGAAGGGACGGCGACCGTGGGGCTGTCAGGCGCGCGGCGGAGCCGTATGTCGGCACGGCACGGCGCCCGTTGGGGCGGCCCCGCCGCGCGCCCTCACCGCGTCCGCTCCGTGCGTGGCATCGCCTGTAACGGGGTGCCCCGTCGCCCTCCTCGGACTGCGACATCCGACGCATATGCCTAAAGTGCGGGTAATCGCACCAGTTCACCCCAGTCCCGTCCCGTCAAGCGTCATCCGCACCCGCAGGACACCCCAGGGGGACCACGCCGTGACCCACTCTCCGTCGCCCCGCCGGCCGCAGGCCCGTATTCCCGGTCCGCAGCAGCCGCCACCGCCGTACCCCCGTATCCGCGCCGGCCTGTGGAAGCGCTGCCTCGGCGGTGGGCTCGCCCTGTGGGCGCTGACCGCGGTGGTGACGTACACGACGAAGAACACCACGCTGCTGCCGACGCTCATCCTGCTCGGCAGCTTTCTCGTCCCGGTCACCTTCGTGCTGTGGGCGTACGAGCGGCACGGCCGCGACCTCGGCGTCAGCGCGATCCTCGGCTGCTTCCTGACCGGCGGCACGCTCGGCGTGCTGGGCGCCTCCGTCATGGAGTACTACCTGGTCCACCCCTCCTGGGTGATGTTCGTGGCCGTCGGCCTGATCGAGGAGGCGGTGAAGCTCGGCGCGCTGATGTTCGTGCTGCGCCGGCTGCCCGGCATCCGGGGCATACGGGCCGGGCTGGTGCTCGGCGCCGCCGTCGGCTTCGGCTTCGCGGCCCTGGAGAGCGCCGGCTACGCCTTCAACGCGGCGGTCTCCACCGAGGGCATCGACCTGCGAGCGCTGATCGAGACGGAGATACTGCGCGGAGTGCCGGCCCCCTTCGGGCACGGCCTGTGGACGGCGATCGCCGGCGGTGCCCTGCTCTCCCGCCGCCGCCCGAACGGCCGCTTCCGCCTCACCCGCCCGGTCGTGGGCACCTGTCTCGGTGTGGCCCTGCTGCACGCCCTGTGGGACTCCACGCACGGCATCGCGATCTGGCTGGTGGCGCAACTGGCGGGTACCGGACTGGAGAGGCAGTTGTTCGCCGAGGGGTACATCCCGCGCCCCACCGCGACACAGGAGCACCTCTTCACACTGTTCTCGGTCGGACTGCTGGTACTCGTCTCGCTGCTCGGCATCGCCTGGGTCGGCTCGCTGGCGCGCCGGGACTCCTCTTGGAGAAATACCCCCTAGGGGTATAGTGTGAAAACAGTGGGGTTCCCTCGCGGGCCCCACCGGCCCCACACGCCTCCACGAGGAGAACGACATGACCGCCCAGACCGACACCCCCGGTTCCGTGACCGCCGTCTACAAGGTGACCGGCATGAGCTGCGGACACTGCGAGGGTTCCGTCTCCGCCGAGATCGCCGAACTGCCCGGCGTCAGCTCGGTGAAGGCCGTCGCGGCCAGCGGTGAGGTCACGGTCGTCTCCGCGGCCCCGCTCGACGAGGAGGCGGTCCGCACCGCCGTCGACGAGGCGGGCTTCGAGCTCGTCGGCCGTATCTGAGGTCAAGGGCACGAGCAGCACGAGCAGTACGTACGACGGAAACGCATCTCTCCGCCGGGCCGTGCCGACCAGCTGATACTGGATCCGTGCGGTCCAAATCCGTTGTCTGGAGTCCGGACATGACCAGCACCACCACCGCAGAGACACAGATAGCCGAGCCGGCCACCACCCCGGCGGCCGAGGTCGAGCTCCTCATCGGCGGTATGACCTGCGCCTCCTGTGCCGCCCGGGTCGAGAAGAAGCTCAACCGCATGGACGGCGTCACCGCCACCGTGAACTACGCGACCGAGAAGGCGAGGGTGACATACCCCGAGGGGGTACATGTCGCCGATCTGATCGCCACCGTCGTGAAGACCGGGTACACCGCCGAGGAGCCCGCGCCGCCCCAGCCGGAGCCTGAACAGGAAGCCCGGCCCGAGCGAGATCCCGAACTCGCCGCCCTCCGCCGGCGCCTGCTCGTCTCCGCCCTGCTGGCCGCGCCGGTCGTGCTGCTCGCCATGGTTCCGGCGTGGCAGTTCGACAACTGGCAGTGGCTGTCCCTGACGCTCGCCGCTCCGGTCGTCGTCTGGGGCGGCCTGCCGTTCCACCGGGCCGCCTGGACCAACGCCCGGCACGGCGCGGCCACCATGGACACCCTGGTCTCGGTCGGCACGCTGGCCGCGTTCGGCTGGTCGCTGTGGGCGCTCTTCTTCGGAGACGCGGGCATGCCCGGCATGCACGACGAGTTCCGGTTCACCGTCTCGCGGATGGACGGCGGCACGGGGGGCGGTATCGGGGGCGCGTCCACGATCTACCTCGAAGTCGCCTCCGGGGTCGTCGCGCTGATCCTGCTCGGCCGCTATCTGGAGGCCCGCTCCAAGCGGCGCGCGGGGGCCGCCCTGCGGGCGCTGATGGAGCTGGGCGCCAAGGATGTGGCGGTGCTGCGGGGCGGGCGCGAGGTGCGGGTTCCGGTGGCGTCCCTTGCGGCCGGCGACCGGTTCGTCGTACGGCCCGGGGAGAAGATCGCGACCGACGGGACCGTGGTCGAGGGTGCCTCCGCCGTGGACGCGTCCATGCTGACCGGCGAGTCCGTGCCGGTGGACGTGAGCGTCGGCGACGCCGTCACGGGCGCGACCGTCAACGCGGGCGGCCGGCTGGTCGTCGAGGCCGGCCGGGTCGGGGCCGACACCCGGCTCGCGCGGATGGCGAAGCTGGTGGAGGACGCGCAGAACGGCAAGGCCGAGGTGCAGCGGCTGGCCGACCGGATATCCGCCGTCTTCGTCCCCGCCGTCATCCTGATCGCGCTCGGCACCTTCGGGATCTGGCTGGGCTTCACCGGTGACACGGCCGCCGCGTTCACGGCCGCCGTCGCCGTCCTGATCATCGCCTGCCCGTGCGCCCTGGGCCTGGCCACGCCGACCGCGCTGATGGTCGGCACCGGGCGGGGCGCGCAGCTCGGCATCCTCATCAAGGGCCCGGAGGTGCTGGAGTCCACGCGCCGGGTCGACACCGTCGTACTCGACAAGACCGGGACGGTGACCACCGGGCGGATGAGCCTCCAGGAGGTGTACGTCGCCGAAGGCGCCGACAAGGACGAGGTGCTGCGGCTCGCGGGCGCACTCGAACACGCCTCCGAACATCCGGTGGCACGGGCGATCGCCGCGGGGGCCGAGGCGCGGGTCGGGGCCCTGCCGCCGGCCGAGCACTTCGAGAACGTACCCGGGCAGGGCGTACGCGGGCGCGTGGACGGCCGCGAGGTGGCTGTGGGGCGCCTCTTCGACGCCGTACCGGAGGAGTTGGCCGCCGCCCGTTCCCGGGCCGAGCGGGAGGGTCGTACGGCGGTCCTGGCCGGCTGGGACGGGCAGGCGCGCGGTGTCCTCGCCGTCGCCGACACGGTCAAGGAGACCAGCGCCGAGGCGGTACGCGAACTGCGCGCGCTCGGGCTGACGCCGGTGCTGCTGACCGGGGACAACCGGGCGGTGGCCGAGTCGGTCGCCCGGGCGACCGGGATCGACGAGGTCATCGCCGAGGTGCTGCCCGAGGAGAAGGTGGACGTCGTACGACGGCTGCAGCGCGAGGGGCGCACGGTCGCCATGGTCGGCGACGGCGTCAACGACGCGGCCGCACTGGCCGCCGCCGATCTGGGGCTCGCGATGGGCACGGGGACGGACGCGGCGATCGAGGCCGGCGATCTGACCCTGGTGCGCGGCGATCTGCGGGTGGCGGCGGACGCGATCCGGCTCTCCCGGCGGACTCTCGCCACCATCAAGGGCAACCTCGTGTGGGCCTTCGGCTACAACGTGGCCGCGCTCCCACTGGCCGCCGCCGGGCTGCTCAATCCGATGATCGCGGGGGCAGCGATGGCCTTCTCGTCCGTGTTCGTGGTGACCAACAGCCTGCGGCTGCGCACCTTCCGCTGAAGTTACCGCCGGTTCGCGGCAGCGGATGCGGAAGTCCCCCTGGAGTCCAACGCGCACCTCACATAAGCTCTTCACAAGGCTCGCGCATCATCCTTACGCTTGAGCTCCGATCGCCGTATCGGGGCTCTTGCGCATCTAACGGACATATGCAAGAGACCCAGATCACAGTGATGCGAACGTAACCATCGAAGGGGTTCGAAGGTCTAAGTTGGCGATGTCAGACCAGCGTCTTGGGGGGCGCTGACCTGGCATCTGAGGATGTCTTGGGGGACTTCCTCAGAGATGCGTTGCCGGGACACGTACGACGGGAAGCTTTGAGCGGCCCTCCCGTGCTGTGCGGGTCCCGGCAGATCGCACGGCATCACTGGAGCACGACATGCAGTACGACGTGTAGTACGGCGAGTTCTGCTCGTTGTGCTCAAAGCAGCGAATTCAGGCGCTGCCACACCGAGCGCCCGGCCGGATCCCGTGGGGGGAATCCGCACCGGGACACGGGAAGGCGCCCTGGTCGCCGGCCCGTGGGGGGACCGGCGCTCCAGGGCGCCTTCTGTTATGCCCGTGCGGCGGGGGCACCGACGAGACGGCGCCCCCTGACCGGTGACCGGCTGGTGTCAGCGCTCCTCGACCGGCACGAAGTCGCGCTCGACGACGCCCGTGTAGATCTGGCGCGGGCGGCCGATGCGGGAGCCCGGCTCCTTGATCATTTCCTGCCACTGGGCGATCCAGCCCGGCAGCCGGCCGAGGGCGAACAGGACCGTGAACATCTCGGTCGGGAAGCCCATGGCGCGGTAGATCAGGCCGGTGTAGAAGTCGACGTTCGGGTAGAGGTTGCGCGAGACGAAGTAGTCGTCGGAGAGCGCGTGCTCCTCCAGCTTCAGGGCGATGTCCAGCAGCTCGTCGGACTTGCCCAGGGCGGAGAGGACATCGTGGGCGGCAGCCTTGATGATCTTGGCGCGCGGGTCGAAGCTCTTGTAGACCCGGTGGCCGAAGCCCATCAGACGGACGCCGTCCTCCTTGTTCTTCACCTTGCGGATGAAGGAGTCGACATCGCCGCCGTTCGCCTGGATACCCTCCAGCATCTCCAGGACGGACTGGTTGGCGCCGCCGTGCAGGGGTCCCCAGAGGGCGGAGATACCGGCGGAGATCGACGCGAACATGTTCGCCTGCGACGAGCCGACCAGACGGACCGTCGACGTCGAACAGTTCTGCTCGTGGTCGGCGTGCAGGATCAGCAGCTTGTCGAGCGCCGAGACGACGACCGGGTCGAGCTCGTAGTCCTGCGCCGGCACCGAGAACGTCATGCGCAGGAAGTTCTCCACGTAGGAGAGGTCGTTGCGCGGGTAGACGAACGGGTGGCCGACCGACTTCTTGTACGCGTACGCGGCGATCGTCGGAAGCTTGGCGAGCAGCCGGATGGTGGAGAGATCGCGCTGCTTCGCGTCGAACGGGTTGTGGCTGTCCTGATAGAAGGTGGACAGCGCCGAGACGACCGACGACAGCATGGCCATCGGGTGGGCGTCGCGCGGGAAGCCCCGGTAGAAGTTCTTGACGTCCTCGTGCAGCAGGGTGTGCCGCGTGATCTCGTTCTTGAACGTGGTGAGCTCGTCGACGGTCGGCAGCTCACCGTTGATCAGCAGATACGCCACCTCCAGGAAGGTGGAGCGCTCCGCCAGCTGCTCGATCGGGTAGCCGCGGTACCGAAGGATGCCCGCCTCGCCGTCGAGGTAAGTAATGGCAGATTTGTAGGCGGCAGTGTTGCCGTATCCGCTGTCCAGGGTCACCAGACCGGTCTGGGCGCGGAGCTTCCCGATGTCGAAGCCCTTGTCGCCGACGGTGCTGTCAACCACCGGGTAGGTGTACTCGCCGTCGCCGTACCGCAGTACTACAGAGTTGTCGCTCACGTCTTCCCTCACCGACGTAGTGCCTCATCTTCGAGGTGCCCTGACTGTCTCTACCATCCCCCATTTGGCTCAGGAGAGTGCACTCGGGGTCGACCATTAGGCCCATCGGCGGCACTCAGTGCCGCCAACCCGCTCATCCTGCCCCGTTGTTTCCCCATCTGGAAGTGCTCTGTGACCTTCACGACTCATTTGATCGATCATTTTTTGTGATGGACCTGGAGGAGTCCTCCACGGCCCGCCTATAGGCCGTCGCGGAGCCGTCGCGGAGCCGGAAGTCCAGTGCCGTACAGCGCCGACCGGCCGACACCGTGCGCACCGCCTGACCGATCGCCTTGCGTGAACCGACGAGAACGACCAGCTGCTTGGCCCGGGTGACCGCCGTGTAGATGAGATTCCGTTGGAGCATCATCCAGGCTCCGGTGGTGACCGGGATCACCACGGCGGGATATTCACTTCCCTGCGAACGGTGGATGGTCACCGCGTAGGCATGGGCCAGTTCGTCCAGTTCGTCGAACTCGTACGGAACCTCCTCGTCCTCGTCGGTCAGCACCGTGAGGCGCTGGTCGACCGGGTCGAGCGAGGTGACCACGCCCACGGTGCCGTTGAAGACCCCGTTCTCGCCCTTCTCGTAGTTGTTGCGAATCTGGGTGACCTTGTCGCCGACCCGGAAGACCCGCCCGCCCAACCGCTTCTCGGCGAGGTCGGGCCGGCCGGGCGTGATGGCCTGCTGAAGGAGCCCGTTGAGCACGCCCGCTCCCGCCGGCCCCCGGTGCATGGGCGCGAGCACCTGCACATCCCGCCGGGGATCGAGCCCGAACTTGGCCGGAATCCGACGGGCGGCGACGTCGACGGTGAGCCGCCCCGCCTCCTCGGTCTCGTCTTCCACGAAGAGGAAGAAGTCCTTCATGCCGTCGGTGACCGGGTGCTGCCCCGCGTTGATCCGGTGCGCGTTGGTCACCACCCCCGACTGCTGGGCCTGCCGGAAGACCCGGGTGAGACGGACGGCGGGGACGGGGCTGTCCTCGGCGAGCAGATCGCGGAGCACCTCCCCCGCCCCAACGCTGGGCAACTGGTCGACGTCCCCGACGAAGAGCAGGTGCGCACCGGGAGGTACGGCCTTCACCAGCTTGTTGGCGAGGAGGAGATCGAGCATCGACGCCTCGTCGACCACGACCAGGTCGGCATCGAGCGGCCGGTCCCGGTCGTAGGCCGCGTCACCCCCGGGCTTCAGCTCCAGCAGGCGGTGCACGGTGGAGGCCTCGGCGCCGGTCAGCTCGGCGAGCCGCTTGGCGGCACGGCCGGTGGGGGCGGCGAGCACCACCTTGGCCCGCCTGGCCCGGGCCAGCTCCACGATCGACCTGACGGTGAACGACTTGCCGCAGCCAGGGCCGCCGGTCAGCACGGCGACCTTCTCGGTCAGCGCGAGCCTGACGGCGGCCTCCTGCTCGGGGGCGAGGTCGGCGCCGGTCCGGTCCTTCAGCCAGGCGAGCGCCTTGTCCCAGGCGACGTTCCGGAACGACGGCATACGGTCGTCGCCGGTCCGGAGCAGCCGCAACAGCTGTGAGGCGAGCGCCACTTCGGCCCGATGGAAGGGAACGAGGTAGACGGCGGTGACAGGTTCGGCGTCGGGGGTGGGCCCGGGCAGCTTCTCCCGTACGACACCCGGGTCCTCCCCCTCCTCGGGCGGTGCGGCCAGCTCGGCGAGGCAGTCGATGACCAGGCCGGTGTCGACCTGGAGCAGCTTGACCGCGTCCGCGATCAGCCGCTCCTCGGGGAGATAGCAGTGCCCCTGGTCGGCGGACTGGGACAGGGCGTACTGCAGCCCCGCCTTGACCCGCTCCGGACTGTCATGGGGAATCCCGACGGACTGGGCGATCTTGTCGGCGGTGAGGAACCCGATGCCCCACACGTCGGCGGCGAGCCGGTAGGGCTGGTTCTTCACGACGGAGATCGAGGCGTCCCCGTACTTCTTGTAGATGCGGACCGCAATGGACGTGGACACCTCGACGGTCTGCAGGAACAGCATCACCTCCTTGATCGCCTTCTGCTCCTCCCAGGCGTCGGCGATCTTCTTGGTGCGCTTGGGACCGAGGCCGGGGACCTCGATCAGCCGCTTCGGCTCCTCCTCGATGATCCGGAGGGTGTCCATGCCGAAGTGCTGGGTGATCCGATCGGCGAAGACCGGCCCGATGCCCTTGACGAGACCCGAGCCGAGGTAACGCCGGATGCCCTGGACGGTGGCCGGCAGCACGGTCGTGTAGTTCTCGACGGTGAACTGCTTGCCGTACTGGGGATGCGACCCCCACCGCCCCTCCATCCGCAGCGACTCCCCCACCTGGGCGCCGAGCAGCGCGCCGACGACGGTGAGGAGGTCACCGGCGCCTCTGCCGGTGTCGACACGGGCGACCGTGTACCCGTTCTCCTCATTGGCGTAGGTGATGCGTTCGAGCACGCCTTCGACGGTGGCGAGTCGTCGTTCGCCGGTGGGGGTCCCCGTCTGCTGAGCCATGAACCGACGGTACCGGTGGGGTGTGACAGTGGAGGCGGGCGGGGGAAAGGACCTGCGGGTGCGAGTCGGCCGTAGCCAGGGCCGCCTCTCCAGCCAGGGCCCACCTGACGCTCGGGCGCCGACAGGGGTCCTCCCCCCTGTTTACCTACCCGGCCCGGTGGTGGGAGGCCGCCTTCAGAGCGTCGAGGAAGGTGGTGAAGGCGGGGGTGGGGAAGGTGAGGGTGGCTCGGGTGGGGGTTTTGGAGTCGCGGATGGCGATACGGGTTGGGCTGGTGGCGATCTCCACGCAGTCATTGCCGTCACCTTCGCCGGAGTACGACGACTTTCGCCAAGTGTCCATGGGGTGCCTCACAGCTCCTTCGCCAGCTTGTGGATGAAGTCACGCGACCGATCGGGCTTGAGTGATACAGCCTCGACCCTACGGAAGCGCGTTCGATAGACGTTGAGCTGAGCCTCGGAATCGATAAAGAGTGAGCCATGGGGCGCGTCGCGCACGACCGTGTCCAGCTTGGGCACGGGGCCGCCAACATAGGTCATGGTGCTTGAAGCCGTGGCGAAGCCATCCAGGTCGAAGGGGATGACACGCAAGGTGATGTGATCAGCTTCCGAGAACTCAGCGAGTTGCACGAGTTGAGCTCGGGATACAGCACGGTCACCGACCCTGATGCGCAGGGCCGACTCATGCATCACCAACTTGTACGGGATGGTGATCTGCTGACGCCGCATGCGGTGGCGGACACGCAACTCAAGTTCATCAGGGGTTGGTTCAGGCAGCCTGGCAGAGAAGACTGCGCGCGCGTAGCCCTCGGTCTGCAGCAGGCCCGGCACATACAGGATGGCCACCTCGTGCCGGAATGAACCATTGTGATCCAACTCGGAGAGGTCGAGAAACGAGGTGGGCAACTGCCCCCGATACTCCTCCCACCAGCCCTTGGTCCGGTCAGTAGCCATCGCCACCAAGGCGTCGACCAATTCCTCGTCCGTGCACATGTAGTGGACCGCGAGTCGGCGCAGTCGCTTCTCGCTCACACCCGTGAGCCCGGCCTCGATCTGACTGATCTGAGCGGAACCCACCCCGAGCAGAGCCGCCGCCTCACGGGCCGTGAGGCCTGCCGCTTCGCGAAGCCTGCGCAACTCGACCGCCAGCCGCATCTGACGCGCCGTTGGCTGCTGTCTCAACACCATCGCACGGCTCTCCCAACACACCTGAGTACGCAACCCGTTCGGGGTCAGGTTACGCGACCGGCTTGCGAAACTTAAAAACATAGGTCTACCGTCGGTGACGCAACGCACACGCAGCGGAAGTGCACCGCTCCCTCCTGCCATGACGGCTGCGGCAATGCCACCGCGCGTGAAATTCCCCCACCAGCACCGGAGTTGATGACGCATGCCCGAAGCCTGGGAGTACACGCTCACCATCCCCAACGACCTCCGTGCCGTCACCGTCAGCCGTCACACCCTCCGGCTGGTCCTCACCGCGCACGGACTCGTCCGCTTCCTCGAGGTCGCCGAGTTGCTCGCGACCGAGCTGGTCTCCAACGCCGTACGGCATACGAAGGGCCCCGCCGCCCTACGGGTTCGCTGGTCACCTCCCGGCACCCTGCGGATCGGCGCGTGGGACGCGGACCCCGAACCGCCCGAGCCGCCCGTTCCGTTGGAGGGGCTCGGGGAGCTGGAGGAGGGGCGGGGGCTGGCGTTGGTGCGGGCATGCTCGGATCTGTGGGGCTGGCAGCCGCTGTCCAGATTCGGCAACCGGGGCAAGTACGTGTGGTTCGAACTGGCCGCGGCGTAGCCAGGCCTCAGGGCGAGGTCATTGAATTGAGGTGCTCGCGCCAGGCGGCCGTCACACTTGCCGGGATCTTCGTCGTCAGGCCGCCTTCCTTGGTGAAGGCGAGCCACCGGTTGTAGGCGCCGCCACCGCAGCCGTCGGACTGGTGTGTGAGCTCCACGTCGGTGGCGGCGTCGATCTCGGGGCTGCGGCTTCCCTTCGGGGTGACCCGGAAGCGGACCGTGCCGCTGTCAGGGTCGACGTCGGTGGGGAGGGGGAGGCTCACCCGCGTGATGGCTTCCTGCTTGAGCTCCCCCTTGACGCACTTGCCGCGTGCGCACAGCTCGTAGGAGGCACCCACGAGGTCGGTGTAGCCCCGGTGGAGGAACATCACGCCGACCCCGGACGTGACACCGACGCCGCCGCACGCTCCGGGCGTGGAGCCGCCGCCGCACGCCGAGGCCGTCACCACGACGGCGATCACGGCGGCTCCGACTCCCAGCCGCGCGGTGTGTCTCACCACTACCTGCCCCACTACTTGCCCCTCCCCGGTGGCCAGCGTCAGGTCCTACTCCGGGTCCCAGGCCAGGAGCAGGTCGAAGATACGGCGGTCGCCGTCGAGCTTCAGGGAGTCCACCGGGATACGGCCGTACAGGGCCTGGACCAGCTCGCCGGCCGTGCCCCGGAGGGAGGCGTCGGCGTGGGGCATCGTGCCGGTCTCGGGGAGGGAGGCGGTGCGGGCGCCGTCGGCGGAGAGCCAGAGGCGCCAGGAGCGGCCCTCGGTGGCGTGGTAGTCGACGGTGGCGGGCTCGTGCGGCCAGGCGTCCGTCGTCGCGCAGCAGGTGGACAGGAACTCGTCGACACCGTCGAGTGCCACCTCGTCCGGCAGTGACTGCGGTTCGCCCAGGGTGAGTTGGGCGTCGTAGGTGTGCATCGCGATCTCCTGGAGCTGGTGCCGGGCGGCGGCACCGCAGGTCTGGGGCGACTGCGAGGTCCCCCACCACGTCCAGCAACCGCGATCCGGGCCGGCCTCCCGCAGCGCGTCCAGTAGCTGCTGCGCGGATGCGGTCCACCAGTCCAGCAGGGCATCGCGCTCCTGGGGCGCAGCCGGGGCGTCCCATACGGACTTGGCCGGGGGAGCGTCGGCAGGCCCCGCGGCGGCGATGGAGGCCCACTTGCGGCGCCCCTGACCCTGGTGCCGCACCAGATCGAACAACGTCCAGTCGGGGCAGCTCGGCACCTGCACGTCGAGGCTGGCGCGGCGGCGACCGCGGCGCGGAAGGCGGCCGACCGCTCGTCGATCAGCCGCAGCAGGTCCGGGAACTCCAGAGCCTTCTCCACCCGGGCTGTCTATCACCGTGTCCCTACAACCGAACAGGGAATTTCCTGGCGCCGTGCCTCTCTTCGGGCTTCCGGAGGAGTGTCGGAAGTCTGTCGGCGGTGACCTTGATCTGTCGGTGGTCTGTCGGTGGAGGTTGCGACCTTGGGCGGGTCGGTGCTCCCCCGTGAGCACGCCGCCCCCGAGCGCAAGGAGCCTTTCATCGTGTCTTCCACATCTCAGAGCCAGCCGTGGAACGTTCACCGGCTGCCGTCCGCCGAGGGCAGGGTCTTCCTGGTCACCGGGGGTAACGCCGGGATCGGCTACTTCGTCGCGGAGCAGCTCGCCGCCACCGGCGCCCTCGTCGTGCTCGGCAGCCGGAACGCCGCGAAGGCCGACGCCGCCATGGCCTCGATCCGCTCGCGCGTCCCCGGCGCGCAGGTGCGGCACCTTCAACTGGACCTCGCCGACCTGCCGTCCCTGAAGACCGCCGTGGACAGGCTGGACCTGGATCACCTCGACGCGGTGGTCCACAACGCAGGCGTCGCGTTCGACGACCCGCCTCGCCGAGAGACCGAGGACGGCCACGAGCTGATGTTCGGCATCAACCACCTCGGCCACTTCGCACTCACCCAGTGGCTGGCCCCCCTGCTGTCCGCGGCGCCGGCGGGCCGCATCGTGACGGTGGGAAGTTTCGCGGCACGCTCCGAGCGGCTGGACCTGGACGATCTGCAGTCGACCCGGGACTACCGGCCCAAGCGCACCTACGGCCGATCGAAGCTGGCGCAGATGTGCTTCGGCTTCGAACTCGATCGCCGCCTGCTCGCCGTCGGCAGCACGGTGCTCAGTGTGGTGGCCCACCCCGGCGGCGCACTGGACTCCCTCACCCCGTCCCGCCCGCCGGTGCACGTGACAACCCCCGGCGAGCGACTGCGCGCCCTGCCCGCCGGGCTCTTGGTGCAGGGCAAGGACGCCGGGGCATGGCCCATCGTCCGTGCCGTCCTCGACCCGGAGGTGCGGGGAGGGCAGCTGTGGGGGCCGAGGGTCTTCGGCCTGCGCGGCACACCACGGCGTGAGACCGCCCTCTCCCATATGACCGACCCGGCCGTCGCCGCCCGCCTGTGGGCCGCCAGCGGTGAGCTGACCGGCACCGATCCGCACCTCGGCTTCCGGTAGGCGCGCAGCCGCGCCCAGGGCAGCCACGAGCAGGCCTGCGAACGTCTCGACCCTCACGAGTGAGACATCCCCGGCAGCGGTGATCTACGCGCTGCCGCCGGGTGTGAGAGGTCAGCTCAGCTCCGGCAGGCGCATTCGGCGGCGCTCTTGGCCGCGCTGACAGTGGTGGACGGGTCGGTTGTCTGCTCGGCCGGAGTGCAGCACGCGGTGACACCGCAGCAGGAGTCGTCCACCGCAGGCGTCGCGACGGGATCCGGGACGGTGGCGGTGGCGGTGGCCGGCTTGCCGGCGCGGACGACGGCGGAGTGCATGCCGTCGGCGACCGGGTGGGTCGGGGTGATCTCGATGTCCGTGAAGCCGGCCGCTTCCAGACCCGCGCGGTATTCGGTGAAGGACAGCGCTCCAGCGATGCAGCCGACGTAGTCGCCGCGTTCGGCGCGCTGTTCGGGGGTGAGAGTGTCGTCGGCGACGACGTCGGACACCCCGATGCGGCCGCCGGGCCTGAGGACGCGGAAGGTCTCGGCGAAGACGGCGGGCTTGTCGACGGACAGGTTGATCACGCAGTTGGAGATGACGACGTCGATCGCGTTCGCGGGAAGCGGGATCGCCTCGATCGTGCCCTTGAGGAACTCGACGTTCGTGGCGCCCGCCCTCCCCGCGTTGGCCAGGGCCAGCGCGAGCATCTCCTCGGTCATGTCCAGTCCGTACGCCTTGCCGGAAGGGCCGACGCGTCGGGCGGACAGCAGGACGTCGATGCCGCCACCGGAGCCGAGGTCCAGGACGCGCTCACCCTCGCGGAGTTCGGCGACGGCGGTGGGGTTGCCGCAGCCGAGCGAGGCAGCGACCGCCTCGGCGGGCAGAGCTTCGCGCTCGTCGGCGGCGTACAGGGCCGAGCCGAAGTTCTCGTCGACCTCGACCGGCTCGGTCCCGCAACAGGCGGTGCCACCCTCGCTGACCTTCACTGCCGCCGCCGCGTATCGCTGACGAACGGTTTCCCGAAGGCCGGTGGACTGCTCGCTCATGACTCACTCCCCAGTGGCGGGGCACGGCAAGGCCCCGGAACGGCTTGTATTGACGTCCATTGATTCAACCTTGCGCCCTGGATAGAAGAACGTCAACATAGAGGTATGTCGAAGCAAGAACTTGAGGTGATCGGCCAGGACGCCGCCTGCTGCCCGGGCCTGTCCGCCGCGCCGCTGGACGAGGACCGGGCGGCCGACCTGGCGAAGGTCTTCAAGGCCCTGGGCGATCCCGTCCGCCTGCGCCTGATGTCGATGATCGCCTCGCGTGAAGAAGGCGGCGAGGTCTGCGTGTGCGAGCTGACCCCGGCCTTCGACCTGTCCCAGCCGACGATCTCCCACCACCTCAAGCAGCTGCGACAGGCCGGACTCATCGACTGCGAGCGGCGTGGCACGTGGGTGTACTACTGGGTGCTGCCCGGCGTACTGGACCGGCTTGCCGCGTTTCTGACCACCCCGCGGAGTGCCGGAGCCGACGCGTGAAAGCCCCGCTCGGCCGCCGCGTCGCCGCGGAGGTGATCGGGACCGGGCTGCTGGTGGCGGTGGTGGTCGGCTCCGGCATCCAAGCCACCGAGCTGTCGCACGACGGCGGCGTGCAACTGCTCGCCAACTCCCTCACCACCGTGTTCGGCCTGGGCGTGTTGATCACTGTGTTCGGTCCGGTCTCCGGCGCGCACTTCAACCCGGCCGTCACCCTCGCCGTCTGGTTCACCGAACGCCACGCCCCGGACGGGTTCACACCGCGGGACGTCGCTGCGTATGTGCCTGCCCAGATCGCGGGGGCGATCGGCGGCGCGGTCCTGGCCGACGCGATGTTCGGCGAGCCGCTGGTGAGGTTCTCCACCCATGACCGCTCCGCCGGGCACCTGTGGCTGGGCGAGGTCGTCGCCACGGCCGGGTTGATCCTGCTGGTCTTCGGCCTCGCCCGGATCGGCCGCGCCGCACTCGCCCCGATCGCGGTGGCCTCCTACATCGGGGCCGCCTACTGGTTCACCTCCTCCACCTCGTTCGCGAACCCGGCGGTGACCGTCGGCCGGGCCTTCACCGACACCTTCGCCGGGATCGCACCCGTCTCCGTCGCCCCGTTCGTCGCCGCCCAGCTGCTCGGCGCTGCGCTCGGGCTCGGCACCGTGACCGCCGTCCACGGCGCGCAAGCCGCCCCGGCTCGCCCCGCGATCAGCAAACCCGAACCCGTCTCCTCCTGATCACGCCCCACGGAAGTCACCCACCATGAGCACTTCTTCCTCGCGCCCGTCGGTGCTGTTCGTCTGCGTCCACAACGCCGGCCGCTCCCAGATGGCCGCCGCCTTCCTCACCCATCTCGCGGGCGACCGCATCGAGGTCCGCTCGGCCGGCTCGGCCCCCGCCGACACCGTCAACCCGGCCGTGGTCAAGGCGATGAGCGAGGTCGGCATCGACATCTCCGCCGAGACCCCGAAGATCCTCACCGTGGAGGCCGTCCAGGCGTCCGACGTCGTGATCACCATGGGGTGCGGCGACGCCTGCCCCGTCTTCCCCGGCAAGCGGTACCTCGACTGGCAACTCGACGACCCCGCCGGGCAAGGCGTCGAGGCCGTCCGAGCCATCCGCGACACGATCGAGACGCGCGTTCGCGAACTGATCTCAGAAGTGGCGCCCGACTGACGACCGGCCCGCTTTCGCTCGACAACGCGGTTCGGGACCAGACGTCTCGCCGCAGTCGTCACGGAAGAACCGAGCATCGGCCTCCTTGGCGGACCCCGTCCGCCAAGGAGGTTCTTTTCATGCCGCCCGGGTGGCGGGATCGGCGCCGGGCGGTGAAGGTGGGCGGCGGGGGACCCAAGGCGCAGGAAGGCTGGAGATGCCCGAGATCACCACTCCGTACCCGACCGGCACCCCGTGCTGGGTCGATCTGATGGCGCAGGACCAGCAGGCCGCGCTGGACTTCTACCGTGACCTGTTCGGCTGGCAGGGCGAGGCCGGCCCGGGTGAGTACGGCGGGTACGCGGTCTGCACGCTGCGGGGCAAGCCGGTGGCCGGTATCGGTCCTTCCATGGGGCCCGAGGGGCAGCCGGAGGCGCCGACCGTGTGGACCACCTATCTGGCCAGCACCGACGCGCAGGCCACCCAGGACACGATCGTCTCGGCGGGCGGCACCCTGCTGGCCCCGGTGATGGACGTCGGCTCCCTGGGCCGGATGCTGATCGCCGCCGACCCGCAGGGCGCCGTGTTCGGGGTGTGGCAGCCGGGCGAGTTCCACGGCGCCGGGCTGGTCAACGAGCCGGGCACGCTGATCTGGAACGAGCTGAACACCAGCGACGTACCCGGCGCCACCGGCTTCTACGGCGAGGTCTTCGGGATCGAGATCCAGCCGATGGAGGGCGCCGAGGGGAACTACTGGATGCTGAACGTCGGCGGCAAGGGCGTCGGCGGCGCCACCCGGCTCGGCGATGACCGGCCCGGCGTCCCGCACTGGCTGACGTACTTCGCGGTGGACGACGTCGACTCCACCGTGGACGCCCTGGTCAAGCGGAACGGAACGGTCCTCGCACCGCCGTTCGAGATGATGGCCGGCCGGATGTCGGTGGTCGCCGACCCCCAGGGCGCGGCCTTCGCGGTCTTCAAGCCGAAGCCGATGTAAGGCGACCTTGTAAAGGACGCGGTGCTGGCCTACCCGCCCGGCGAGGTGACGGTGGGGCGGGAGGCGATCCGCGCGCTGTGGGAGAAGGTGCTGGCGGGCGGTCCTCGCTTCGAGCCGGAACAACCCCTGCCGACGTCGGTCAGCGGCGACATCGCCCTCACGTCGACCCCGCCGAAGGACGGGACCGGTGCGCGGGCGCAGGTCGTCAGGCGCCAGTCCGACGGTAGCCGGCTGCGCCTGCTCGACCAGCCCGAGTTCGCGCGGACGCCGGGCGGTTCGGGGGCGTAGCCGGAATAGCCGTGAGAGCGCCCCGCGTTGGGGGATCATGACGACGAACGCGCCGCGCCCCGAGGTACTGCGATACACCGCTTTCTCCAGCCGCCCCGAGGGTGGGAACCCCGCCGGTGTCGTACTGGACGCCAGTGGCCTGGACGACGCCGGCATGCTGGCCGTCGCCGCGGACCTCGGGTATTCGGAGTCCGCTTTCCTGACCGCCTCTTCGGAGGAACGGGCCTACACCATCCGTTACTTCAGCCCGAAGGCCGAGGTGCCGTTCTGCGGGCACGCCACCATCGCGACCGCGATCGCGCTCGCCGAGCGGATCGGCCCCGGAGAGCTGGTGTTCGCCACGCGCGCCGGCACCGTGCCGGTGGAGGTGACCGAGGCGGGCGGGACGGTCACCGCCACGCTCACCAGCGTCGAGCCGCACGTCGAGGAGATCGCCGACGCCGACCTCGCGGAGGCGCTCGCCGCGCTCCGCTGGCCGGAAGCCGACCTCGACCCGGACTTCCCGCCCCGGATCGCGTTCGCCGGTGCCCGCCATCTCGTTCTCGCGGCGGCGACGCGGGCACGCCTCGCGGACCTGGCGTACGACTTCGCACGCCTCGAAGCCCTGATGCACCGCCTGGACCTGACCACGCTCCAGTTGGTGTGGCGGGAGTCGGCCACCGTGTTCCACGTCCGCGACCCGTTCCCCGTCGGGGGCGTCGTCGAGGACCCGGCGACCGGTGCCGCTGCCGCCGCGTTCGGTGCGTACGCCCGTGAGCTGGGCCTGGTCGCCGAGGACGCCGTCCTCACCCTGCACCAGGGCGAGGACCTGGGCCGTCCCGGCGAACTCACGGTGACGCTGCACGCGGGTGACCCGCGCGTCCGCGTCAGCGGCACGGGGACTCGCATCAGCTGAAGCGACCAGTACCGGTAGCCGAGCCGCGCGCCGGAGACTCCCGGCGGCGGCGCACGATGCCGCGTACGTAGGCCAGCAGGAAGAACAGGTACACGGCGGCCACCGTGATCGCCCAGGCGAGGGAGAGCTTCCCGCCGATGATCACGGACACCTCCAGAAGCGCGACGAACAACAAGGTCGCGCCTTCGCGCACTTCGCTACGGGTCATCTTCGAGGCCCCATCTGCTCCACCTGCGCCGTCTACTCAGCCTGCGGCTCCGCCCTGCTCACCTTGCCCGCCTTGCCTGTGGGGGCTCACCGCCCGGCGGCCCGGCAAGAGTCACGATTCGATTTCGGCCACCTCCACCCCCTTGCCCCACCCCCGTGTAATCGATTCCAATCCTCGGTACGCAGTGCGTGTAATCGATTCCATGAGTTCCACGAGGAGGTGGAGCGGCGATGGCGAGCATCAAGGACGTGGCCGCCGAGGCGGGCGTTTCCGTCGCCACGGTGTCCCGTGTCCTGAACGACCATCCGTCGGTCAGCGCCGACGCCCGTGCCCGTGTGCTGGCCGCCGTCGAGACGCTGGGCTACCGCCCGAACGCCGTCGCCCGTTCGCTGCGCACCGACCAGACCCGCACCCTCGGCCTGGTCATCAGCGACGTACTCAACCCGTACTTCACGGAGCTGGCCCGCTCGGTCGAGGAAGAGGCCCGCGCGCTCGGCTACAGCGTGATCATCGGCAACGCAGACGAGCGGCCCGAGCTGCAGGACCACCACGTACGGACGCTGCTCGACCGCCGTATCGACGGACTGCTCGTCTCCCCCACCGACGGCGGCTCCCCGCTGATGCTGGAGGCGGCGCGCGGCGGGACGCCGATGGTGTTCGTCGACCGCTGGATCCCCGGCGTCGACGTGCCGGTGGTGCGGGCGGACGGACGGGCCGCCATACGGGATCTGGTCGCGCATCTGCACGGGCTGGGGCACCGGCGGCTCGCGATCATCGCGGGGCCTGCCGCCACGACCACCGGCAGTGAGCGTGTGCAGGCCTTCCGGGAGGCCCTCGCCGAGTACGGCGTACCCCTCCCCGACGCCTACACAGGCCAGGGCGACTTCCAGGTCGAGAGCGGGCGGCGGGTCACCGAGGGGTTCCTCGACCTGCCCGAGCCGCCCGAGGTCGTCTTCGCCGCCGACAACCTGATGGCGCTCGGCGCACTCGACGCCGTACGCGCGCGCGGCCTGCGGGTGCCGGACGACATCGCGCTCGCCGCGTTCGACGACATCCGGTGGTTCGTACACACCGATCCGCCGGTCACCGCGATCGCCCAGCCGACGGGCGAGTTGGGGCGTGCCGCCGTACGCGCACTGATCGACCGTATCGAGGGGCGGCCTCCGCAGTCCGTCACCCTCCCCGCCCGGCTCGTCGTACGCCGCTCGTGCGGCGCGAACCCCGGCGACAACCAGACCCCTGTGCAAAGGAGCACATCGTGAGCGACCCGGAAGAGTTGCTGCGTATCGAGGGCATACGGAAGTCCTTCCCAGGCGTGGTCGCGCTCGACGGCGTCGACTTCGATCTGCGCCGGGGCGAGGTGCACGTACTCCTCGGTGAGAACGGCGCGGGCAAGAGCACCCTCATCAAGATGCTCTCCGGCGCCTACACGCCCGACGAGGGGCGGATCCTGGCCGGCGGCGAGGAGGTGCGCATCCATGGTGCGCAGGACTCCGAGCGCCTCGGGATCGCCACCATCTACCAGGAGTTCAACCTCGTACCCGATCTCACGGTCGCCGAGAACATCTTCCTGGGCCGGCAGCCGCGCCGCCTCGGGATGATCGACCGGAAGAGGATGGAAGCCGACGCGGAGGTGCTGCTCGCGCGCGTGGGTGTGAACGTGTCGCCCCGCGCGCGGGTGCGCGAACTCGGTATCGCCCGCCTCCAGATGGTCGAGATCGCCAAGGCACTCAGCCTGAACGCGCGCGTGCTCATCATGGACGAGCCGACCGCCGTGCTCACCTCGGAGGAGGTGGAGAAGCTCTTCACGATCGTGCGGCAGCTGCGCGAGGACGGGGTCGGGATCGTCTTCATCACCCACCACCTGGAGGAGATCGCCGCGATCGGGGACCGGGTGACCGTCATCCGGGACGGGAAGTCGGTCGGGCAGGTGGCCGCCGACACCCCGGAGGACGAGCTGGTACGGCTCATGGTCGGGCGGTCCATCGAGCAGCAGTACCCGCGCGAGCGGGCCGAGACCGGTGCCGCGCTGCTGTCCGTGGAAGGGCTCACCCGGGACGGCGTCTTCCACGACGTGAGCTTCGAGGTGCACGCCGGTGAGGTCGTCGGCATCGCGGGCCTTGTGGGCGCCGGCCGTACCGAGGTCGTGCGCGCGGTGTTCGGCGCCGATCCGTACGACAAGGGAGCCGTCAAGGTCTCGGGAAGCGTGCTCAGGCGGTCCGACGTCAACGCGGCCATGGCCGCCGGGATCGGGCTCGTCCCCGAGGACCGCAAGGGGCAGGGGCTGGTCCTCGACGCCTCCGTGGAGGAGAACCTCGGCCTTGTGACCCTGCGCCGGGCGACCCGGGCCGGGATCGTCGACCTCAAGGCGCAGCATGTCGCCGCCGAGCGGATCGCCGGGCAGCTGGGCGTGCGGATGGCCGGGCTCGGTCAGCATGTGCGCACGCTCTCCGGCGGCAACCAGCAGAAGGTCGTCATCGGCAAGTGGCTCCTCGCCGATACCAAGGTGCTGATCCTCGACGAGCCGACGCGCGGTATCGACGTCGGCGCCAAGGTCGAGATCTACCAGCTGATCAACGAGCTGACGGCCGCCGGGGCCGCCGTACTGATGATCTCCAGCGATCTTCCCGAGGTCCTCGGGATGAGCGACCGGGTGCTGGTGATGGCCCAGGGGCGGATCGCGGGCGAACTGGCCGCGGACGAGGCCACCCAGGACTCCGTGATGGCACTCGCCGTCAGCAACCCCACCACAACCGACAAGGAGGCCGCTCGTGGCCACTGACACGCTCAAGAGCACATCGGGCGCCGGTGGCGGCGCCGCGGCGGTCCGCCGGCTGCTCCTCGACAACGGCGCGCTCACCGCGCTGATCGTCCTCGTCATCGCCATGTCGGCGCTGTCGGGCGACTTCCTCACCACCGACAACCTGCTGAACGTCGGCGTCCAGGCGGCCGTGACGGCCATCCTCGCCTTCGGCGCGACCTTCGTGATCGTCGCGGCGGGCATCGACCTGTCGGTCGGCTCGGTGGCGGCCCTGTCGGCCACCGTGCTGGCGTGGACCGCGACCCAGCACGGGGTCCCGGTCGTCATAGCGGTGGTGCTGGCGGTCCTGACCGGTGTCGCGGCCGGTCTCGTCAACGGCTTCCTCATCGCGTACGGCAAGCTGCCGCCGTTCATCGCGACGCTCGCGATGCTTTCGGTGGGCCGGGGTCTGGCGCTGGTGATCTCCGGGGGCTCGCCGATCGCCTTCCCGGACTCGGTCTCGCATCTCGGCGACACGCTCGGCGGCTGGCTGCCGGTACCGGTGCTGGTCATGGTCGCCATGGGGCTGATCGCCGCCTTCGTCCTCGGCCGGACGTACATCGGGCGCTCGATGTACGCGATCGGCGGCAACGAGGAGGCCGCCCGGCTGTCCGGACTGCGGGTGTCCAAGCAGAAGCTCGCCATCTACGCGCTGTCCGGGCTGTTCGCGGCCGTCGCCGGCATCGTGCTCGCCGCCCGGCTGTCCTCCGCCCAGCCGCAGGCCGCCAACGGCTACGAACTGGACGCCATCGCCGCGGTCGTGATCGGCGGTGCCTCCCTGGCCGGCGGCACCGGCAAGGCGTCCGGCACGCTGATCGGCGCGCTGATCCTCGCGGTGCTGCGCAACGGGCTCAACCTGCTCAACGTGTCCGCTTTCTGGCAGCAGGTGGTCATCGGCGTCGTCATCGCGCTCGCGGTGCTCCTCGACACCGTGCGCCGCAAGGCCGGGGCGACTCCCCTGGCCGCCGGAACCGGCGGGAACAAGGGCAAGCAGGCCGGGACCTACGCGCTCGCGGCGGTCGTCACCGTGGCGCTGGTGGCCGCGACCTCCCTCCTGCACACCGGCTCCTCCTCGAGCAACCCGAAGATCGGTCTGTCCCTGTCCACCCTCAACAACCCGTTCTTCGTGCAGATCCGCTCCGGCGCCCAGGCCGAGGCCAGGAAGCTGGGCGTGGACCTGACCGTCACGGACGCCCAGAACGACGCCTCGCAGCAGGCCAACCAACTGCAGAACTTCACCACTTCGGGACTGGGCGCGATCATCGTCAACCCGGTGGACTCGGACGCGGCGAGCAACTCCGTGAAGGCCGCCGACAAGGCCGGCATCCCGGTCGTCGCCGTCGACCGGGGCGTCAACAACGCCAAGACCGAGGCCCTGATCGCCTCCGACAACGTCACCGGCGGTGAGCTGGCCGCCAAGACGGTCGCCGGGAAGCTCGGCGGCCACGGCAAGATCGTGATCCTGCAGGGCCAGGCCGGCACCTCCGCCGCCCGCGAGCGGGCGCAGGGCTTCGCCAACGGCCTCAAGGCCTACCCCGGGATCCAGGTGGTGGCCCAGCAGCCCGCCGACTTCGACCGCACCAAGGGCCTCGACGTGATGTCGAACCTGCTCCAGGCCCACCCCGACGTCCAGGGCGTCATCGCCGCCAACGACGAGATGGCCCTCGGCGCGATCAAGGCGCTGGGCTCCAAGGCCGGCACGTCGGTGTCCGTGGTCGGCTTCGACGGCACCCCGGACGGCCTGACCGCGGTCAAGAACGGCACGCTGTACGCGTCGGTCGCCCAGCAGCCGAGCCAGCTCGGGAAGATCGCCGTGGACAACGCGCTCAAGGCCATCCAGGACAAGAAGGTCGAGTCGACGATCAAGGTACCGGTGAAGGTGGTCACCAAGGACAACGTGGCCGGCTTCTCGGGCTGAGCCACCAAGGAGGCGGCCGGGCGGTTCAATTGAGGCCCGGCCGCCTCAACTCATTCCTACAGGGAGTCAATCGATGTACGACTACGACCTCCTGGTCGTGGGATCGGCCAACGCCGACCTGGTGATCGGGGTCGACCGGCGTCCGGCCGCCGGTGAGACCGTGCTCGGCGGCGACCTCGCCACGCACCCCGGCGGCAAGGGCGCCAACCAGGCGGTCGCGGCCGCCCGGCTCGGTGCCCGCACCGCCCTGCTGGCCCGGGTCGGCGACGACGCCCACGGCAGGCTGCTGCTCGACTCACAGCGGGCCGCCGGGGTGGACACGGTGGGCCTGCTGGTGGGCGGGGCGCCGACGGGCGTCGCGCTGATCACCGTGGACCCCTCGGGAGACAACAGCATCGTGGTCTCCCCCGGCGCGAACGGCCGTCTCGCACCGGCGGACGTACGGGCCGCGGTCAGCCTCTTCCACGCCTCCCGGGCGGTCTCCGCGCAGCTGGAGATCCCGCTGGAGACGGTGGTGGAGGTGGTACGGAACCTGGCCCCCGGCAGCCGGTTCGTGCTCAACCCGTCGCCGCCGCGGCCCCTTCCGGGTGAGGTCCTCGCAGCCTGCGACCCGCTGATCGTGAACGAGCACGAGGCGAAGGTGATTCTCGGCGCGGCGTGCGTGAGCGAGGAACCGGCCGACTGGGCGCGGCTCCTGCTCGCCAAGGGCCCGAGGTCGGTGGTGGTGACGCTGGGCGCGGAGGGCGCGCTGGTCGCCGACGGTCACGGGGTCGAGTCCGTCCCGTCCGTGAAGGTGGACGCGGTGGACACCACGGGCGCCGGGGACGCGTTCACGGCGGCCCTCGCGGTACGGCTGGGGGCGGGCGCGTCGCTGGTGGAGGCGGCTCGGTTCGCGGCCCGCGTGGGGGCAGCGGCGGTGACGAGGCGGGGCGCGCAGGAGTCGTACCCGACGATGACGGAGGTCGAGGCCCTGTGAAGAGGGCGGGGATCCTCAACCGTCATCTCTCCGGCGCGCTCGCCGAGTTGGGGCACGGGCACGAGGTGCTGGTCTGCGACGCCGGGATGCCGATCCCGCGGGGGCCGCGGGTCGTGGACCTCGCCTTCCGGGCCGGGGTTCCGTCCTTCGCGGAGGTGCTGGAGGGGCTGCTGTCCGAGCTGGTCGTGGAGGGCGCGACGGCGGCGACCGAGATACGCGGGGCCAATCCGGCCGCCGCCAGGCTGCTGGACGGGCACTTTCCCGACCTGGCCCTGGTCCCGCACGAACGCCTGAAGGAACTGTCGGGGGACGCCCACCTGGTCGTCCGCACGGGCGAGGCCCGGCCGTACGCGAACGTGCTGCTGCGGTGCGGGGTGTTCTTCTAGCACATACGGAGCACCGGACTCCCCCTCTGCACCTGGGACTTTTCATCCCCGTGAAACGTGATGGCCAGCCTGTGCCCCGGTTGGCAATATCGCCCACACGTACGAACAGTCCGAGAAAGAGGGAGTTCACATGAGATCCTTCCGTTTAGCCGCGGCGCTCGCCGCCACCGCCCTGGCCGCCTTCATCGGCCTCACCCTTCCCGGCAGCGCGGCCGCCGCCGACGGGCACTCCGCCGCCCCGGCCGCCAAGCCGGCCGCCGCCGCCCCGCAGGCGGTACAGGGGAAGACCGCCTCCACCGCGGTCTCCCCGCAGGCCATCGGGGACTGCCCGAGCACCTACTTCTGCTTCTGGGCCAACTCGGGCTACGGCGACGGGCCGGGCAAGTTCTCCGGCGCCAACACCAACTGGGGTGCCTACTCGCACTCCAGCTGCTCCACCGGGACATGGAGCGACTGCGCCTCCTCGGGGTACAACCACGGCACGAGTGGCCTGGGTGTCGAGGTGTGGCGCGACATCAACTACTCCGGGCTGTCCGCCTGCCTGCCCAAGGACTGGTCCAACAGCAACTTCGCGAACCTCGTCTGGCCCGGCACCTCGACCAGCTTCAACGACTCGATCAGCAGCAACTACTGGACCTCCGGCTGCTGACCGGGCCCTGACCGGCCACTGGATGACGGGCGATCACCCATGACAGAGCTCCCGCACCGCCGTACCGGACAGGCACCGCCACATCTGCCGCCCCTGCTGATCCTCCTTGTGACCCTGGTCTGCGTCGCCGCGAGCGCGTGCAGCGGACCGGGCACGGCCGACTCGGCCGAGGCGGCGTCGGCGGTGCGGGAGTCCGGTCATGCCACCGCCGTCCTCACCAACGACGCCACCGCGCTGCGTCAGCGCTGGCAGCTCTTCGGCGCCTCGCAGATCCTCACCCGGCGCTGCATGCGTGACCGGGGACTGCGCTTCCTGGTCACGAGCGCGGGCCCGCGGCCACCCGGCGGGGCGACCACGGCCGAGTCGATCGGTTCCCGCTCGGCCCCCGGCTACGGCGTCTCCACGGCGCTGGGCGACCTGAACAACGGCCCCACGGCCCAGGACCGTTACGTCCGCTCCCTGACCACCGCCGAACAGAGCCGCTACACCGCCGCCCTCGACGGCCCCGCGGGCCAGGTGGCGCCGCTGTCGCTGCCCAGCGGGGCGAGCGGGACCTACGCCACGGGCGGCTGCACGGCCCGGGCCCGGGCCGAGTTGTACGGCACCGTACGGGCCGCCCTGGAGGACACCCTCGTACCGCAGGACGTCGACCAGCTCCTCCAGCGGTACCTGGCCACCGCCCCCGCCTACCAGAAGGCCCTGGAACGCTGGCAGCGCTGTATGGCGGACGCCGGCCAGCCGGTGAAGACGCCCGCCGCGCTGATCGATTCGCTGCGGGCCGAGGCCGTCCGGGGAGCGAGCGCCGCGAAGCTGGCTCCGGAGCAGCGCGCCGCCGCGACGGCCGATCAGCACTGTGACGGTGTGAGCGGCCTGCGCCGCACGTTCGCCAGCCAGCGTGAGGTCTTCCTGCGACAGCAGCCGGCCCGCACCCGGGCCCGCCTGGAGGAGGTCTGGCAGCACCGCCAGGATGCCCTGACGCGGGCCGCAGCCCTGCTCGGCCAGGAGGCCCGGGGCTCACTCGGGTGACGCCCCGGCGTCGCTCGCCGGTCTGAGCAGCGCGGCGCCGAGTGGCGTGAGGGTGTGCAGCACCGTGTTGTGGTGGCGGTGGCTGAAGACCAGGCCGGCCTCGCGCAGCACGGAGGTGTGGTGGGAGGCCGTGGGCACCGACACACCCAGGACCCCGGCCAGTTCGGAGGTGGTCGCGCCCAGTGCGAGGGACCGCAGCACGGCCGCGCGGGTACGGCCGAGTAGCGCGGCGAGCGAGACCTCGGGCGGGCGTTCGGGGGCGGGCGCGCGGCGGCCGTGCACGGGATAGACCAGCACCGGCTGAAGGGTGTCGTCGGCCATCGAGATCGGTGACTGCCAGCAGAAGTAGGACGGGATCAGGCGCAGCCCGCGGCCGTCCAGGCGCAGGTCCCGGTCCTCCACGTAGTCGACGTGGAGGACCGGCGGGTGCCAGCGGACGGCGGGTGACAGGCCGGCGAGCAGCCCGTCGAGCCCGGTGGCGAGGGCGTCCCGGCCCCGCAGGGCGCGTTCCGCGGCGACCGTGGCGTGAATGCGGCTCTCGTGGGGCGCGATGACCGCTTCGTGGTAGGCGCGCAGGAGTCCGACGAAGTCCTCGCGGGTGGCGCGTTCCCGGAGCCGGAGCGCCCAGTCGGGGGCGCCGGAGATCCGGTCCAGCGTCCGTATTTCGAGGTCGACCCGGTCGGACGGGGTGTCGACGATCGCCGCGAGCCCGCGGTCCAGGCCGTCGGCGGCCTCGTGCGGGGTGAGGAAGTCGGGCAGGTAGCGCGCCCGGGGCAGCACCGGGACCAGCAGCCGTCGGACGGCCGCGCCGAGCTGGGTGCCGACCATGGTGGCGCGGGTCTCCCGGTACCAGTCGGCGTACGCCCAGCGGCCCCGCGAGGTCTGTAATCGGTGCAGGCTGCAGGTGATCTCCCAGAGCGGGTCGGGGGCGCTCGCCACCCGGACACGGGCCAGATCCTGAGGCGTGAAGTGAATACGCAGCACGAGAACCGCCCCCCGAGTCGGACAAGTCGTCCCGTTCAGCAGCAGCCTGGGGCACGCGGCCCCCACGAACAACACATGAACCGGCCGGACGCCCCGAGAGGGGCCGGGCATGCTTCGAGGGGGCCCGATCCGTCGATCGAACCCCCTCGGCCTACCCCCTCCGGTCAGAACCCCCGCGATCCCCCCGGATCCCCCTCCGAAAGTCCTGACGCGAGGTACGACCGGCCGGGTGGGGGGATGGTTGTACGGAGTGCGGGAAATTTTTCCAACGTACCGTCAGTTCTCCAGCCGGACCGGCATCAGGAGCGAGAAGGCGCCCTCGTCGTCAGGTCGGCGGATCGTGACCGGTGCCGTGGGCGCGCCGAACTCCAGAATCAGTCGATCGCGGGCCCCGGCGGCCAGCGCGGCCAGCAGGAACTCACG
The DNA here is from genome assembly GCF_040303265.1 of Streptomyces sp. NPDC096040. Taxonomy (NCBI): domain Bacteria; kingdom Bacillati; phylum Actinomycetota; class Actinomycetes; order Kitasatosporales; family Streptomycetaceae; genus Streptomyces; species Streptomyces sp. NPDC096040. The sequence goes on from NZ_JBEOTA010000007.1 coordinate 253,656, forward strand.
GTTGACGGCGACGCGGTTCGGGTCTTCGTCACCGTCAGCGCAGAGGGTCACCGCGCCGCCGTCCTCCACCCTGAGCACGCTGAGGTCGTGTGCCCCGGCCTCCCCGGAGCGGACAGGACCGGTCTCCAGAGCCTCCCGGAAGGCCGCCACCTCGACGACCGTGCGGCGTTCGCCGGCCTGGGGCAGGAGACGACGGTAGTCGGGGAAGTCGTGGTCGAGACACCGACCGGCCGCCTGCCTGTCCCCGGCCTGCAGTGTCACGCGGTCACCGTCGAGAGAGAATCGCACAGGTCCCTCGCCGTCCAACAGCGCACGCATCGCGTCGGCGAGCGGAGTGGGCACGACGACCTGCACTCGGCTCCCGTCGTGCCCGGCGATACCGGCCTGCGCGACCGCCATTCGGTACCGGTCGGTGGCCACGGCATGAAGACTCTCGCCCTCGATGTCGAACAGAACCCCGCCGAGCATCGGCAGCTCGGGGTCGGTGCTCGCCGCGAAACGAACCGTGTCCAGCACGGCTGCCAGCTCCGGCGCGGCGACGGACAGGCGGACGGTGGCGATGCGGAGCGAGGTCATGACATTCTCCCGGTGATCGAGTAGTGCTCGGAGCGCGGAGAACTCACTGCGGGCATCGGACAGCCCCTGTTCGAGACGGCGCAGGTGCGCCTTGAGCAGTTTCCGGACCAGATCGGTGTCCGCGCCGGACCAACTGGCCAGCACCAGCCGGATGTCCGCCAGCGGCATCCCGGCCCGGCGCAAGCAGGCCAGCAGCCGGGCCTCTTCGAGCTGCTCGGGCTCGTACCAGCGGTAACCGCTCACCGGATCCACCCAGGCCGGGACCAGCACACCGGCACGGTCGTAGAACCGCAGGGCGCTTACGCCCAGGCCACTGTCGCGGGCCATCTCTCCGATGCTGCGCATGCCGTTCTCCACACCCGGCACTCTGGGCCCTGCACAAGGTCGAGAGTCAACCGTTCCTGCGGGAGTTTGCCAGCGTCGGCCAACTCGCCCTAAACCAAGCCGGTGGGGGCCTGGTGACCTCGCGAACGGTCTTCGAGGTCGGGGAACAGCACGAGCTGGTCACTTCGGCGCGGTCGGGTCTTGCCGCCCCGGTGGGGCGTGCCCGCTGTCCTGGGTGGGCCCGTGGCCCCGCGCGACCTGGGTAGAGACACGGCCTGGCCGGTAGCTCTCCGCCGTCCGATCCTCTGGTCGGGTGCGGTCACACCTGGCCGACGCCGGATCCTGTGTCCCAGGCCACGCCGTCCGATCGCCACAGCAGCACCGTGGTGCCGGGTGACTTTGGTCTTGGTCTGCTGCTGGAGCGGGCTCTTCCAGTACTTCTCGCCCCAGATCGAGGTGTAGGCGGGGTCGACGGCGATGACGGCCAGGTTCTGGTGGTGGGCCATGGAGCGCAGTCGTTCGCGGAAGCGTGCGGTGGGGATGCCTGCGACCGTGCGGCGGAAGGTCTTGCCCCGGCGGCCGCGTCCCATGATCTCCCGGCCGGTGGCGCGTGCGTCGGCGAAGCCCAGGTTCTCGATCACGATGGCGGCGCAGCCGTGCTCCTGAGCGAAGGCGATGAGCCGGGTGATCGCGGCCCGCAGGCGCCCATCCCGGGTGGCGGTGGGGCCGGTCAGCTCCAGCGGGATCGTGTGGGGCTCGCCGCTGGGGTTGCCGTGCGGGTCGAGGACGATGGCAGCGAGGTGGTCGGCGTTGAGGTCGACGGCGAGCAACTTCGCGCCGGACGCCCGGATCTCCTCCGGGCTGGGGGGTGTGGTGGTGAGGGTGGACCAGGAAGCGTCCAGGAACCAGCGGTCGCGGGCCGGGTCATGGACGATGTCGTAGCGCACGGCCCGGTGCGCGCCAACCCGGTCCAGCCACTCCTGACGGCGGTGGTGGAAGGTGACCGTGGGGGAAAGCCGGTAACGGCCGCGCGGGGCGTTGGCCAAATGACGCAAAGGTTCCGGTAGCACCACCGTGACCGAACCGTCCACGGGGTCAGCAGTGATGGTGTAGTTGCCATACGGAGCGCCAGACTCCCCGTCGGCGGTCAGAAACAACCGGGCAGCAGTCCACCGTTTCCGCCAGTCGACTTCGGTGAGACCGGCCTCGGCGAGGCGGTGACGAACCCTGGCCATCCGGCGGCCGCCCACTGTGACCGACGGGCGGCTCTGCTCGATCCGCTGCTCCACCACCGACAGCCGTGCTTGAAGCTTGCTCAGATGCCGCAGCTTCTGCCAGCGCTCACCCTGGTTGGCATATCCGCGCACCCGGCCATGCCTCTGCCCGCATGCCACCGCCAATCGCTGCCCGATCTTCCGGATCCGGCGCCGGAGACCGGCCCGCTCATCCATCAGGCAGCGCATCGACAGCTGGTACTGGTCCTCCGACGCCCGGGTCATCGCGCCCGCCCACCGCGACGAGGACGCCGCCGTCAGCCGCTTCTTCCGCCCAGCGCGCCCGGTCTGCTTCGCCGGGACGTTCCCGGTCCGCACCCGTGCGGCCAGATCCTGCCGCTGGAGACGGCCCAGATGCTCGCCGACCACTGTCAGGACCTTCACATCCGACGCCGTCAGGCCCTTCAGCCGGTCCCGGATCCGCGCCCCCGACGGAGCGGCCACCGTGAACGGGGCGGCCATCGCGCGCAGCTCACGCTTCCTCCCCCGCCTGCGCGCCACCAGCCACCCCTCCCTCAGCCGTATCGAACGAATCCGCCACCGCCGATCATGCGTTCCGCACACGCGCAACACCCTGAGAAGCAGCCCCGTTCACCCCAACGAGCGACACCCGGACCAACCACGACCAAGAACCGAATCAGCAGTCACCAACCCGGCCAAGGTCAGTAACCACGCGGCAACCGTGCGCCCCTGCTCTCGGCGACACGCTTGACGTCCCTCAGCGATTCGCTCAGCCGCCGGGCCAGGTAGCGGAGTTCATCACCGCTCAGCCGCTGCTCGGCGAGGAGTTCGGCCGCGTGGTCGAGCAGGTCGCCCGCCATGCCGAGGTGCATGCTCTCGATCTGGTCGGCGAGCCGGGAGACGTATCCCGTCCCGTCACCCACGAGATAACCGGGTTTGCCGTCCGCACCGGTCCAGGGAAGCAGGCGCCCGCTCATACGTAGATCTCCACATGGTCGAGATAGGGACGGACGAGCGGACTGTCCTCGCCTCGCAAGGGAGCTTCGCCCCTGCGGTACGCCGTCGGGCGGCCGACGTACGGGCACGAGTACGGATGCGTGTACGCGAGCGGTACGACCGGCCTACGGCGCCGTCGTCCGCGAGCGGGCAGGAAGAGCCGGAGCAACGGCTCGACCAGCCGGGCCAGGAGATACGTCATGCCAACCTGCCTTCTCATCTGCGGTGACTTCGCTGTGTGGCGACTCCCTCACAGAGTGGGGTCGGGGTGGCTACGCTTCTAGAGGCGGGGACTTGACAGAGCCTTTGTCAGGAACGGGAGTTGGCTGCATGAACGAGCGCCAGAAGCCTCGGACACAACGGGAGAAGTACGGAGAGGAGCTGAGGCTGCGGCGGATGACGGCCGGTCTCACTCAGGAGGAACTGGGCGAGCTGGTCGTGTGCTCGCCCACACTGATCAGCCACTTCGAGGCGGGGAGGCGGCTGCCGAAGCCGGACGACGCGCGCCGGATCGACCGAGCCCTGAAGACGGACGGGTTCTTCGAGCGGTGGCTGGAGGATCTGGAGTCGAAGTACACCGATCACTTCGCCGCGGTCGCCGAACTGGAGCAACAGGCCACACTGATCAACCAGTTCGCGCTCTCGCTGGTTCCCGGTGTACTCCAGACCGACGACTACGCGCGCGCCCTCTTCTGCGCCTACCGGCCGAACTACACCCCTGAGGAACTTGACGAGTTCGTTGTCATCCGAACAAAACGCCGCCGCATCCTCGACGGGCCGTCGCAACCTGTCGTCTGGACCTTGCTCGATGAGGCCGTCCTCCGTCGCCGTGTTGGCGGACCACAGGCCATGGCGGAACAGCTGCACAAGATCGCGGACATGGCGGAGGCAGGGCGGCTGCGCCTGCACGTTCTGCCGTACGGCGTGGGGGCACACGCTCTCATGCAAAGCCTGCTCACCCTCATGACCTTCGACGACTCCGCGCCGCTCGCCTACGTCGAGGGCTTCCTGACCGGCAACCTGATGGATGATCCGGCCCTGGTGAGCGCCTCTCAGACCGCCTACGCTCTGGCCCTGAGCGACGCGTTGTCGCACCAGGAGTCACTGGCCCTTGTCAGGGCGGCAGCAGAGGAACACGTACATGGTCAGCAGTGAGCACACCGTCCCCAACGCGTCCGCCCTCACCGGGTGGTACAAGTCCAGCTACAGCGGCGGCGACCAGGGTGAATGCCTCGAAATAGCCCGTGGCCACGCCGTCGTACCCGTCCGCGACAGCAAGGCGGGGTCCACCGGTCCGGCGCTGCTCTTCTCGTCCGACGGCTGGGCCGCGTTCGTCGGGGCCGTGCGGGACGGGCGCATCAGTAGCTGAGGCCCCGGAAGTACAGAAACGCGGACCGCAGTTCGGAATCGCGGAGGAGGTCGAGGACCTCCTCCTCCCCCGCGAACAGGGCATCGGCCGCCGGATGGCCGGACTGGTGGAACATGGCGGCCAGGACGTCGATGAGGGGGCGGTTCCAGGCGACCCGGACGATCTCCTTCGCCTTGTCACGTTGCCCCTTGTCCATGGCTATACGCCACAGTTCGATGGAGTGCCTGGCCGTCGCGTAGGCGTCCGTGCGTCCCTTGACCAGGACCGCTCTCGCGTTGAGGCCGAACACCTCGATACAGGCCCGTCCCCGGTCGGTCAGGCCCCGGTACGTTCCGAGCGGGAGCACCAGCCATAGGTGGTCCAAGGGGTCCTCGGCCGTCGGGTCGACGAGCAGGGGGCTGCCGTCGGTCGCGATGGGAAAGCGGTTCCGCTTCTGGTTGCTGTTGCAGAACGAGCAGGCGAGCAGATGGTTGAGCCAGTCGAAGGTACGCAGCGGAGCGAGGCTCTTCGGCTCGAAGTGGTCGATGTCGGTGCCCTGGCCGTCACCGCAGTACATGCAGCGTTCGCGGCCGGGAGCCATCTCCGCAAGCCCCGCGACGAGTGCGGGGCGGACCTGTCGGCGATTCGCCCAGAGTGCCTTCGCCCGGTCCTTGCGTTCCTTCTCCGTGGCCTGCTGCCGGATGTCGTCGGTGTAGTCCTTCAACCGTTCCGTCGTGGCCGCCGGCAGGACGGCACGCCGAAGGCGGATCACTCCTCCGCATCCTTCACGCCCTCAGCGATCTCCGCCGCCAGCCGCTGGAGGTGCGCGCTCACCTCATCCACGCGGGCCGACGGCGAGCTGGCGAGCCGCTCCTTCAGTTCTCGGTAGCGGGCGAGCGACTCGGAGGACGAGGCCCCGTCGTAGATCTCCGCCTCCAGTTCCACGAACTCGGCCCTCACCTGCTCGGCCCGCTCGGAGTAGGGCGTGTCGAGACCGAAGAGGTCGGAGAGCACGGCGTCGTCGCCGCTGCCGTACACCACCCGGTCGTAAAGGTCCTGGCCGACGACCTCGGGCGGGCGCGCTTCGTTTACTCCGGGCAGCCTGATCAGGCCGCCGGGATCCGCCGCCTGGCAGATGTAGGGGCTGTGCGTCGTGACGATGAACTGGATGCGGGGGAAGTGGCCGGTCAGCCAGGGGCCGATCCGGCGTTGCCAGGAGACGTGCAGATGGGCATCGATCTCGTCGATGATGACGACGCCGGGTGTCATCAGCGCGATCGATCCACCTCTGGACTCCCAGAGGTCGGACTCCCACAGGTGGTCGCCGAACACGTCGTGGAGCTGCTTGAGGATGTCTACGACAAGCGCCGCCACCGTGCGGAACCCATCGCTCATCTCCCGCAGTGGGAAGCGGCTGTCGTGCCGCTCGACCCACAGGCCCTCGGAGTCGACGTCGTTGATCCGGTAGCCGTCCGGCAGCAGTCCGTCGCGAAGCAGCGCCAGCGCGAACGCTTTCAGTCCCTGAGCGCCCCCTCTGCCTTCCAGCGCGCGCAGATGCTGCTCGATCAGCCAGGCGACCCCTTCGGCAAGTGAGGCGTCCTCATGGAAGAGACTCGCGTGCCTGGCTACGGGCCCGGACGCCAGCATCAGCCGCTGCACCTCGCCCGAGCCGCCGGCCATCCGCCGGAACGGCCCGTAGGCCGCGGAGAACCAGCCCGCTGGGTTGTCCGCCCACGGACCACGGCGGGCGATACTCGTCTGCGCCTTGGTGTACCTGATCTCGTCGAGCCCGGGCAGGGCGCCCCGGCGGATCGGAACCCGGCCTGCGAAGCCGTCGCGGGGCGTCTTCCAGCGAAGCCCGGCCCGGAAGGCGCCAGCAGGCGGGCGGCCCTGGGAGAACCGGTCGTGCTGCGCGTCCCGGCTGATCTCGACCTCGACCTGACCCGCTGTACTCTGTTCGGTCACCCAGTTCTCGAACACCGGCACCAGGCTGCGGGCCACCCCCGGCCCACTGAGCGCAAGGGCCATGGCCCGCAGCAGTGTCGTCTTGCCCGCGCCGTTGCGCCCGGCGAGCACCGTCCACCCGGCGTGACTGCCGTCGGGGCGGGTCAGGGTGAGATCGACCGCGCGGGGGCCGTGGAAGGACTTGATGTCGTTCACGAGGATCCGGCTGACGTACATGGGCGTCGGCGTCCGTTCGTTCGGGTGTCGCCCCCGATCCTAGGGCCGTGGCCTGCCCCTCGGCCCAGGAAGCGGGCAGGCCACCGACCCGTCAGTCCGCCGTGTGCGCCACGAAGCGGTGCACGGTCTCCGCGAGCACCTCGCGGCCGTCCCTGGCCCACAGCCCCTCGTTGAACAGCTCGACCTCGATGGGACCGGTGTAGCCCGCCGCCTCCACGTACCCCTTCCACTCCCGCATGTCGATCGCACCGTCGCCGATCTGGCCGCGGCCGTTGAGCACGCCCTCGGGCAACGGTGTGGTCCAGTCCGCGAGCTGGAAGGTGTGGATACGACCGCCCGCACCGGCGCGGGCGATCTGTGCGGGCGCCTGGTCGTCCCACCAGATGTGGTACGTGTCGACGGTGACGCCGACCTGGTGGGCGGGGAAGCGTTCCGCGAGGTCCAGGGCCTGGGTGAGGGTGGAGACCACACAGCGGTCGGAGGCGTACATCGGGTGCAGCGCCTCGATGGCCAGCCGGACCCCGTGCCGCTCCGCGTAGGGGCCCAGCTCCCCCAGCGCGTCCGCGATCCGCTCCCGCGCCCCGTGGAGGTCCCGGGAGCCCGCAGGCAGGCCACCGGAGACCAGTACGAGGGTGTCCGTGCCGAGGGTCGCCGCCTCCTCGACCGCCCGCCGGTTGTCGGCGAGGGCCGCCGCCCGCGCCTCGGGGTCGATCGCCGTGAGGAAGCCGCCCCGGCACAGGGTGGTGACGGTCAGGCCCGCCTCGCGGACCAGCTTGGCGGTCGCGTCGACGCCGTACGCCTGGACCGGCTCGCGCCACAGGCCGACGCCGGGCACGCCCAGCTTCAGGCAGGCGTCGGCGAGTTCGGGCAGCGACAGCTGCTTCACCGTCATCTGGTTGATCGAGAAGCGGGACAGATCGCCGGTCACTGGGTCACTCCGTACAGGGCGAGGAGGGTCTTCATCCGGTCCTCGGCCAGCTTCGGGTCCGGGAACAGGCCCAGGCCGTCGGCGAGTTCGTAGGCGCGGGCGAGGTGCGGCAGGGAACGGGCCGACTGGAGGCCGCCGACCATGGCGAAGTGTGCCTGGTGGCCGGCGAGCCAGGCCAGGAACACCACGCCCGTCTTGTAGAAGCGGGTGGGGGTCTGGAAGAGGTGGCGGGAGAGTTCCACGGTCGGGTCGAGCAGCGCGCGGAAGCCCACCGTGTCGCCCGTGTCCAGGATCCGTACCGCCTCCGCCGCCAGCGGGCCCAGCGGGTCGAAGACGCCGAGCAGGGCGTGGCTGAAACCCTGGTCGTCGCCGGCGATCAGCTCGGGGTAGTTGAAGTCGTCGCCGGTGTAGCAGCGGACGCCCTGCGGGAGGCGGCGCCTGAGGTCGATCTCCCGCTGCGCGTCCAGCAGGGAGACCTTGATGCCGTCGACCTTGTCGGGGTGGGCGGCGATGACCTCCAGGAAGGTGCCGGTCGCCGCGTCCAGGTCGCTCGACCCCCAGTAGCCGGCCAGCGCCGGGTCGAACATCGGGCCGAGCCAGTGCAGGACCACCGGCTCGGCTGCCTGGCGGAGGAGGTGGCCGTAGACGTCCAGGTAGTCCTCGGGGCCGGAGGCCGCGGCGGCGAGCGCCCGGGAGGCCATCAGGACGGCCTGGGCGCCCGACTCCTCGACGACCGCGAGCTGCTCCTCGTACGCGGCCCGGATCCCGGCGAGCGTGCCCCCGGTGATCTGGTCGGTGCCCACCCCGCAGGCGATCCGGCCGCCGACCGCCTTCGCCTCGGCGGCGCTGCGGCGGATCAGCTCGGCCGCGCCCGCCCAGTCGAGGCCCATGCCGCGCTGGGCGGTGTCCATCGCCTCGGCGACACCGAGGCCGTGGGACCACAGGTGGCGGCGGAAGGCGAGGGTGGCGTCCCAGTCGACGGCGGCGGGCGAGTCCGGGGAGACGTCGGCGAACGGGTCGGCGACGACATGGGCCGCCGAGAAGACCGTGCGGGAGGCGAAGGGGGTGCCGGGGGTGACGGCGAGCGGCTCGCCGCGCGGCTCGTAGGTCCGCAGTTCCCCTTCGGCGCCGGGCAGTTGGATGGTCACAGCGCGATCTCCGGTACGTCGATACGGCGGCCCTCCGCCGAGGACCTCAGGCCCAGCTCGGCGAGCTGCACACCGCGGGCGCCGGCCAGCAGGTCCCAGTGGTAGGGGGTGTCGGCGTAGACGTGCTTGAGGAAGAGTTCCCACTGGGCCTTGAAGCCGTTGTCGAACTCGCCGTTGTCCGGGACCTCCTGCCACTGGTCGCGGAAGACCTCGGTGGCCGGGATGTCCGGGTTCCAGACCGGCTTGGGGGTCGCGGACCGGTGCTGGGCACGGCACTTGCGCAGGCCCGCGACGGCGGAGCCCTCGGTGCCGTCGACCTGGAACTCGACCAGTTCGTCACGGTTGACGCGGACCGCCCAGGAGGAGTTGATCTGGGCGACGGCGCCGCCGTCGAGTTCGAAGATGCCGTAGGCGGCGTCGTCGGCGGTGGCGTCGTAGGGCTTGCCGGTCTCGTCCCAGCGCTGCGGGATGTGGGTGGTGGCGATGGCCTGGACGGACTTCACCCGGCCGAACAGCTCGTGCAGCACGTACTCCCAGTGCGGGAACATGTCGACGACGATGCCGCCGCCGTCCTCCGCGCGGTAGTTCCAGGACGGGCGCTGCGCGGGCTGCCAGTCGCCCTCGAAGACCCAGTAGCCGAACTCGCCGCGGATGGACAGGATCCGGCCGAAAAAGCCGCCGTCGATGAGCCGCTTCAGCTTCAGCAGGCCGGGCAGGAAGATCTTGTCCTGGACGACGCCGTGCTTGACGCCCTTCGCGTTCGCCAGCCGGGCCAGCTCCAGGGCGCCCTCCAGACCGGTCGCCGTCGGCTTCTCGGTGTAGATGTGCTTTCCGGCCACGACGGCCTGCCGGATGGCCTCCTCGCGGGCGGAGGTGACCTGGGAGTCGAAGTAGATGTCGACGGTCGGGTCGGCGAGCACGGAGTCCAGGTCGGTGGAGATGTGTTCGTCGGACAGGCCGTGCCGGTCGGCGATCCCGCGGAGCGCGTGCTCCCGGCGGCCGACGAGGATCGGTTCCGGCCACAGCACGGTGCCGTCGCCGAGGTCGAGACCGCCCTGCTCGCGCAGCGCCAGGATCGAGCGGACGAGGTGCTGGCGGTAGCCCATGCGCCCGGTCACGCCGTTCATGGCGATACGCACCGTCTTGCGTGTCACGTGAATCCCTTCGTCCGCATGCGTCTCAGCAACGCAGCAAGCGCTTTCTATATGGTCTGAAGCTAGCCTTTCACCACTGGTCTGTACAAGACCGTGATGGGGTCGAGTTGTTCGAGGGGGCGAACAACGGGAGTGAATGGCCTTATGGTCTGCACGGCAAGGGGGCTTCCTTTGATCAGGCTGTGTACGACGGCGTACGAAGAGACGCGCGACCGGAGGACGACGAGATGACGGTGACCCTGGCGGACGTGGCGGCCCGCGCCCAGGTCTCGCCCGCGACGGTGTCGCGCGTACTGAACGGCAACTACCCCGTGGCGGCGTCCACGCGGGAGCGGGTGCTGCGGGCGGTGGACGAGCTGGACTACGTCCTCAACGGGCCCGCGAGCGCGCTCGCGGCGGCCACCTCCGACCTGGTCGGCATCCTCGTCAACGACATCGCCGACCCGTTCTTCGGGATCATGGCGAGCGCCATCCAGGCCGAGATCGGCGGGCCGGGCGGGCGCGCGGGCGGCGAGCGGCTGGCGGTGGTCTGCAACACCGGGGGGTCGCCGGAGCGGGAACTGACCTATCTGACCCTGCTGCAACGGCAGCGGGCGGCGGCGGTGATACTGACCGGCGGGGCCGTGGAGGACGCGCCGCACGCGGCGGCGGTGGCGGCGAAGCTGCGGAAGCTGGTGGACGCGGGGACCCGCGTGGTGCTGTGCGGGCGGCCGCCCGCGCCGGACACCGACGCGGTGGCCCTGACCTTCGACAACCGCGGGGGCGGCCGGCAGCTGACCGAGCACCTCATCGGCCTGGGCCACCGGCGGCTGGGCTACATCGCGGGTCCGGAGGAGCGGACGACCACCCGGCACCGTCTGGAGGGCCACCGGGAGGCCCTGGCCGCGGCCGGCATCGAGGAGGACCCGCGCTGGACCGTGCACGGGCGCTACGACCGGCGGGCGGGGTACGAGGCGACGCTCGAACTACTGCGCCGCGACCCGTCGCTGACGGCGGTGGTGGCCGCGAACGACTCGGTGGCGCTGGGGGCGTGCGCCGCGCTGCGGGAGTCGGGACTGCGGATCCCGGCGGACGTGTCGGTGGCCGGCTTCGACGACCTCCCGTTCAGCATCGACGCGGTGCCTTCGCTGACGACGGTACGGCTGCCGCTGGCGGAGGCGGGGGCACGGGCCGGCCGCATCGCCATGGGCCGCGAGGAGCCCCCGCCGGGCGGCATCGCGACGGTCCGGGGGGAGCTGATGGTACGGGGGTCTTCGGGGGTGCCGCGGGGCTGAGGGGGCGGCCGGCAGGAACGGTTCCGCAGACTTCTCCCATGGCGGCCGCCGCGGCCGTCGGGTCAGCGGGGGCCGGTACCGGTCCCTACGCCGGTCTCAGCGCTTGCCCCGTACGGACCGCCCCAACAGCGGCAGCGGTGCCTCGCCCCTCTTCCGGTCGCGGTACCAGCGCTTCCCCGTGTCGTAGGCCCGTCGGGCGTGCCGTACCGGTGCCAGTTGGGCGGCGAGGTGGGCCTGGTAGCGCCAGGGGGCCTGGCGGCCCTGGCGGACCGCCATCGCGTAGGCGAAGTCGACAGGATCGCGGTCCAGGTAGTCGTCGAGGTGCTCGAACCAGGCCATGCTGGTGCGCGCCGCCGCCTGGACGGGGTGCAGTTCCGCGCGGCGGCGCTTGTCGTACTCGCGCAGCGCGGTCCGAGGATCCGGGAACTCCTTCAGGGCGGAGGCCAGTACGATCGCGTCGATCATGGCGAGCCGGGTGCCGGATCCCAGGGTGAAGTGGGTGGTGTGGGCGGAGTCGCCGGCCAGCACGACGGGCGGCCCGGCGTCGGTCCCGTCGACCCAGGTCTTGTTGCTGATGTGCGTGAACCGCTGCCACTTCGCCGGCGCACCGCGTGATCTGCTGATCAGGGAGTGGCCGTCCAGGGCGCGGTGGAAGATCTTCTCCAGCAGGGGTACGGCGTCCTCCTCGTCGATCGTGTCGAGGCCGAGGCCCTGCCAGGTCTCGGGGGAGCACTCCACGATGCAGGTGCTGATCCCCTTGAACGACGGATAGGCGTGGAACCAGATCCAGCCGGCCTCGGTCTCCTCGAAGGCGAACACGAAGCTGTCGAACTGCCGGTCGGTACCGAGCCAGATGTAGGGGTTGCGGCCGGTCTCCATGCGCGGGCCGAAGTGCTCGGCGCGGCTCTGCCGGAGCCGGCTGCCCGCACCGTCGACGGCCAGGACCAGGTCGGCGTCGGGCAGGTCGGCGGGGTCGGCGAGGCGCTCGCCCTGCCGTACGTCCACGCCGAGGGACCGGGCGCGCCGGGTCAGGACGCCGAGTAGGGCCGCGCGGCCCATGCTGTAGCCGTAGCCGCCGAAGTACGCGGTGCCGACGTACCGGTTGCCGCGCACGTGGATGTCCTGCTGCTGCCAGAGCACGGAGCCGGCGCTCACCGCCCGTGCGCTCTCGGGGTCGTTGCGGTACAGGACGTCCAGCAGATCGTTCCAGTAGACGACGCCCCAGCCGTAGGTGGCCTCCGGCGGGTCCGCCTCCACAACGATGATCTCGTGCCCGGCGTCCCGCAGCTTCGCCGAGATCGAGAAGTACAGCCCGGCCGGGCCTCCGCCCACACAGACGATCCTCATCCGGACACCGCCTCCACTGCCCCGGGGCCGGGGGCCCGCAGGGGATTTGATGCATGGATCCGGGTGCCCGTAGACGGGCACCCGGATCCATCCTTTGCTCTCAGGGAGCGTCAACCACTGTGGCCTGACTCAGTCTCCCCAGTCGCCCCCGCCCCAGCCCCAGCCATAGTCGTTGTAGCCGCCGTAGCCGCCGTGGTCTCCGCGGTCGCCGCCGTAGCCGCCGTAGCCGCCGTGGTCTCCGCGGTCGCCGCCGTAGCCGCCATGGTCGCCGCCGTAGCCGCCATGGTCGCCTCCGCCACCGTGGTCGCCTCCGCCGCCGTGGTCGCCGCCGCCACCATGGTCGCCGCCGCCACCATGTCCGCCGCCGCCGTGGCCGCCTCCGCCGCCGTCGTCCTGGTAAGTGACGACGTGGTCAGGTGCGGAGCTGGTGGCTGCGCTGGCGACTCCGGCTCCGGCGAGCGCCAGGATGGGTGCCGAGATCGCAGCGATGGCCGCCCTCTTCATACGTGTGCTGTGCGCGCGCATGGTTTCGCCCCTCTCCGAGGGTGTGGTGTTTACGGCGGCCGCAGAAGGGGCCGCCCTGCGTGCGCTACAGAGCCTGCGCGCAGCTCTGAGCGCGTCCGCCGCCCCTGATGCCGGTTCTCCGCACCGCACGGGCTCTCCGGCGGACCACGCCATATCCGAGATTGAAAACGGACATTAGTGACGTTCGTGTATAAACCTACGGCGCGGGCGACACGAAGTCAAAAGCAGTACAGAAGCCGGGCAACGAGAACAAGCAAAGCCCGCGGGACCGCCGTTCGGACCGACGCCTTCCGGCCGGACGGGGTGGCGGGATAGCCTCGGAGGCACGGCATCTCTGACTCAGTCAACCATCGGGGTCCAGCCATGACCGTCCAGGACATCCGTGCCTTCAACCGCTTCTACACCCACGTCATCGGCGCCCTCGACTACGGCCGCCACCTCTACGCCCCGTACACCCTCACCGAGGCCCGGGTGCTGTACGAGCTCGCGCACTCCGCCGACACCGACGCGGCCGACCTGCGGGCCGAGCTCGCACTGGACGCCGGGTACTTGAGCCGGATCCTCAACAAGTTCGAGGAGGCCGGGCTGATCGAGCGCTCACCCTCGGAGAAGGACCCCCGGCGCCGGCGGGTGTCGCTCACCGCGGGCGGCCTGTCCGCCGCCGAGCTGCTCGACGAGCGGGCCCGGGAGACGGTCGGCTCGCTGCTGGGGACTGTCGACCCCGGTGAGCGGCCACGGCTGGCCGAGGCCATGCGCACCATCCGTACGATCCTGGGCGACGCGCACGCCCCCGACGGCGCCGGCGAGGTCGTGCTGCGCGAACCGCACCCCGGCGACCTGGGCTGGATCGTGCAGCGCAACGCCGCGCTGTATGCCGCCGAGTACGGCTGGAACACCGACTACGAGGGCCTGGTGGCGCGGATCGTCGCCGACTACGCCGAGGACCACGACCCGCATCTGGAGCGGACCTGGATCGCCGAGTGGGCCGGGCGGCCGGTGGGCTGTGTGATGTGCGTACGGGACGACGCCCCGGGCACCGCACGGCTGCGGCTGCTGCTCGTCGAGCCGGAGGCCCGGGGGCTCGGCATCGGGGACCGGCTGGTCGGCGCCGTGATCGGCTTCGCGCGAGGGGTCGGCTACCGGGAGCTGGTGCTGTGGACCAACGACGTCCTCGCCGCCGCCCGCCGTCTCTACCAGCGGCACGGCTTCGTCCTCACCGCCGAGACACCTCACCGCTCCTTCGGCAGGGATCTGGTCGGGCAGGACTGGCGACTGGATCTGCACGGAACCGGCGAGTGAGAAGTAGGTTGGTGAGCATGAGGTTCGCCTTCTCCACCCTCGGGGTTCCCGGTCTGCCGGTGTCGGACGTGCTGGCGCTCGCCACCGCCCACGGCTATCACGGCGTCGAGCTGCGCGCCCATCCGGAGGAACCGGTGCATCCCGGCCTCGGCCCGGCCGCGCGGGCGGACGTGGCCGCCGAGTTCAAGGCGGCCGGGGTGGAGGTCCTGGGCGTCGCCGGGTACGCGCGCGTCGCGGCCCCCGGCGAGGACGCCCCGGTCCTCGACGAGGTGCGCCAACTCCTCCAGCTGGCCCACGACTTGGGCGCCCCCTTCGTCCGGGTCTTCCCCGGCGCCGATCCGGCACTGCCCACCGCCGAGTCCGACGCGATCGCCGCGCGGCGGCTCGGCACGGTCGCCGAGGACGCCTCCGCGCTCGGTGTCCGGGTCCTGCTGGAGACACACGACTCGCACCGCACCGGCGCCGACGCGATCCGCGTGCTCGGTCCGGTCGGCCACCGCATGGTCGGATCCGTCTGGGACGTCATGCACACCTGGCTGGGCGGCGAGCAGCCCGCGGAGACCTACGCGGCCCTCGCCCCGCACCTCGGCTATGTCCAGGTCAAGGACATCGCCTCGGCCGAGGACACCACACCGCTGCCGCTCGGCGCCGGGATACTGCCGCTCTCCGACTGCGTGGAGGTGCTCTCCCGGCACGGCTGGGACGGCTGGCTGTGCTGGGAGTACGAGAAGCGCTGGTACGAGGCGGCGGCCCCGCTGCCCGGCCTGCTGACGGCGGGCCGGGAGCACCTGGCACGGCTGCTCAACGAGTCGGCGTGAGCACGGTTCGTCGGCTCAGCGTGGGGCGGTGAACCTCGCCACCCGGTCTTCCAGTCGCTTACGGCACTGCGGCCACTCCGCCGCCGTGACGGAGAAGATCGCGGAGTCGCGGAGCCGGCCGTCCTCGCCCGGCACCCAGGAGCGGGACCAGTTGCGCAGGACGCCCTCGAAGCGGGCGCCGACAGCGGCGACGGCGGCACGGGAGCGCTCGTTACGGGCGTCGGTCTTGAGGTCGACGCGGGAGACACCCCAGCTGTCGAAGGCGTGCCGGAGGAGGAGGTACTTGGCTTCCGCGTTCACCCCGGTGCCCTGCGCGGAGGCGGCCAGCCAGGTGAACCCGATCTCCACCGCGTCCAGTTGGTCCTCGGCGAGCCAGCACCGGGGATCCCAGAACGCCGTCACACCCACGGCCCGCCCGGTCGCCAGGGACACCTGCGCGTACGGCGCGAGCCGACCCGTCGCCGCGCGAGCGAGCTGGGCGTCGACGTAGACGTCGACCTCCTCGGCCCGGGGGACCCACGTGAACGCGTAGCTCCCCCGGTCCTCCTCCGCCGCCACCGCCAGATCGTCCGCGTGCCGGTGCTCCAGGGGTTCCAGGCGCACCAACTCGCCCGCCAGTACCGGTCCTTGCAAGCTATAGGTCACACCCGGAGTCTCGCCTACCCGATCACGCGCCGTCGAACGGAATTCCCCACCCTGCGGCCAGCTCCCCGAACGCCTCGTGGAAGCCAGGGAACGTCTTCTTCACGCACCCGGGGTCGTCGAAGGAGATCCCCGGCATGCGCAGGCCGGTCACCGCGAGGGACATGACGATGCGGTGGTCGCCGAAGGTCCTGATCTCGGCCGGGGCCGGAGTGCCGGGCCGGATCTCGATCCAGTCCTCGCCGGTGGCGACCTCGACGCCCAGCCGGCGCAGGTTCTCCGCGCAGGCGTCGAGCAGGTCGCACTCCTTCACCCGGGTGTTGGCCACGTCCTCGATCCGCACGGGACCGTCCGCGAACGGGGCGATCGCCGCGAGGGTGGGCATGGTGTCGGAGATGTCCCGCATGTTGACGGTGAGGCCGTGGAGCCGCCCAGTGCCGCGGACGGTCGTCCGGTCCGCGGCGATGCCGCATGTCGACACAGCCCCGCGCCCCTTCCAGGGCGCTTCACTGACGTACCTTCAATCCCTCCGCTCCCGACTTCCCGAAGTCGGGAACCCGGCCTCCGCCCCGTCCGTCCAACCCTCAGGCTGTCGGAAGAGTCTCCGTGGTGCGGTGTCGGCCCTCGCTGCTGGCTGCGATCGCTGACCCACCCTCTCCGCCGCACCACGGCCGCCGGCCCGCCGCCATCGACGTGCCCCCCTCCAATGCGCCGATGGCGGCCCCTTTCTGGTCGGGGCCTGCGGTGCGTCAGCCCGAAGACGCGGGGTGTGGCACGCGCTCCCCCAGAGGGGGGACCCCCAGCCGCGTTGTCGTCACTCGCCGACGTCCCCCAGTCTTCGGCCGGGGGTGCCCCCACCGCGTCGCCCGCCGCGATGGGGGTGCCCCCGCGCGAGCTTGTTCGAGCGTGGGGGAGGCTGATGTCCACGCCTCCTCCGCCTTGCAGCCGTACGCACCACACCCCGCTCACGTCCGCCGAACGGGTGCCGTTCCTGTCCTTCAGGCTGACGCACCGGGCAGGCCCTGTGCATTCCCTTGACGGAAAGAAACTTCCCGAATATTGGTGTGCCTACGGAAGTTTCCTTCAGCCGGTTCTCCACCGGAAGGAGCGCACGTGCCCTCCAGACGCACCGTCCTCGCCGCGACCGCGGGCGTCACCGCGGGACTGACCGTCGGCCACAGCGCGTACGCCTTCGGCTCCGACGACAAGAGCTCCGACGACGCGAAGCTCCGCTCCCTCATCTCCCGTATGAGCCTTGAGGAGAAGGTCGGCCAGCTGTTCGTGATGCGGGTCTACGGCCACTCCGCCACCACCCCCGACCAGGCCGACATCGACGCCAACCTCAAGGAGATCGGCGTCCGTACCGCCGCCGAGCTGATCGCCCGGTACCGCGTCGGCGGGATCATCTACTTCACCTGGGCGCACAACACCCGGGATCCGCGGCAGATCGCCGAACTGTCCAACGGGATCCAGCGGGCCTCGCTGGAGCAGCCGCGCGGCCTCCCCGTCCTCGTCGCCACCGACCAGGAGCACGGCGCCGTCTGCCGGATCGGCAGGCCCGCCGCGCTCTTCCCGGGTGCGATGGCCATGGGAGCGGGCGGCTCACGCGCCGACGCCCGTACCCTCGGCCGGGTCTCCGGCGCGGAGTTGCGGGCGATGGGCGTCCGTCAGGACTACTCCCCCGACGCCGACGTCAACGTGAACCCGGCCAACCCCATCATCGGCGTACGGTCCTTCGGTGCCGACCCGGACGCGGTCGGCGCGCTTGTCGCCGCCGAGGTGCAGGGCTACCAGGACGCCGGGGTCGCGGCCACCGCCAAGCACTTCCCGGGGCACGGCGACACCTCCGTGGACAGCCACTTCGGCTTCCCGGTCATCACGCACAGCCGGGAGCTGTGGGAGAAGCTGGACGCGGTCCCGTTCCGGGCGGCGGTCAAGACGGGCATCGACTCGATCATGACCGCGCACATCCAGTTCCCGGCGCTGGACGGCTCCGGCGACCCGGCCACCCTCTCCCACCCCGTCCTCACCGGCATCCTGCGCGGCGAACTCGGCTACGACGGGGTCGTGGTGACCGACTCGCTGGGGATGGAGGGCGTGCGCACCAAGTACGGCGACGACCGCGTGCCCGTGCTCGCCCTGAAGGCCGGCGTCGACCAGCTCCTCAACCCGCCCACCCTGGACGTGGCCTGGAACGCCGTCCTGAAGGCCGTACAGAACGGGGAGCTGACCGAGGCGCGCCTTGACGAGTCGATCGTGCGGATCCTGCGGCTGAAGTCCCGGCTGGGGCTGCTCGACCGGCCGTACGTCAACGCCAAGGAGGTCGGCCGGGTGGTGGGCACGGCCCGGCACCTCGCCACCGCCGACCGGATCGCCGAGCGCACCACCACCCTGCTGGTCAACGAGGGCGGGCTGCTCCCGCTGTCCCGCCGCACGCACGGCAAGGTGCTGGTGGTGGGCGCCGACCCGGCCTCCCCGTCCGGTACGACGGGCCCGCCCACCGGCGTGCTCGCCTCCGCCCTCACCGAACTCGGCTTCGCCGCGAGCGCGTTGTCCACCGGTACGGCACCCTCCGCGGCGACGATCGACAAGGCGGTCGCGGCGGCGCAGGGGGTGGACGCGGTGGTGGTCGGGACGTACAACGTGACGGCGGGCAGCGGACAGCAGCGGCTGGTGGA
This sequence comes from Streptomyces sp. NPDC096040, assembly GCF_040303265.1. Classification (NCBI taxonomy): domain Bacteria; kingdom Bacillati; phylum Actinomycetota; class Actinomycetes; order Kitasatosporales; family Streptomycetaceae; genus Streptomyces; species Streptomyces sp. NPDC096040. The sequence goes on from NZ_JBEOTA010000007.1 coordinate 272,129, forward strand.
GCAGCTCGTGGCGACCGGCCGGCCGGTGGTGGCGGTGGCCGTGCGCAATCCGTACGACATCGCCCAACTGCCCACCGTGAAGGCCTGTCTGGCGTCCTACTCCTGGACGGACGTCGAACTGCGGGCCGCGGCGCGGGTGATCGCCGGGCGGGTCGCGCCGCGCGGCAGGCTGCCGGTGCCGGTGCAGCGGGCGGACGATCCGGCGCAGGTGCTGTACCCGATCGGCCATGGGCTGACGTATGAGACGTACGTAATGGATCGGGCGTAATACCCCCAACAGGCGGAAAGCCTCCCGCACAGCTGGCGTGGGCCGTGGTCACGGGCCACGCTGGCAGGGGGTGGGTATGAGGAGCAGACGTCTTTCGGGGGTGCTGGTGACGCTCGCCGTCGCCCTGCTGTCGTCAGGGTGCCGGCCGTCCTCGCCAGGGGAGCCGGCGGGCAGCGCGCGGTCGACGGCGAGCCAGACGGTGTCCGGGTACGGTGCGCGGTTTCTCGCGGTCGGCGAGTGCAGCTCGTTCGGGACCGCCAGTTTCACCGAGGTGCCCTGCACGAGCGAACGGGCGGCGGCCCGGGTCGTCGCCCGGTACGACGGCGGCATCGCCGCCGGACCGGCGTGCCCGGCCACCACCGACTTCGTGCTGCACATCGGCGCCCAGCGCACCAGCGGCGACGAGGGCGGTGACGGAACGATCCCGCAGGGCTATGCCTGTATGCGCAACCTGGAGCCGCCGCACCCCGGGGACCCCGGCGGGGGCGGCGGACCGCGCACGATCGTCGGCGACTGTGTCTACGGCTCGGGCCACGGCCAGGTCCGGGAGACCGCCTGTGACGGCTCGGGGAAGCGGAAACCGCAGTACAAGGTGGTGCGGGCGGTGACCGCGCGGGCCCGGTGCCCGGCGTCGACGGCCCTGTACGTCCAGCTCGGCGGCGAACGGCCGGTGGGCTGCGCCCGCCACGTGTGAACGCTCCATACCGGCAAGGGTGAGGGCCCGGCGGGTGCTGCCGGTCAGCTGTCCTGTGCGGGCTCGGCGTCGGCGCCGCCGGTGAGTGCGGCCGCGGTCAACGTGAGGTGGCGGGTCAGGACCTCGGCCGCCGTGTCGGCGTCGCGGCCTTCCAGATACCCTGCCAGATGTCCAGTTTGGACCAGTCGGCCGGGACGGGACGGGACGGGCTGAAGAAGCGGTACTCCATGGAGACCTGGTTGCCGTCCACGATCTGGGTCGGCTCGCGGCGGCTCGGTGCCGTGGAGACGTTGTAGCCGCCGGTGTAGAAGACCGTCGGCCGGCTGACGTCCTTGTGCAGCACGGTGATCCGCTGCTGGAAGGTGCCGCGGTCCGGGTGGCGGTGGTCGACCGGCTGGGCGTAGTTCAGGACGAAGTAGCGGTACCCGGCGTACGGCTTCTCCTGGATCAGGCTCATGCCCGGTATCGCCAGCAGCTGGTCCTTGATGTCGGTGGCCGTCGGCTCGGCGGCGGTGGCCGCCCTCGCCGTGCTCAACGTGCCTATGAGCACCGTGAGCGCCAGCAGCCATCCGAGCGCCTTGCGCATGCGCACTCCCCTGGAATCTGTGTGACAGATGTGCGCCGGAAGCTATCGGAGCAACTGCCGTCACACCAAGGGGGATTGAGCGGACGTAAGGGCGTTCAGCACAGAATCCAGCCGGAACTCGCCGAGCTCCGGCCGACCGCACCCTTCACCCACACGCACCGATGCCCGGCGTGCACGGTCACCGGGCCCGCGTGGTACCTGTACTTGCCCTTGTCGACGACCGGACGGTTGCCGCGGGCCTGGACGCTGACGGACATCACGCGCTTGCCGCCGGACTCCTTGGGGAGCGTGATCGCGCAGACGTAACCGCCCTGCCGGTAGATGTGCACGGTGCCGGTGGCGAAGGGCAGGGTCCGCACCTCGCGTCCGGCGCAGTCGGCCGCCGTCACGGCCTGGGCCTCGGCCGGTGCCACGAGGGCGAGCGCCCCGGAGGCGGCCAGCACGGCCGCGCCGAGCGCGAGCCCCCGGCGTATGACACCTCTGTCCACAGTCGTCCCCTCCCGTACCGCAACCGCGCACCAGCCATGACCGTACTGATGTACGGACGCCCGACATATGTCGGATGGTTGCACGTCCGTCAGGAACGCGAGTCCGCCCCCCTGCGATGTGTTGATCGGCCGCGTGCCCGCTTCGAGCCGGAATCCAGGAGCAGGCGTGCCACAAGAGCGGTCAGCGGGTCGCGCCCACCGGTTCCTCCGGCTCCTCTGCCTGGCCGATGAAGGTGCGCCACAGGTCGGCGTAACGGCCGTCGCGGGCGAGGAGTTCGTCGTGGGTGCCGTCCTCGGCGACCCGGCCGTGGTCCATGACCACCACCCGGTCGGCGCGGGCGGCGGTGGTCAGCCGGTGGGCGACCACGAGCGTCGTACGACGGCCCGCCAGCCGGTCCGTCGCCAGGTTGACCTGGGCCTCCGTCGCCAGGTCCAGGGCCGCCGTCGCCTCGTCGAGGAGGAGGACGTCGGGGTCGACGAGTTCCGCGCGGGCCAGGGCGATCAGCTGGCGCTGGCCCGCCGAGAGGTTGCGGCCGCGCTCGGCCACCTCGTGGAGGTAGCCGCCCTCGAGGGTGGCGATCATCTCGTGGGCGCCGACCGCACGGGCCGCCGCCTCCACCTCGGCGTCGGTCGCGTCCGGGCGGCCGTAGGCGATGGCGTCCCGGACGGTCCCCTGGAAGAGGTACGCCTCCTGCGGAACGACCCCGAGGCGATGGCGGTACGAGGTGAGGTCCAGGGTGCGCAGATCCGTGCCGTCGACCGTCACCCGGCCGCCCGTCGGGTCGTAGAACCGTGCGACCAGCTTGACCAGCGTCGACTTGCCGGCGCCGGTCTCGCCGACGAAGGCGACCGTCTGCCCGGCGGGGATGGTCAGGTCGATGCCGCTCAGGGCCGCGTCGCCGTCTTCGGCGGCGCCGTACGCGAAGTGCACGTCCTCGAAGACGATCTCGCCCCGGAGTTCGGGCACCTCCAGCGGCTGGTCCGCCGCCCGCGTCGACGTCTGCTCGCGGAGCAGTTCCTGGATACGGCCGAGGGAGACGGTCGCCTGCTGGTAGCCGTCGAAGACCTGGGAGAGCTGCTGGACGGGCGCGAAGAACAGGTCGATGTAGAGGAGGTAGGCGACCAGCGCACCGGTGGTGAGCGTCGCCGCCTCCACCCGGTGGGCGCCCGCCACCAGCACACTCGCCGCGGCCACCGACGACAGCAGCTGGACGAACGGAAAGTAGACCGATATCAGCCACTGGCCGCGGATGCGGGCCTTGCGGTAGCTCTCGCTGCGCTCGGTGAAACGGCGGCCGCTGTCCCGCTCGCGCCGGAAGGCCTGCACGATCCGCAGGCCCGACACGGACTCCTGGAGGTCGGCGTTGACCACCGACACCCGCTCACGGGCGAGTTCGTACGCCTTCACGCTCGCCCGGCGGAAGAAGAAGGTCGCGACGATCAGCGGGGGCAGGGTGGCGAAGACGACCAGCGCGAGCTGGACGTCGATCACCAGCAGGACGACCATGATGCCGAAGAAGGTGACGACGGAGACGAAGGCGGTGACCAGCCCGGTCTGGAGGAAGCTCGACAGGGCGTCGACGTCGGTCGTCATCCGCGTCATGATCCGGCCGGTCAACTCCCGCTCGTAGTAGTCGAGTCCGAGCCGCTGGAGCTGGGCGAAGATCTTCAGCCGGAGGGAGTAGAGGACGCGTTCGCCGGTACGGCCGGTCATCCGGGTCTCGCCGACCTGGGCCGCCCACTGGGCGAGCACCGCGACCAGCCCCAGCAGCGAGGCCGCCCAGACCGCGCCGAGCGCCGTCTTGGTGACGCCCTGGTCGATGCCGTGCCGGATCAGCACGGGCAGCAGCAGGCCCATGCCCGCGTCCACGGCGACCAGGGCGAGGCTGACGAGAAGGGGGCGCCCGAAGCCGCGCAGCAGCCGGCGCAGACCGTAGGAGTCCTCGGGGCGTACGGCCCGGGCCTCGTCTATGCCGGGGGTGTCGGTGGCCGGGGGCAGCGCGTCGACCTGGGCGAGGAGTTCGGGGGTGGCCGGGGTGCCGGCGAGGGCGAGGTCCCTGGGCGTACGGTCGCCGGTCCACAGGCGCGGGGTCACTCCTCGCTCGGCGTCGAACTCCGCGTCCAGTTCGTCCCGGACGGTCGTGTCCTCCTGCGGGACGGCGGGGAGGGCGTGGCCCGGGGAGACACCGCCCAGCTCGTCGGGGTCGGTGAGCAGCCGCCGGTAGAGGGGGGACCGCTCCTGGAGTTCCTCGTGGGTGCCGATGTCGGCGAGGCGGCCGCCGTCGAGTACGGCGATGCGGTCGGCGAGGTTGAGGGTGGAGCGGCGGTGCGCGATGAGGAGGGTGGTGCGGCCGCGCATCACGTGTTTGAGCGCCTCGTGGATCTCGTGCTCCACGCGGGCGTCGACCGCCGAGGTGGCGTCGTCGAGGACGAGCAGCCGGGGGTCGGTGAGCAGGGCGCGGGCGAGGGCGACGCGCTGGCGCTGGCCGCCGGAGAGAGTGAGGCCCTGCTCGCCGACCTTGGTGCCGTAGCCCTCGGGCAGCTCGGTGATGAAACGGTCGGCCTGGGCGGCGCGGGCGGCTTCCTGGATCTCCTCGTCGGTCGCGTCGGGGCGGCCGTAGGCGATGTTGTTGCGGACCGTGTCGGAGAAGAGGAAGGAGTCCTCCGGAACCAGGCCGATGGCCGCCCGCAGCGAGTCGGAGGTCAGCTCGCGGACGTCGTGGCCGCCGACCAGGACGGCACCGTGGGTGACGTCGTAGAAGCGCGGCAGGAGCAGGGAGACCGTGGACTTGCCGGAGCCGGAGGAGCCGACGACGGCGAGGGTCTCGCCCGGCCGGATCTCGAAGCTCAGCCCCTTGAGGACCGGGCGCTCATGGTCGTACCCGAAGGACACGTCGTCGAACTCGACGGTCGCGGGCGCGTCGGCGGGCAGGGTCCTGGTCCCCTCCCGCAGGGTCGGCTCGGTGTCGATCAGCTCCAGGACGCGTTCGGTGCCGGCGCGGGCCTGCTGGCCGACGGTGAGGACGACGGCGAGCATCCGGACCGGGCCGACCAGCTGGGCGAGGTAGGAGGAGAAGGCCACGAAGGTGCCGAGGGTGATGTGACCGCGGACGGCCAGCCAGCCGCCGAGGGCCAGCATGGCGACCTGGCCGAGAGCCGGGACGGACTGCAGGGCCGGGGTGAACCTGCTGTTCAGCCGTATGGTGCGCAGCCGGCCCGCGAACAGCTTCCGCCCGACCTCCCGGAGCTTGCCGGTCTCCTGCTCCTCCTGCCCGAAGCCCTTCACCACGCGTACGCCGCTCACGGCGCCGTCGACCACGCCGGCGACGGCGGCGGCCTGGGCCTGGGCGTACCAGGTGGCGGGGTGGAGCTTGCTGCGGCTGCGCCTGGCGATCCAGTACAGGGCCGGGGCGACGGCGAGGGCGACCAGGGTGAGCGGCAGCGACAGCCAGGCCATGATCCCGAGGGAGATCAGGAAGAGAAGGACGTTGCCGATGGTCATCGGCAGCATGAAGAGCAGGCCCTGGATCAGCTGGAGGTCGCTGGTGGCGCGGCCGACCACCTGGCCGGTGGACAGCTCGTCCTGCCGCCGTCCGTCGAGCCGGGTGATGGTGTCGTACATCTCGGTCCGCAGGTCGTGCTGGACGTCGAGGGCGAGCCGTCCGCCGTAGTAACGGCGGACGTAGGTGGCCGCGTAGACGAGGACGGCGGCGCCGATCAGGGCGGCGGCCCAGGGGCCCATGGACCGGCTGTGATCGCCGATCACGTCGTCGATGATCACCTTGGTGATCAGGGGCACGAGGGCCAGTACGGCCATGCCGGCCAGCGAGGACCCGAGCGCGAGTACGACGTCCTTGGGGTGCCGCCAGGCGTACCCTGCCAGCCTGCGCGCCCAGCCCTGTCGCTCCCCCTGTTGCGCTGCCACGCGACCGCCCTCCGTTCGCCCTGCTCTTCCGCATGACAACAACGCGGACGGAACCGGATTTCATCCCTCCGCAACAAATCCGGGCCCTGGGGACGAGGGGGGCTGGAGATCCGAGGGGATCCCGTAAGCGGCGACGAGTCCTGCGGCGTCCGTCGGTCGTACTGTCGAACCCCTGCCGCGGAGGACTTCCGATGCGCAGCGTGATGTATTCGACGTGACGTATTCGATGGGCGTCTCACTTGACGGCTACGTCGTCGGGCCCGACTACGGCTTCGACTGGACGGCGCCCGACGAGGAGGTCTTCCGCTTCGTCACCGACGAGATTCGAGAGGTCGGCGTCCACCTGCTGGGGCGACGGCTGTACGAGACGATGCCGTACTGGGAGACCGCCGACCAGGATCCCTCGCTCGACGGCCCGATGCTCGAGTGGGCCGCGCTCTGGAAGCCGCTCTGCAAGGTGGTGTTCTCCACCACGCTCTCGGCGGTGCGGGGCAATGCCCGCCTGGCCTCCGGCGGCCTGGCGGAGGAGATCGAGCGGTTGCGAGCAGAGCCCGAGGAGGGCGACATCGCGATCGGCGGCGCGGCTCTCGCCGCCGAGGCGGCAGCGCTGGGCCTGATCGACGAGTACCGGGCCAGGATCTACCCGGTGCTGGTCGGCGGAGGCATTCCGTTCTTTCCCCGGCGCGAGCGCCGGGTGGACCTCGAACTCGTCGAGACCCGCACCTTCGGCTCAAAGGTCGTCCACCTCCGCTACCGCGTGGCGCGCTAGGACGGGGCTGCGTGGGCCGAACAGCTGACGGCGGCTGATAACGACTCGTCAAACCCTCCCCCGCCCGTACAACCATTCGTGCGAACTCACGCGTCAATCCGGTCATGACTCACCGGATATCCAGACGCGCCAGGGTGCTGGCGACGATTGTCGGCGGGGCCGCGTTCACCGCGGGGGTGGCCGCACCCGCCTCGGCAGCCGCTCCCACCATCAGCTGCACGTCCGCGAAGGCGGGCCTGGCCGCGAAGCTGAAGAAGGACATCACCGCGGCGATGGCGAACCGCAAGGGGACCATCGCCGTCGGACTCTACGACCGTTCCACGAAGACGACTTGCACGCTCCGCGACACCACGCACTACGACTCGGCCAGCACCGTGAAGGTGACGGTGCTCGCCACGCTGCTGTGGGACGCCAAGAAGCACAACCGCTATCTGACGACCACCGAGCAGTCGCTGGCCAAGGCCATGATCACCAAGTCGGACAACGACGCGACCAGCAAGCTGTGGAAGCAGTTGGGCCTGACGAAGATCAAGGCGTTCCTGACGGCCGCCGGGATGACCCAGACCACCCCGGGCGCCAACGGCTACTGGGGCCTCACCCAGATCGACGTGCACGACGAGCAGCGGCTGCTCGCCATGATCACCGCCAAGAACACGGTCCTGAGCGACAACTCACGGGCGTACATCCAGAAACTGATGGGGCAGGTCATCTCGTCCCAGCGCTGGGGCACCCCGTACGGCGTCCCGTCCGGGGTCTCCGTGCACGTCAAGAACGGCTGGCTGCAGCGCTCCACGCACGGCTGGCGGGTGCACAGCCTCGGCACCTTCAAGGGCGGCGGCCACGACTACATGATGTCCGTGCTCACCCACGACAACAGCACCATGAACTACGGGATCACCACGATCCAGGGCATCGCAAAGGTCGTTCACAAGGACCTGGCCGAGAGCTGACCCCGGTCCGATCTTTCATTGACGGGCCTCCCGCCCGTCACCGGATCCCCATACGGTGACGGCCATGCGCCTGCGAACCGTACTCGCCACCGTCACCGCCGGCCTGGCGGCGGCCACCTGTCTGTCCGCCGCCGGGCCGGCCGTCGCCTCGGCCAAGTCCGCCCCGGTCAACGCCTGTTCGTCCTCGGTCTCCATCGACGGCTTCTCCGACGCCCTCGACAAGACGACCTTCGACGGCACCTTCGTCGGCAACTTCTCCGCCCTCGCCCTGGACCGGCACGGCTCCCTCGCCGCCCTCTCCGACCGGTCCTCCCTCTTCGACCTCGACGCGAAGACGCTCGCGCCGAAGAAGGTCGTCCAGCTCGCCGACGAGAACGGCACCGCGCTGGACTCCGAGGGTCTGGTCGTGGACCGCGACGGCACCCGGCTCATCACCTCCGAGACCGAGCCGTCGATCCGCCGCTACTCGGTGGACGGCAAGATCCTCGACCGGCTCCCCGTGCCGTCGTCGCTGCTGGTCTCCCCGGCCGGCCGGGCCACCACCAACCAGACCTTCGAGGGCCTGACCCTCCTCAACGGTGGCCGCACCCTGCTGGCCTCCATGGAGTACGCCCTCTCCGGCGACACCGCCGGGATCGTCCGCTTCCAGACCTGGCAGCGCACCAAGGGCGACCACTTCAGGCTGTCGGCCCAGTACGCCTACCGCACCGACGACCCGATCCTCGGCGTCCCCGAGGTCCAGGCGCTGCCCGACGGCCGCCTCCTCGTCCTGGAGCGCGGCTTCACCGCCGGCGTCGGCAACACCGTCCGCCTCTTCCTGGCCGACCCGCGGCACGCCACGGACACCAGCGGCATCAAGAACCTCACCGGACAGGCCGACGTCCGCCTGGTCAAGAAGACGCTGCTCACGGACATCGCGACCTGCCCGACCCTGGGCGCCACGGCCAAGCAGCCGCAGCCCAGCCCGCTCCTCGACAACATCGAGGGCATGGTGGTCACGGGCCGCTCGAAGGGCGCGTACAAGGTCCTCCTGGTCAGCGACGACAACCAGAACGCGGCCCAGACGACACGGTTCTACCGGCTGTCGGTCCGCACACACTGAGACAGCGGCCACGGAGGGCGGTCGTATCCGAGGATCACCGGCCGCCCTCTTACCCACATCTCATCCACCCACAGCCTGCGCCCAGGATCGGCACAGCCCTCACCCATCGGCCGTCTGCATGGTGGGATGGTGACATCTGCCACCGATCCCGTCCCCCACACGCCCGTGTCCCCCGACTGGGGCCCGCCCACGGCGTCCCCCACGGCCACCCCCGCGGCTCCCCTGCCGGACAAGGCACCACGCTGGTCGCCGCCCGCGCTGATCGCGATCCTGATCCTGGCGGCGGTGCTCTACTCCTGGAACCTCTCCGGTTCCAGCCTGAACACCTTCTACAGCGGCGCCATCTGGGCCGGTACGAAGAGCTGGAAGGCCTGGTTCTTCGGCTCGCTGGACCCGGGCAACTTCCTGACCGTCGACAAACCGCCGTTCGCGACCATGGTCATGAGCCTGTCGTGCCGGATCTTCGGCTTCGGCACCTGGCAGATGATGCTGCCGCAGGTCGCGGCCGGCCTCGCCACGATCTGGATCCTGCACACGAACGTGAAGCGGATCTGGGGCCACGGCGCGGCGACCGTCGCCGCGCTGGTGCTCGCGCTCACCCCGATCACCGTCGCGATCAACCGCGACAACAACCCCGACACGATCCTGGTCTTCCTGATGGTGGCGGGCGCGGCGCTCGCGTTCCGCGCCACCCGTGACGAGAAGCTGCTCCCGCTGCTCGGCTCGGCGGCCTGCTTCGGCCTCGCCTTCAACACCAAGCTGCTCGCGGGCTGGATCGCGCTCCCGGCCGTCTTCGCGCTCTACCTGTACGCGTCGAAGGCCCCCTGGGTGAAGCGGATCGTCAACCTCGCGCTCGCCGCGGTCGTGCTGGCCGTCTCCAGCTTCTGGTGGGCGATCGCCGTCTCCCTGGTCCCGGCCTCCGACCGCCCGTACATCGGCGGCTCCACGGACGGCTCGGCCTGGGACCTGATCATGGGGTACGACGGTCTCGGCCGCGTCTTCGGCGGCGAGGGCAACGGCGGCGGGGGTGGTGGCGGCGGGGGCGGCGGGGGCGGCGGCTTCTCCGGCTCCGCCGGTCTCGGCCGGATGTTCAACGACATCCTCGGCGGCCAGATCTCCTGGCTGCTCCCCTTCTCCGCGATCGCCCTGGTCGGCGGCCTGGTGCTGTGCGGCCGCGCCCCGCGCACCGACCTCCGCCGGATGGCACTGGTCCTGTGGGGCGGCTGGACCCTGCTGCACTACGTGATCTTCGCGACCGCGCAGGGCACCATGCACCCGTACTACACGACCGCGCTGGCCCCCGGCATCGCGGCGCTGTGCGGCGGCGGTGGCGTGATGCTGCTGCACGCGTTCCGCACCGACAAACGGTGGCTCTGGGTCCTCCCGGCCGCCTTCGGCGTGACCGGCATCTGGGCGATCGTCCTCCTCCGTCGCGCCTCGGGCTGGAACACCTGGCTGTGGCCGACGATCGGCGTGCTGACGGTGGCCGGCATCGTCGGCATGATCCTCTTCAGGTCCGGCAACCGGGCCCGGCTGCTCACGGCCTCGGTGGCGGCAGCGGTGATCGCGGCGCTGGCCGGTCCGACGGCGTACGCGGCGGCGGACCCGCTCGGCGGCTCGGGCGGCGGTGGCATGGGCGGTACGAACCCGACGGCCGGTCCCTCGACGGGCAGCGGTGGCTTCGGCGGTGGCAGCGGCAACCGGGGCGGCTTCCCGGGCGGCCGGAACGCCGAGGCCGGCGGCGAGATGGGCGGCGGCTTCCCCGGCGGCACGAACGGTGAGGCGCCGAGCGGCGGTACGGGCGCGACCGGCGGTACCGGCGGTATGAGCGGCCAGGCGCCCGGCGGCAACCAGCAGGGTGGCGGTCTCCCCGGCGGCACGAACGGCGAGATGCCGGGCGGTGCGGCCGGCGGTACCGGCGGCACCCCACCGAACGGCACGGGCACAACCGGCAGCACCGGTGAGGCAGGCGGCGCCGCCGGTCAGCGAGGCGGCTTCGGCGGCGGTGGCGGCGGTATGGGTGGCGGCGTGAGCAGCGACCTGATCGCGTATCTGAAGAAGCACATGGACGGCGCCACCTGGCTGCTCGCGGTCTCCAACTCCCAGTCCGCGGCCCAGATCGAGCTGAGTGCGCGGGAGCCCGTGATCTCCATGTGGGGCTTCACCGGATCCGACAAGGCGATGACCGTCGCCAAGCTGAAGGAACTGGTGAAGGCGGGCAAGCTGCACTACATCCAGCTCGGCGGGGGCGGAATGGGCGGCAACAGCACGCTCAACTCCGAGGTGACCAGCTGGGTGCAGAAGAACGGGACGGCGGTGAAGGAGAGCGCGTACAGCAAGTCCACGACGGGGAGCTCGACCTCGAACTCCAACTCCTCCGGCTCCACTTCCACCACCCAGAGCAACACCTCGACGCTCTACCGGCTGGACCCGTCGGACGTCGGCTGACGTAATCCGGCATCGGAAGAGGCCCCCGACCACACGGTCGGGGGCCGCGTGTCCGTGTGATCGCCCAGGAGCATGGGGGCGCCTCGGCAGTTCCGCCGGGCTGTCCCCAACTCCCCCTTCCGGAGAGTTACTTGAAGCTTCGCACCTGGTCCCTCGCCGCCGCCCTCGCCCTGACCGCACTCGTCGTCCCCGCCCAGAGCGCCTCCGCACACGCGGCCGCCGCCCCCTCCTGTCCCGACGGCTCGGTGTGCTTCTGGAGCGGGGAGGGCTTCGGCGGCGACTACTGGGAGTGGACGGCCCGCAGCGGCTACCGCGACATCCCGCCGGGCCTCCACGACCACGTCGGCTCCTTCGTCGCCTCCACCCGCGCCTGCCTCATCAACTGGTCCCCGACCGAGAAGCGCGACGTCTTCAACGGCGACTGGCGCTCCCAGTACCTCGGCGACTTCGGCGGCCGCATCGACGGGGTGGGCGCCGGCGCCTGCTGAACCGGTCACCGTCCCGGGCCCCGGCATCTGGTGAGTCGGGCCGTACGGCCCGACTCACCAGGTCGGGACGAAGCCGCCGTCGATCCGCACGTCGCTGCCGACGATGTTGGCCGCACGGTCACCGGCCAGGAACACCACCAGGTCGGCGATCTCCGACGGCCGCGAGAAGCGGCCGCTGGCGGTCGCCGCCGCGGCCTGTGCCATGACCTCGTCGGGGCGCAGGCCCGAGGACGCCGAGACGGTGTCGGCAACGCCTCCGCCGCCGAGCCACAGGTCCGTCTCGACCGGCCCGGGGCTGACGCTGTTGACGCGTACACCCCGGGGCCCGAACTCCTTCGACAGGGCCTTCGAGAAGTTGACCAGCGCCGCCTTGGCCGCGCTGTAGTCGACCACCAGCGGATCCGGCAGTTCGGCGTTGACCGAGCCGATGTTCACGATGGAGCCACGGCCGGCCTCCAGCATGCGCGGCAGGACCGCCCGGGTGACCGCGAGCGTGGCGAAGAAGTTGACCTCGAACGTCCGGCGCCATTCGGCGTCGCTCACCTCCAGGAAGCCATCCGGCCGGGCCGGGGCGGCGCCCACGTTGTTGACCAGGACGTCGATGCGCCGCCCGGCCGCGTCCGCCAGGCGCTCCGCGCTGTCCGGCCCGGTCAGATCGACCCCGACCCACCGGGCGCCGCCCGCCTTCGCCAGGGCGTCGAGCCCGGGCGACGAGGTCCGGGCCGCCGCGATCACCTCGGCCCCCGCCGCCACCAGCGCCTCGGCCACGGCCAGGCCGATGCCCTTGCTCGCGCCGGTGACCACGGCCGTCCTGTCCTGCAGTTCACCTGTCATGGGCCCGCTCCTCGTCCCGCTCGGTCCTGCCACTCCCCCAGCCTCCCCTCCGGAGCGCGGGACCGCCTCCGCCGGACGGGTACTCAGCCCAGATGCGTCGGCGCGAACATCCGTAGCAGCGCCGGGAGCACCACCACCGAAGGGCCGGGTGTGGACAGGGCCTTCGCCAGGTCCGTCTCCAGGGTTTCGGGCGTGGTGCGGACGCCGGGGACGCCGAAGGACTCCGCCAGGGCGACGTAGTCGGGGCGGGTCAGTTCCGTCGCCGTGGGCTCGCCGAAGGTGTCCGTCATGTACTCGCGCAGGATGCCGTAGCCGCCGTCGTCCACGATGAGCCAGGTGACCGGGAGGTCGTGCTGCCTCGCCGTCGCCAGTTCCGCGATGGAGTAGAGGGCGCCGCCGTCGCCGGACACCGCGAGGACCGGGCGGGTCGGGTCGGCCGCGGCCGCGCCGAGCGCCGCCGGGAAGCCGTAGCCGAGGCCGCCGGCGCCCTGGGCCGAGTGCATGAGGTTCGGAGCCTGGGCGTCGAACGCCGACCATGCCCAGTAGGACAGGATCGTCATGTCCCAGAAGGACGGGGAGCCGGCCGGGAGGGCGCGCCGGACCGACGCCAACACGTCCTGTTCCAGGGTGAGTTCCTGGGCGGTGATGCGCTCCGAGACGCGGGACAGCAGGTCCCTTACCCGGTCGGCCGCCGTGTCGTCCTCGCGGGGCGACACCGTTTCCAGCAGGGCCTGGAGCGCCGGCCGGGCGTCCGCGTGGATGCCCAGTGCCGGGTGGTTGGACTCCAGCTTGCCGAGGTCCGCCTCGATCTGGACGACCCGGCCCCGTGGCTTGAACGTGTGGTAGTTCGAGGAGAGTTCGCCCAGGCCCGAGCCCACGACCAGGAGGACGTCCGCGTCCTCCAGGAAGTCCGTGGTGTGGCGGTCCTCCAGCCAGGACTGGAGGGAGAGCGGGTGGTTCCAGGGGAAGGCGCCCTTGCCGCCGAAGGTGGTGACGACCGGGGCGTTCAGCGTCTCGGCCAGCTGCCTCAGCTTGCCCGACGCGTCCGCCCGTACCACTCCCCCGCCCGCGATGATCGCCGGCCGGGTGGCGTGTGAGAGCAAGTGGGCGGCCACAGCGGTCAGTTCGGGGCGCGGTGGCAGCTCGTCCGGGGTCGCGTCCATCGCCGTCACCACCGGGATCGGCGTCGCGGACAGCAGCACGTCCTGCGGGATCTCCACCCACACCGGGCCGTGCGGGGCGGAAAGGGCCGACTTCCAGGCCGCCGCGAGCGCCGACGGGATCTGCGACTGGGTGCGGACCGTGTGGACCGACTTCACCACGCCCCGGAAGGAGGCCGCCTGGTCGGGCAGTTCGTGCAGATACCCGTGCCTGCCGCCGCCCAGGCCGGCCGTCGGGATCTGGCTGCTGATCGCCAGCACGGGCGCGGAGGCCGAGGCCGCCTCCTGGAGCGCGGCCAGCGACGTCAGCGCGCCGGGGCCCGTCGACAGCAGCAGCGGGGCCGCCTCGCCGGTGATCCTGCCGTAGGCGTCCGCCGCGAAGCCCGCGTTGTTCTCCACCCGCAGGCCGACATACCGGAGGGACGAGCGGCGCAGGGCGTCGAACATGCCGAGGGCGTGCTGGCCGGGGAGGCCGAAGACCGTCGTCGCGCCGAGCCCTGCCAGCGTCTCCACGACCAGGTCCCCGCCGTTGCGGCCGGCGGGAGGGTTCAGGGCGGCGGCTGTCTGCGCCTCCGTCGGGCGGAGTACCAGGTCGTGGTCGTGGGTCACTTCGAACGAGCCTCGGCAATCTGTCGGGTCATGATCGTGGTCAGTTCGTACGCCGTGTGCGAGGCCGCCACCGACGTGATCTCCGCGTGGTCGTACGCGGGGGCCACCTCGACGACGTCCGCCGAGACGAGGTTGCAGGAGGAGAGTCCGCGCAGGATCTCCAGCAGCTCCCTGGAGGTCATACCACCCGCTTCCGGCGTGCCGGTGCCGGGAGCGTGGGCGGGGTCCAGACAGTCGATGTCGATCGAGATGTACAGCGGGCGGTCGCCGATGCGCTGGCGCAGCTGGTCGGCCACCTCGTCGGCGCCCCGGCGGTAGATGTCCGCCGAGGTCACGATGCCGAAGCCCATCTTCTCGTCGTCGGTGAGGTCCTGCTTGCCGTACAGCGGGCCGCGGGTGCCGACGTGGGAGAGGGCCGAAGTGTCGAGGATGCCTTCCTCGACCGCCCGGCGGAACGGGGTGCCGTGCGTGTACTCGGCGCCGAAGTAGGTGTCCCAGGTGTCGAGATGGGCGTCGAAGTGGAGGAGGGCGACCGGGCCGTGCTTCTTGGCCACCGAGCGCAGCAGCGGCAGGGCGATGGTGTGGTCGCCGCCCAGGGTCATCAGGCGGGCGCCGGTGCCGAGGAGGTCGTCGGCCGCCGCCTCGATCGTCTCGACCGCTTCGTTGATGTTGAACGGGTTCACCGCGATGTCCCCGCCGTCCGCGACCTGCGCCAGCGCGAACGGGGACGCGTCCTGCGCCGGGTTGTAGGGGCGCAGCAGCCGGGACGCCTCGCGGATGGCGTTGCCGCCGAAGCGGGCGCCCGGCCGATACGAGACACCGGAGTCGAACGGCACGCCCACGACCGCGACGTCGGCGGTGCCGACCTCGTCGAGGCGGGGCAGCCGGGCGAAGGTCGCGGGACCGGCGTACCGCGGGATGCGGGAGGAGTCGACGGGGCCGCGGGGCGTCTCGTTGCTGCTCATGACGGAATGCCTTCTTTCCTACGCTTGGTCGCGTATGTACTGCTTCTGTCTACGACTTTACTGGGCGGCCGGGACCGGTTCGGACACGAGTTCGGGAGCACCGCGGCCCGCGAGCCGTTCCCGCCAGTTGGCCAGCACGGCCGCGTCGGTGGGCTTCGTCGCCAGCGAGACGGCGACATACGCGGCCAGGGAGGAGAGGAGGCCGTAGTAGACGGGCTCGTTGGCGAGGATGCCGTAGCCCGCCATCAGGCCGATCACCGCGAGGCCGCCGACGGTCACGGCGGCGAGGGCGCCCTGGACCGTGCCGCGCTTCCAGAGCAGTCCGCCGAGGATGGGGACGAGGAGGCCGGCGACGAGCAGGTTGTAGGCGACGGTCAGCGCCTCGACGACGTTGTTGAGCGCGATGGCCGTGCCGATCACCCCGACGCCCATGATCAGGATGAAGACGCGGTTGCCCCGCACCTCGTCATGGTCGCCGGACCTGGCCCTTCCGCGGATCCGCGACCAGATGTCGTTGTTGGCGACGGTCGCGCAGGCGATCAGCGCGCCGGAGGACGTCGACATCACGGCGGCGAGCGCGGCGGCCAGCACCAAACCCCGCACGCCGATGGGGAGTTCGTCCTTGACGATGGTCGCGAAGGCGTCGTCCGGGCTGCCCAGCTTCGGGTACAGCACCTTGGCGGCCGTACCGATCACGGCACCGGCGAGGGCGTACACCAGGCAGTAGGTGCCGGCGACCGTGCCGCCCCACTTCGCCGTCCGGTCGCCCCGGGCCGTGAACACGCGCTGCCAGATGTCCTGCCCGATGAGCATCCCGAACGTGTAGATCAGCACGTAGGTGAAGATCGTCTCGCCGCCTATGCCCAGCGGGTCGAAGTACGACGTCGGCAGCTCGGCCTTCATCTCGGAGAAGCCGCCCGCCTTGACCACCGCGATGGGCAGGAGCAGAAGCAGCACGCCGATCGTCTTGACGACGAACTGCACCATGTCCGTCAGCGTGATCGACCACATGCCGCCGAGCGTCGAGTAGGCGACGACGATCGAGCCGCCGATGACGATCGCGACCGTCCGGTTCATGTCGAAGAGGACGTCGAAGATCGTGGCGTACGCGATGGTGGAGGTGACGGCGAGCATCAGCGTGTAGGCCCACATCACGACGCCCGAGATCACGCCCGCCCGGCCGCCGTACCGCAGATCCAGCATCTCGGAGACCGTGTACACCTTGAGGCGGGCGATCCGGGCCGAGAAGAAGACCGAAAGGGCGAGCAGTCCGAGGCCGATGGTGAAGACCATCCAGGCGCCGGAGAGGCCGTACCGGTAGCCGAGGCCCACACCGCCGATGGTGGACGCGCCGCCGAGGACGATCGCGGCCATGGTGCCGGAGTACATGGCGGGGCCCAGGCGGCGGCCCGCCACCAGGAACTCGCTCTTGGACCTGGCGCGGCGCATGCCCCACCAGCCCATCGCCAGCATGCCGGCCAGATAGATCACGATCACTGCGTAGTCGACGGCCACAGGGCCCTCCTTCACTGGGGGTCTCGCCGGTGGGTGACGGTCACCGACACTAGGTGGCCGGAAAGCGACTGCGAAGTGTACGTTTCATCCATTCGAGCCCCACGGGATGGAGGGAACGCACACCATGCCGGACCCCGCTGTTCCCCCCACGCCCCCGGTGCCCCTGGCGGCCCTCATGGCCCGTGAGGACCTCGCCCTGCGCCAGATCGCCGGGCCGTCCGACCCGTCCCTGGTCGTCCACTGGGTGCACACCTCGGAGATGGCCGACCCGTACCCGTACCTGCTGGGCGGGGAGCTGCTGCTGACGGCCGGGGTGCACATCCCGGACGCGGCGGGTTCGGGCACCTACTTCGACGACTATGTGTCACGGATCGTGGCGGCGGGCGGCGCCGCCCTCGGCTTCGGGGTGGCTCCGGTGCACGACACGGTGCCGCGCGCCCTGGTCGCGGCCTGCGAGGCGTACGACCTCCCGCTCGTCGAGGTGCCGCCGCAGACCACCTTCTCCGCCGTCGCCCGTGCGGTGTGGCAGCTGATGGCGCAGGCCCGCCTCGCCGAGCTGCGCCGGGTCACGGAGGCCCAGCAGAGCCTCGCGGCCGCCGCCGCCCGCCCCGACCCGGTCCCCTCGGTGCTGCGCCAGCTGGCGATCCGGCTCGGCGGCCGGGCGGCGCTGTACGGTCCGGAGGGCACGGAGATCGCATCGGCGGGCCGCACGACCGAGGAGCCGGTACGCGCGTCCCTGGCCGAGCTGGCCGAGGTCGTACGGCCGTCGGGCCCCGGAACACCCACCTCCGCCACCCATGCCACCGCCGGCACCCACCTCGCCGCCTACGCCCTCGGCACCGGGCAGGGCTTCGTCCTCGGTGTCGCCGCCCCGGGCCGCGAACCCGGCGACCACACGATCGCCTCGGTGGCGGCGGTCCTGCTGACCCTGCTCACCGGCGAGCAGCAGAGCACGGCGGGCGCGGCCCGCTCCTCCGCGCTGGTACGCCTGCTGCTGGGCGCGCGCCCGTCGGAGGTGGCGCCGCTCCTGGGCGAGGGCCGCTGGCTGGTCGTACACGCACGGCCGGAGGCGCCGGGGGCACCGGAAGCGGTCGCCGCCTCCGCACTCGGCGCGGCCCTCGGGTCCGCGCTGCTCGACCTGGGGCCCGACGTCGTACGGCTCCTCGTCCCCGCGGCCCGGGAACCGGAGCCGCAGCCTGGCTGGACGCTCGGGGTGAGCGCGGCCGTCGAGCCGTCCGAGTGGGCCGCCGCCGACACCCAGGCCGGCCGCGCCCTGGCCCGCGCCCGCGCGATGCGCGCCCCGCTGGCCCGGCACGGCGCCCGCCCCGGCCTCGACGACCTGGTTCCCAGGGACAAGGCGCGAGCGCACGCCCGCGCCCTCCTCGCACCCCTCGCCGCACAGCCCGCCCTCGCCGGGACCCTGCGCACCTGGCTCTCCCTGCACGGCAGTTGGGACCGTACGGCGGTGGCGCTGTCCGTCCACCGCAACACCGTGCGACAGCGCATCGCCCGCTGCGCGGCACTGCTCGATGCCGAACTCGACGACCCGGACGTCCGGATGGAGCTGTGGTTCGCGCTCGGACAGGACTGAGTGACCCACGTCCCAGCGGGCGACACGCAGGGGAATCGCACAGCGCCCTGCCTCACAATGGAGGGCATGCCGATACCCGGGACACCCAGCCGCGCCGAGCTCGTCGAGCACCTTGTGAAGACCCGTATCGCGGGCGATGTCGCCACGCCCCGCGAGAACAACCTGCTCCACTACCGCAAGCTGGCCAACGGCGAGCGCAACTGGTGGCTGGGACTTGAACTCGGCGACCGCTGGACCGACGAGCAGGACGTGCTGGCCGTGATGGCCGAGCGGGTCGGGGTGAACGACGACCCCGAGTACCGGTACGGCCAGGACACCATCGACCCCGAGCTGACCGTGGACGGCCTGAACCGGCTGGCGGCACGGCTGCGCAAGGCGGCCGAGGGCCGGCAGCGGGTGCTGTTCGCGACCGGGCACCCGGGCGGCCTGCTGGATGTGCACCGGGCGACGGCGGCCGCGCTGCGCACCGCCGGCTGCGAGATCGTGGTCATCCCGGACTTGCTGCAGACGGACGAGGGATACGTCATGCAGTTCGCCGACGTGGCCGTCCTCGAGCACGGGGCGACGCTGTGGCACACCCACTCCGGTGACCCGATGAAGGCCATCCTGGACGGGCTCGAGCGCGAGGAACGTCCGCTGCCCGACCTGGTCGTCGCCGACCACGGCTGGGCCGGGTACGCGGCGCAGGTGGGCCTGGACTCCGTCGGATACGCCGACTGCAACGACCCGGCGCTGTTCCTCGCCGAGGCGGAGGGCACCCTCCAGGTGGCCGTACCGCTCGACGACCATGTGCTCAGCCCGCGGTACTACGACCCGATGACCGCGTACCTGCTGGCGGAAGCGGGACTGGCGTAACCCGGGCCGGACCGGGCGAGGTGCGGCCCCCCGGGGAGGGGAACCGCACCTCGTGGCCTGGTCCTAGATCCTGAATCCCTGGTCTGTCTGCGCCTGGTCGGTGGCTCAGAACCCGCCGAACCCGAAGCCGCCGTAGCCGTAGCCGTAGCCGTATGCGGGGACGACCACGACGGGGACGACCGCGACGGGGTAGTACCCGTAGCCGCCGTAACGGCAGTTGTTGTAGAACCCGCCGAACCGGGAGTTGCAGCCGTAACCGCCGGCGACCACGTTCTGGTGGGAGGCGGGGGCCGCCGAGGCGGTACCCGCGGCGCCGATCGCGGCCCCACCGGCCAGCAGCAGGCCGGCGGCGGACATCGCGGCGATGCGCCTCGCGCGCTGTACTCGCATGGGAAATACCTTTCTGCCGGACTTACGTCCGCTACGCGGCACGTCCGCTATGCGGCACATGCACTGTGCGGCATTTCACTCATAGAGCTTAATCTCGGACAGGTCGCCCGGCACTTCGAGTGTTCACCGACCGTGATCGACCGAGGTCCCGGGCCCCGGGGTGGGATCCAGGTAGACACGGCCGATCATGGGGAACGCGGCCCGCAGCCGCTGCTCGGCCCGTTCGCAGGCCCACTCGACCTCGGCCGCCGTCGACACGTCCCGGAAGTCCACCTTGGCGGCGACCAGCGCCTCCTGCGGGCCCTGCACCAGAGTGGTCAGCTCCAGTACGGCCACCATGTGCTCGGACTTCAGCAGTTCCGCCCGGATCCGCTCCCGCACGGGCCTCGGCAGCGGCCGCCCGATGAGGAACTCGGCGTTCGACCGGCCCAGCACCCAGGCGACGTACAGCAGGAGCAGGCCGATGAGCAGGGAGGCGAGGCCGTCCCAGACGCCGGAGCCGGTGAGCTGCCCGCCGAGCAGACCGCCCGCGGCGAGCACCAGGCCGACGAGCGCGGCCGAGTCCTCCATCACCACGGCCTTCACGGCGGTGTCGGGGGTGCGCCGCAGATACCGCATGAACGGCACCCGGGACCGGGCCGCCTCCCCGTACACCTGCTTGAGCCCCGTGCGCAGGGAGAACCCCTCGAGGACGAAGGCGACCGCGAGGACGATGTACGACACCAGCGGGTCGCCGAGCTCCTCGCCCGCGGCCAGGGTGTGGACGCCGTCGTAGAAGGAGAAGACCGCGCCGCCGACGAAGGTGGCGACGGCGGCCAGCATGGCCCAGATGTACCGCTCGGGGCCGTAGCCGAGCGGGTGTTCCTCGTCGGCGGGTTTCTCGCTGCGTTTGAGCGCGGTGAGCAGCAGCAGCTCGGTGATGGTGTCGGCGACCGAGTGCGCCGCCTCGGAGAGCATCGCGCTGGACCCGCTGATCACCCCGGCGACCACCTTGGCGAGGGCGATCCCGAGGTTGGCGACGGCGGCGACGATCACCGTGACGGTGCTCTCGCCGCCACTCTGTTCGGCTTGGGACATGCCCCAGTTCTACCGGGGGACGCGGACGACACCCTCCTGGATCACGGAAATGGCCAGTGAACCGTCCTGGGTGTAGATCCGCGCCTGGCCGAGCCCGCGGCCCCCGTACGCCGACGGGGACTCCTGGTCGTAGAGCAGCCACTCGTCGGCGCGGAACGGCCGGTGGAACCACATGGCGTGGTCCAGCGAGGCCCCCACCACGTCCCCGACGGCCCAGCCGCCGCGGCCGTGCGCGAGCAGGACGGAGTCGAGCAGGGTCATGTCGGAGACGTAGGTCGCGAGGACGACGTGCAGCAGCGGGTCGTCGTCGAGCTTGCCGTCGGTCCGGAACCACACCTGGCTGTGCGGCTCACGCGGCTCGCCGAACTTCCCGTACGGCGGCTCTTCGACGTAGCGCAGGTCGATCGCCTCGCGGGCCTCCAGGAACTTCTCCACGACGGCGGGCGGCAGATGGTCGTAGCCGCGCAGCCGCTGCGCCGAGGTGGGCAGGGTCTCCGGGTCGGGCGCGGGCGGCATCGGGGTCTGGTGGTCGAGGCCGTCCTCGTACGTTTGGAAGGACGCCGAGAGCGCGAAGATCGGCCTGCCGTGCTGGACGGCGACCGCGCGCCGGGTGGTGAAGGAGCGGCCGTCGCGGATCCGCTCGACGTTGTAGACGATGGGCGCGCCCGGGTCGCCGGCGCGCAGGAAGTACGCGTGCAGCGAGTGGGCGTGCCGGTCCGCCGGGACCGTGCGCCCGGCGGCGACCAGCGCCTGGGCCGCGACCTGCCCGCCGAACACACGCGGGACGACGGCGGACCGGGACTGGCCGCGGAAGATGTTCTCCTCGATCTGCTCCAGGTCGAGCAGATCGAGGAGATCATTCAGTGCCTCGTTCATGGCACCTTTTCTACTGTCCGGTAATTACGTGGACCTTACAGACCCATGTCCTTCGCGATGATCGTCTTCATGATCTCGCTGGTACCGCCGTAGATGCGGTTGACGCGGTTGTCCGCGTACAGGCGGGCGATCGGGTACTCGTTCATGAAGCCGTAGCCGCCGTGCAGCTGGAGGCAGCGGTCGATCACACGGTGGGCGACCTCGGTGGTGAACAGCTTGGCGCTGGCGGCCTCGGCCGGGGTCAGCTCACCGGCGTCGAGGGCCTCCGTGGCGCGGTCGACGACGGCCTCGGCCGCGTCCACCTCGGCCTGGCAGGCGGCCAGCTCGAACTTGGTGTTCTGGAAGGCGGCGACGGGCTGGCCGAAGACGACGCGCTGCTGCACGTACTCCTTGGCGAACCGGACGGCGGCCTTGGCCTGCGCGTAGGCGCCGAAGGCGATGCCCCAGCGCTCGGAGGCGAGGTTGTGGCCGAGGTAGTAGAAGCCCTTGTTCTCCTCGCCGAGGAGGTCCTCGACCGGCACCTTGACGTCGACGAACGCGAGCTCGGCGGTGTCGGAGGTCTTCAGGCCCAGCTTGTCGAGCTTGCGGCCCACCGAGTAGCCCTCGGCCTTGGTGTCCACCACGAACAGGGAGATGCCGTGACGGCGGTCCTCCTTGGTGGGCGCGGAGGTGCGGGCGCAGACGATCATGCGGTCGGCGTGGACGCCACCGGTGATGAAGGTCTTGGCGCCGTTGAGGACGTAGTGCGTGCCGTCCTCGCTGAGCTTGGCGGTGGTCTTCATGCCCGCGAGGTCGGAGCCGGTGCCCGGCTCGGTCATCGCGATGGCCCACATCTCCTCGCCGGAGACGAACTTCGGCAGGTAGCGCTTCTTCTGCTCCTCGGTGGCGAGCAGCTTTATGTAGGGCAGGCCGAGCAGCACGTGGACGCCGGAACCGCCGAAGGAGACGCCGGCGCGGGCGGTCTCCTCGTACAGGACGGCCTCGAACTTGTAGGAGTCGATGCCGGCGCCGCCGTACTCCTCGTCGACACGGATACCGAAGACGCCCAGCTCGGCGAGCTTGTAGTAGAAGTCGCGGGGCGCCTGGCCGGCCGCGAACCACTCGTCGTACACGGGTACGACCTCGGCTTCGATGAAGGCGCGGAGGGTCTCCCGGAACGCCTCGTGATCCTCGTTGAACAACGTACGGCGCACGGCCGCCACCTCCACCGGCTTCGGTATGTCTAAGCGCTTGCTCAGATTCTAAGGTACCGGCGAGTACGTTCAGGCGTCCAGGGTGACCTTGCCCACCGGTACGGCACGGGTGGGCCGGGGGTCAGTCACCGGCCTTGCCGTAGCGGCGGAAGGCGGAGGTCTCCACCGTCCAGGGGCCGAACGGTACCGAGTCCCCGTAGATATACGGGTCCTTGCGGATGCAGCGGCCCTTGCACGGATCCAGTACCGGACCGGACGGCCCGATCTCGACGCTCCAGGCCCCTTCGAGCCGCTCCGCGAAGGCGTCGAGCTCCTCGGCGATCGCACGCATCTTCACGTAGTCCATGCCCATGGCCGCAGCGTAGCGACACGGTCCGACACCGCCCCGCGCCTCGGCTCAGCCGCCGTCCGCCGCCGCCTCGAACGCACCCCGTGCCATCCGGTGCAGCAGCACCGCCGTCGCCCCCCGCCCCGGCAGGGAGCCCGGCCGGCCCAGGTGCGGGGTCGAGTTGAGGAGGCCGAAGACCGAGTGGACGGCCGAGCGGGCAGCGGGTTCCGGCAGGGTGGGGTAGACCTCGCGCAGGACCTCCACCCACAGTTCGACGTACTGCCGCTGCAGCTGTCGTACCAGCTTGCGGTCGCTCTCGCGCAAGCGGTCCAGCTCCCTGTCGTGCAGGGTGATCAGTGGGCGGTCGTCGAGGGCGAAGTCGATATGGCCCTCGATGAGGGAGTCCAGGACCGCCGAGGGCACCCTGTCCCCGTCGGCCTCCGCCAGGCGGCGCTTCGCGCCCGTCAGGAGCTGCCCGCTGATTCCGACAAGCAGCTCCGCGAGCATCGCGTCCTTGCCCGCGAAGTGCCGGTAGAGACCGGGCCCGCTGATGCCGACCGCGGCGCCTATCTCGTCCACGCCGACACCGTGGAAGCCGCGCTCGGCGAACAGCCGGGCAGCCTCCTTGAGGATCTGCTCGCGACGGGTCGGGGCGTCGGTTCTCGTGACCATGAAGGCAATTCTAGACAGGGCGGTTAGCGGTCGTTAACCTGAGGGAAATGCGTTAACGCTCATTAACAAGGTGAGGGGATCGCGGCATGGACCAGGCACCGGAGCTGACGAGCGCGGCAGACCCCGCCTCGGAGGCCTTTCGGGCCAACGAGGACGCGCACCGCGTCCTCGTCGAGGAGCTGCGCACCAAGCTCGCCGCGGCCGCGCTCGGCGGCGGCGAGAAGGCCCGCGCCCGGCACACCGCGCGCGGAAAGCTGCTGCCCAGGGACCGGGTGGACGCGCTGCTCGACCCCGGGTCGCCGTTCCTGGAGCTGGCCCCGCTGGCCGCCGAGGGGATGTACGACGGGGCGGCCCCGGCGGCCGGCGTGATCGCCGGGATCGGACGGGTCAGCGGACGCGAGTGCGTGGTCGTCGCCAATGACGCCACGGTCAAGGGCGGCACGTACTACCCGATGACCGTGAAGAAGCACCTGCGGGCGCAGGAGGTGGCTCTCGACAACCGGCTCCCCTGCCTCTACCTCGTGGACTCCGGCGGCGCCTTCCTCCCCATGCAGGACGAGGTCTTCCCGGACCGCGACCACTTCGGGCGGATCTTCTACAACCAGGCCCGGATGTCGGGAGCGGGGATCCCGCAGATCGCGGCCGTCCTCGGCTCGTGCACCGCCGGTGGCGCCTATGTACCGGCGATGAGCGACGAGGCGGTGATCGTCCGCAACCAGGGGACGATCTTCCTCGGTGGCCCGCCGCTGGTGAAGGCGGCCACCGGTGAGGTGGTCACGGCGGAGGAGCTGGGCGGCGGCGAGGTCCACTCCCGCGTCTCCGGCGTCACCGACCACCTCGCCGAGGACGACGCGCACGCCCTGCGGATCGTGCGGAACATCGTCGCCACCCTCCCCGCCCGCCGCGACCTGCCCTGGGAGGTCGCCCCGGTGGTCGAGCCGAAGGTCGACCCCTACGGCCTGTACGGCGCCGTCCCCGTCGACTCCCGCACTCCCTACGACGTCCGCGAGATCATCGCCCGGATCACGGACGGCTCCCGTTTCGCCGAGTTCAAGAGCGAGTTCGGGCAGACCCTGGTCACCGGCTTCGCCCGGATCCACGGCCATCCCGTCGGGATCGTCGGCAACAACGGCATCCTCTTCTCCGAGTCCGCCCAGAAGGGCGCCCACTTCATCGAGCTGTGCGACCAGCGCGGGATCCCGCTGGTGTTCCTGCAGAACATCTCCGGCTTCATGGTGGGCAGGGACTACGAGGCCGGCGGCATCGCCAAGCACGGCGCGAAGATGGTGACGGCGGTGGCGTGCACCCGGGTCCCGAAGCTGACCGTCGTCGTCGGCGGATCGTACGGCGCCGGGAACTACTCCATGTGCGGCCGGGCCTACTCCCCCCGCTTCCTGTGGATGTGGCCGAACGCCAAGATCTCGGTGATGGGCGGCGAGCAGGCCGCGTCGGTCCTCGCGACGGTGAAGCGGGACCAGCTGGAGGCGCGCGGGGAGTCCTGGCCGGCCGAGGACGAAGAGGCCTTCAAGGCGCCCGTCCGCGCGCAGTACGAACACCAGGGGAACGCCTACTACGCGACCGCCCGGCTCTGGGACGACGGGGTCATCGACCCCCTGGAAACCCGCCAGGTGCTGGGCCTCGCTCTGACGGCCTGTGGCAACGCGCCGCTGGGCGACCCCCAGTTCGGCGTCTTCCGGATGTGAGGAGGGGACTCGTGTTCGACACCGTACTCGTGGCCAACCGGGGCGAGATCGCCGTCCGGGTCATCCGTACGCTGCGGTCTCTGGGCGTGCGCTCGGTGGCGGTGTACTCCGACGCCGACGCGGACGCACGGCACGTCCGGGAGGCCGACACGGCGGTACGGCTCGGTCCGGCGCCGGCGGGCGAGAGCTATCTGTCGGCGCAGCGGCTGCTGGCGGCGGCCGCCGCGAGCGGTGCCCAGGCGGTCCACCCCGGGTACGGCTTCCTCGCCGAGAACGCCGGGTTCGCGCGTGCCTGCGAGGAGGCGGGGCTGGTCTTCATCGGCCCGCCCGCGGACGCGATCGCGCTGATGGGCGACAAGATCCGCGCGAAGGAGACGGTGAGCGCGGCCGGTGTCCCGGTGGTGCCGGGTGGTCGTGATCCCGAACTCGCGGAGGCCGCCCGCGCGTTGGGCGCACCTGTGCTGCTGAAGCCCTCGGCCGGCGGGGGTGGCAAGGGCATGCGGCTGGTGCGGGATCTGACCCTGCTGGACGAGGAGATCGCCGCCGCCCGCCGCGAGGCCCGCGCCTCCTTCGGCGACGACACCCTGCTCGTCGAGCGGTGGGTCGACCGGCCCCGGCACATCGAGATCCAGGTGCTGGCCGACGGGCACGGGAACGTGGTGCATCTGGGCGAGCGCGAGTGCTCGTTGCAGCGCCGGCACCAGAAGGTGATCGAGGAGGCGCCGTCGGTCCTGCTGGGCGAGGGGACGCGGGCCGCGATGGGCGAGGCGGCGGTGCAGGCGGCGCGCTCGTGCGGGTACCGGGGCGCGGGGACGGTGGAGTTCATCGTGCCGGGCGGTGACCCTTCGTCGTACTACTTCATGGAGATGAACACCCGCCTCCAGGTGGAGCACCCGGTGACCGAACTCGTCACCGGCCTCGATCTGGTGGAGTGGCAGCTGCGGGTGGCGGCCGGCGAGCCGTTGTCCTTCGGGCAGCAGGACGTACGGCTGACCGGGCACGCGGTGGAGGCCCGGATCTGCGCCGAAGACCCCGCGCGCGGCTTCCTGCCCACCGGCGGCACGGTAGTCCTTCTGCGGGAGCCTGATGGCGACGGCATCCGCACCGACTCCGGTCTCAGCGAGGGCACCGAGGTCGGCAGCCGCTACGACCCGATGCTGTCCAAGGTGATCGCCTACGGCCCGGACCGGGAGACCGCGCTCCGGAAGCTGCGCGGGGCCCTCGCGGAGACGGTCACGCTGGGCGTGCAGACCAACGCCGGGTTCCTGCGCCGGCTGCTCGGCCATCCGGCGGTGGTGGCGGGTGAGTTGGACACCGGGCTGGTGGAGCGGGTGGTGGACGAGCTGGTCTCCACCGACGTACCGGACGAGGTGTACGAGGCGGCGGCGGCCGTACGCCTGGAGGCGCTGAAGCCCGTCGCCGGTGTGGGCTGGACGGATCCGTTCTCCGTGCCGAGCGGCTGGCGGCTCGGCGGCAGGCCCAAGCCGGTCGGTTTCCACCTCCGGGTGCAGGAGCCGGTGGAGTACGTCCCGCGCGGCACCCACTCGGTCACGGTGGACCGCGTGTCGGTCACCCTGGACGGAGTCCGCCACACCTTCCACCGCGCCGCCGACTGGATCGGCCGCGACGGCGACGCCTGGCAGGTGCGCGACCACGACCCGGTCGCCGCGTCCCTCAACCGCACCGCCCACGCCGGTGCCGACTCCCTCACCGCGCCCATGCCCGGCACGGTGACGGTGGTGAAGGTCGCCGTCGGCGACGAGGTCACCGCCGGGCAGAGCCTGCTGGTGGTGGAGGCGATGAAGATGGAGCACGTCATCTCCGCCCCGCACGCCGGCACGGTCGCCGAGCTCGATGTGAAACCGGGCGCCACGGTCGCCATGGACCAGGTGCTGGCCGTGATCGCCCCGCACGAGGAGGAGAAATGACGCTCCCCATGCCGCTTCCCATGGTCGTACCGGCGACGGATCTGCCCGCGCGGGTACGCATCCACGAGGTCGGCGCGCGCGACGGGTTGCAGAACGAGAAGTCGACCGTGCCGACCGAGGTCAAGGCCGAGTTCATCCACCGCCTGGCCGACGCGGGACTGAGGACGATCGAGGCGACCAGCTTCGTCCACCCCAAGTGGGTGCCCCAACTGGCCGACGCGGAGCAGCTGTTCCCCCTCGTCACCGATCTCGGGGCCGAGCTTCCGGTCCTCGTGCCCAACCAGCGCGGCCTGGACCGGGCGCTCGCTCTCGGCGCCCGCCGGGTCGCCGTCTTCGCCAGCGCCACCGAGTCCTTCGCCAAGGCCAATCTCAACCGCACGGTGGACGAGTCCCTCGCGGTCTTCGACCCGGTGGTGCGCCAGGCGAAGGACGCCGACGCGCACGTCCGCGGTTATGTGTCGATGTGCTTCGGCGACCCCTGGGAGGGCGCCGTCCCGCTCCACCAGGTGGTCCGCGTCTGCAGGGCGCTGCGGGACATGGGCTGCGACGAGCTGAGCCTCGGCGACACGATCGGCGTGGCCACCCCCGGTCATGTCCTCGAACTGCTCTCTTTGCTGAACGAGGAAGGCGTGCCGACGAACGTCATCGGCGTGCACTTCCACGACACCTACGGCCAGGCGCTCGCCAACACCTACGCGGCCCTGGAACACGGCGTGACGACGGTCGACGCGTCCGCCGGCGGGCTCGGCGGCTGCCCGTACGCCAAGTCCGCCACCGGCAACCTCGCCACCGAGGACCTGGTCTGGATGCTCCAGGGCCTCGGCATCGAGACCGGAGTCGACCTCGGCAAACTCACCGCCACCAGCGTGTGGATGGCCGAACAACTGGGCCGACCCAGCCCGTCCCGTACCGTCCGCGCCCTCTCCCACCAGGAGTGACGACCATGGACCACCGCCTCTCCCCCGAACTGGAAGAACTCCGCCGCACGGTGGAGGAGTTCGCGCACGACGTCGTGGCGCCGAAGATCGGCGACTTCTACGAACGGCACGAGTTCCCGTACGAGATCGTCCGCGAGATGGGCCGCATGGGCCTGTTCGGACTGCCGTTCCCCGAGGAGTACGGCGGGATGGGCGGCGACTATCTCGCGCTCGGTATCGCCCTGGAGGAACTGGCCCGGGTCGACTCGTCGGTGGCGATCACCCTGGAGGCCGGGGTCTCGCTGGGCGCGATGCCGCTGCATCTCTTCGGCACGGAGGAGCAGAAGCGGGAGTGGCTGCCCCGCCTGTGCGCGGGCGAGATCCTGGGCGCCTTCGGACTGACGGAACCCGACGGGGGCAGCGACGCGGGCGCGACCCGTACGACGGCCCGGCTGGACCCCGCCACCGACGAATGGGTGATCAACGGCACCAAGTGCTTCATCACCAACTCGGGCACGGACATCACGGGTCTGGTGACCGTCACCGCCGTGACCGGCCGCAAGCCCGACGGCAAGCCGCTGATCTCCTCGATCATCGTCCCCTCGGGCACGCCGGGCTTCACGGTCGCCGCGCCCTACTCGAAGGTCGGCTGGAACGCCTCGGACACGCGTGAGCTGTCCTTCGCCGACGTCCGGGTCCCGTCCGCCAACCTCCTCGGCGAGGAGGGCCGCGGCTACGCCCAGTTCCTGCGCATCCTGGACGAGGGCCGGATCGCCATCGCGGCCCTCGCCACCGGACTGGCCCAGGGCTGCGTCGACGAGTCGGTGCGCTACGCGAAGGAACGCCACGCCTTCGGCCGCCCGATCGGCGCCAACCAGGCCATCCAGTTCAAGATCGCCGACATGGAGATGAAGGCCCACACGGCCCGGCTGGCCTGGCGGGACGCGGCGTCGCGACTGGTCGCCGGGGACCCCTTCAAGAAGGAGGCGGCCCTCGCCAAGCTGTACTCCTCCACCATCGCCGTGGACAACGCCCGCGACGCCACCCAGGTCCACGGCGGCTACGGCTTCATGAACGAGTACCCGGTGGCCCGCATGTGGCGCGACTCCAAGATCCTGGAGATCGGCGAGGGCACGAGCGAGGTCCAGCGGATGCTGATCGCGCGGGAGCTGGGGCTGGTGGGCTGAGGCGGCCCGGGCCGGATCACAGCACCGCGTCGGTCTGGAGCGGGCCCGCGGTGATGCGGAGCGTGCGGATGCGCACCGGGTCCTCGCGGTCGAGGTAGAAGATGTGCATGAAGGGAGCACGGACCACCTGGTCCGGTTCGCTCTTCTTCGCCATGGTCGCCTCGCCGCGCAGCAGTCGGACACCGTCGCCCGCGGTCCAGAACTCCAGGACCTCGTGGGCGATGTCCAGCGGTCCGTCGATCTTGACGAAGAACTCCTTGATGGCTTCGGCACCGTGGAGGTGCGCGGTGCCGAAGTACATCTCGGTGTCCTCGGTGAGCGGTGCGAAACCGTCCCCGAACTCCAGGGTGTCGATGGCCTTCATGAACTCCAGCACCCAGTCGGGTACGGCGGTGGCGTGTGCGGCGTCCGTCATGGTGGCGACCTCCTGACCACCCGAGGTACCCGCTGAACGCCCTCTGCATGCGCTCCGGGCACTGGACAGCTCGTGAGGTTAGGCTAACCTAATCCACGACTTGTCCGGCGGTGTTTCCGCACGTCCGAAAGCAGCCACACCTATGTCCAACGTCAGAGCAGCCCGCCTCACCCGCCGCGGCATCCTCGCCGCCGGTGGCGCCCTCGGCCTCGGTGCCGTGCTCGCCGCCTGCGGGGACGACGACGCGAAAAGCGGTGGGGCCTCCGACAAGGGGACGACGGCCGCCAAGTCCGGTCCCTGGACCTTCAAGGACGACCGCGGCACGACCGTGAAGCTGGACAAGGTCCCGACGAACATCGTCGCGTTCACCGGCGTCGCCGCCGCGCTGTACGACTACGGCATCGACGTCAAGGGCGTGTTCGGTCCGACGAAGACCAAGGACGGCAAGGCAGATGTCCAGGCCGGCGACATGGACATCAGCAAGGTGACCGTCCTCGGCAACACCTGGGGCCAGTTCAACGTCGAGAAGTACGCGGCCCTCGCCCCCGAGGTCCTCATCACCACGATGTTCGACGGCGCCGGCACCCTCTGGTACGTCCCGGACGAGTCCAAGGACAAGATCGCCGAACTGGCCCCGAGCGTCGGCATCTCCGCCTACGACCGCCAGTTGACCGTCCCGCTCCAGCGCGTCTGGGCCCTCGCCGAGTCGCTCGGCGCGGACATGACGGCGAGCAAGGTCACGGACGCCAAGAAGCGCTTCGAGGAGGCGTCCTCCCGGCTGCGCGCCGCCGCCAAGGCACACCCCGACATCAAGGTGGTGGCCGGCTCGGCCGCCCAGGACCTGTTCTACGTCTCCGGCACCAACCTCTCGGTGGACCTGGAGTACTTCAAGGCCCTCGGGGTGAACTTCGTCGAGCCGTCGGCGTCCGTGCTGAAGGCGAGCGGCGGCTGGTACGAGGATCTGAGCTGGGAGAACGTCGACAAGTACAAGGCCGACGTGATCATGATGGACGACCGTTCGGCGGCCATCCAGCCGGCCGACATCACCGAGGCCACCTGGAAGAAGCTCCCCGCGGTCAAGGCCGGCCAGGTCATCGCCCGTTCCCCCGAGCCGATCTTCTCCTACGACAAGTGCGTCGCGATGGTGGAGAACCTCGCCAAGGCGCTGGAGACGGCGAAGAAGGTCAGCTGACCCCCAGGCAGACCCAGCACGTCCACACGACTTCCTGAGTGTCAGGAGCTCATATGACGACGGCCGTAGCCGCCCCGTTCCGTTTCTTCTCCCTCCAGGTCGTACGGACGAGGCGGCTCGGTCCGTCTCTGGTCCGGGTCACCTTCGGCGGCGCCGATCTGGAGCACTTCCACTCCCACGGACGCGATCAGTCCCTGTCCTTGTTCATCCCCGCCGAGGGGCACACCGAGCCCGCCGTGCCCATCGAGCTGGGCGACAGCTGGTGGCAGGGCTGGCGTGAACTCCCGGACGACGTACGGGCCGTGATGCGCTCGTACACGCTCCGGGAACTGCGCCGCGACCCGGACGAGGTCGACATCGACTTCGCGCTGCACGGCGTCGGGCCGGACGCAGCCACCCCCGCCGGGCCCGCGTCCCGCTGGGCGTCGCGGGCCGCCGCCGGGGACCGGGTGGTCCTGCTCGGCCCGGCGGTCGCCGACAACCGGGCGATCCGCTTCCGGCCGCCCGAGGACACCGATCTCGTGCTGATCTGGGGCGACGAGACCGCCGTACCCGCGGCGACCGCCATCCTCGAATCCCTCCCCGCAGGCACCCGGGTCCGCGCCTGGCTGGAGGTGCCGCACGCCGGGGACGTCCAGGACGTGGTGACCCTCGCCGACGCGGAGATCGAGTGGGCAGTGGGCGGCACGTCCATGGAAACGCTTCGCCACGCCCAACTCCCGCCCGCGGAACGCCCGTACGTCTGGGTCGCCGGTGAGTCCGGGCGGGTGAAGGAGCTGCGCCGGCACTTCGTCGGGGAGCGCGGGGTGGACCGGCGCCGCGTCACCTTCGTCGGCTACTGGCGGCGGGGCCTGACGGAGGAGCAGCTCCGGGCCGCAGGCGAGTAGTTGCGCGGCCGAAGTGACGGCTGTCATGGACGGGCAGCGTTTCCACGCGTTACTCAGGTTAGGCTAACCTAAGTTTCCGAGAGTTCCACTCCCCTCCCCCGCCCGGATCGTCCCCGGAGGACCCCCCTATGCGCTCGCACCTGCTCAATGACCTCACCGCGGAGCACTACCGCCGCTCCGTGACCGAAGGAGTAGAGCGGGTGGCGGCCAAACTCGCCACCACCGACCGGCCGTTCACGGGTGTCACCGTCGACGCCCTCTCCCCGCTCATCGACGGCATCGACCTCGACCAGCCGCTGCACGACACCACCGCGGTCCTGGACGAGCTGGAGGATGTCTACCTCCGGGACGCCGTCTACTTCCACCACCCCCGCTACCTCGCCCACCTCAACTGCCCGGTGGTCATCCCGGCGGTGCTCGGCGAGGCGGTGCTCACCGCGGTCAACTCCTCCCTGGACACCTGGGACCAGTCGGCCGGCGGCACCCTCATCGAGCGGAAACTGATCGACTGGACGACCGCCCGTATCGGCCTCGGCGAGGCCGCCGACGGTGTGTTCACCTCGGGCGGCACCCAGTCCAACCTCCAGGCGCTGCTGCTGGCCCGCGAGGAGGCGAAGACCGACAGTCTGGCCGAACTGCGGATCCTCGCCTCCGAGGTCAGCCACTTCAGCGTGAGGAAGTCGGCGAAACTGCTCGGCCTCGGCCAGGACGCGGTGGTCTCCGTCCCCGTCGGCCAGGACAAGCGGATGCACACCGTCGCCCTCGCCCATGAGCTGGAGCGCTGCCGTCGTGACGGCCTCATCCCCATGGCGGTCGTCGCCACCGCCGGCACCACCGACTTCGGCTCCATCGACCCGCTGCCGGAGATCGCCGAGCTGTGCGAGCAGTACGGCGTCTGGATGCACGTGGACGCGGCCTACGGCTGCGGTCTGCTCGCCTCCCTGAAGCACCGGGACCGGATCGCCGGCATCGAGCGCGCGGACTCGGTCACCGTCGACTACCACAAGTCCTTCTTCCAGCCGGTGAGTTCGTCCGCCCTGCTGGTCCGGGACGCTTCCACCCTGCGCCACGCCACCTACCACGCGGAGTACCTCAACCCGCGCCGGATGGTCACCGAGCGCATCCCCAACCAGGTCGACAAGTCCCTGCAGACCACCCGCCGCTTCGACGCCCTCAAGCTGTGGATGACCCTGCGCACCATGGGCGCCGACGGCATCGGCGAACTCTTCGACGAGGTCTGCGACCTGGCGGCGGAGGGCTGGAAGCTGCTCGCCGCCGACCCGCGCTTCGACGTGGTCGTCGAGCCGACCCTGTCCACCCTCGTCTTCCGTTACATCCCGGCGGCCGTCACCGACCCGACCGAGATCGACCGCGCCAACCTGTACGCCCGTAAGGCCCTGTTCGCCTCCGGCGACGCCGTGGTCGCGGGCACCAAGGTCGGCGGCCGCCACCACCTCAAGTTCACCCTGCTCAATCCCGGGACCACGACGGCCGACATCGCCGCCGTCCTCGACCTGATCGCCGGCCACGCCGAGCAGTACCTGGGAGGAGAGTCCCTTGACCGCGCGTCCTGAAAGCACGTCGAAAGCCCATGACTTCGTGGGTATCGGGCTCGGTCCCTTCAACCTCGGCCTCGCCTGTCTGACCGAGCCGATCGCCGAACTGGACGGTGTCTTCCTGGACTCGAAGCCCGACTTCGAGTGGCACGCGGGGATGTTCCTCGACGGCGCCCACCTCCAGACCCCGTTCATGTCGGACCTGGTCACCCTGGCGGACCCCACCTCGCCGTACTCCTTCCTCAACTACCTGAAGGAGAAGGGCCGGCTGTACTCGTTCTACATCCGCGAGAACTTCTATCCGCTGCGGGTCGAGTACGACGACTACTGCCGCTGGGCCGCGAACAAACTGACCAACGTCCGCTTCGGCACGACCGTGACCGACGTCCGGTACGACGACGGCCTGTACGTCGTCTCCACGGCCGCCGGTGACACCTACCGCGCCCGCCGTCTGGTCCTCGGCACCGGCACCCCGCCGCACATCCCGGAGGCCTGCCAGGGCCTGGGCGGCGACTTCATCCACACCTCGCAGTACCTGCGCCACCGCGAGGTGCTCCAGTCGAAGGAGTCGATCACGCTGGTCGGCAGCGGCCAGTCCGCCGCCGAGATCTACCACGACCTGCTCGGCGAGATCGACGTCCACGGCTACCGGCTGAACTGGGTGACCCGCTCCCCGCGCTTCTTCCCCCTCGAATACACCAAGCTCACGCTGGAGATGACCAGCCCCGAGTACATCGACTACTACCACGCCCTGCCCGAGCAGACCCGCTACCGGCTCACCGCCGAGCAGAAGGGCCTGTTCAAGGGGATCGACGGCGACCTGATCAACGAGATCTTCGACCTGCTCTACCAGAAGAGCCTCGGCGGGCCGGTCCCCACCCGGCTGCTCACCAACTCCTCGCTGAACGCGTCCGCCTACGACAACGGCACCTACACCCTCTCCCTCCGCCAGGAGGAGCAGGGCAAGGACTACGAGATCGAGACCCAGGGTCTGGTCCTGGCCACCGGCTACAGGTACGCCGAGCCCGAGTTCCTCAAGCCCGTACGGGACCGACTGCGCTACGACACCCACGGCAACTTCGACGTGGCCCGCAACTACGCCGTCGACGTCACCGGCCGGGGTGTGTTCCTGCAGAACGCCAGCGTCCACACCCACAGCATCACCAGCCCCGACCTGGGCATGGGCCCCTACCGGAACGCGTACATCATCCGCGAGCTGCTCGGTTCCGAGTACTACCCGGTGGAGAAGACCATCGCCTTCCAGGAGTTCGCGATATGAGCACGATGACCACGACGTTCACCTTCCGCCCCCTCGACCCCCTCAAGGACGCCGAGCTCCTGCACCGCTGGGTGACGCACCCCAAGGCGGCCTACTGGATGATGCAGGACGCGAAACTGGAGGACGTCGAGCGGGCGTACATGGAGATCGCCGCCGACGAGCACCACCACGCGCTGCTGGGGCTCGGCGAGGACGGTGAGCCCGCCTTCCTGATGGAGCGGTACGACCCCGCCCACCGCGAGCTGGCCGGGCTGTACGAGCCCGAGCCGGGGGACGTCGGGATGCACTTCCTGGCCCCGGCCACCGACACGCCCG
The DNA here is from genome assembly GCF_040303265.1 of Streptomyces sp. NPDC096040. Classification (NCBI taxonomy): domain Bacteria; kingdom Bacillati; phylum Actinomycetota; class Actinomycetes; order Kitasatosporales; family Streptomycetaceae; genus Streptomyces; species Streptomyces sp. NPDC096040. The sequence goes on from NZ_JBEOTA010000007.1 coordinate 307,291, forward strand.
TACACGGCTTCACCAAGGCGGTCATCACGGCCGTGGTGGCCCACCTCTTCGAGGACCCCGCGACCCGGCGGATCGTCGTCGAGCCGGATGTGCGCAACACGGCCGTGCACGCGCTGAACGAGGCCGTCGGGTTCGTGCCCGTACGCGAGGTGCAGAAGCCGGAGAAGAAGGCGTTGCTGAGCTTCTGCACCCGGGAGCAGTTCGAGAAGGCGGTGTCCGTATGACCCTCGCGGACACGGTCGCCCATCTCTCGTCGGAGCGCTGGGAGAAGGCCAACCGGCTCCTGATACGCAAGGCGCTGGCGGAGTTCGCCCACGAGCGCCTGATCACCCCGGAGGAGGAGGGGACCGGTTACGTCGTCCGCAGCGACGACGGGCTCACCCGCTACCGCTTCACCGCCGTCCGTCGCGCCCTGGACCACTGGCAGGTGGACGCCGACTCCATCAGCCGGGCCCGCGACGGGGTCGAACTCCCCCTCGCCGCACTCGACTTCTTCATCGAGCTGAAGAAGTCCCTGGGCCTTGGCGACGAGATCCTGCCGGTCTATCTGGAGGAGATCTCCTCCACCCTCTCCGGCACCTGCTACAAGCTCACCAAGCCGCAGATACCGGCCGCCGAGCTGGCGCGGGCCGGTTTCCAGGCGATCGAGACCGGGATGACCGAGGGCCACCCCTGCTTCGTCGCCAACAACGGCCGGCTCGGCTTCGGCATCCACGAGTACCTGTCGTACGCCCCCGAGACCGCGAGCCCGGTCCGGCTGGTCTGGCTGGCGGCCCACACCTCGCGCGCCGCGTTCACCGCGGGGGTCGGCATCGAGTACGAGTCCTTCGTACGCGACGAGCTGGGCGAGGAGACCGTCGAGCGCTTCCACGGTGTCCTGCGCGACCGGGGCCTGGATCCCGCCGACTACCTCTTCATCCCGGTCCACCCCTGGCAGTGGTGGAACAAGCTCACCGTCACCTTCGCCGCCGAGATCGCGCGCGGTCACCTGGTGTGCCTGGGCGAGGGCGACGACGAGTACCTGGCCCAGCAGTCCATCCGGACCTTCTTCAACAGCAGCCACCCCGAGAAGCACTACGTGAAGACCGCCCTGTCGGTCCTCAACATGGGCTTCATGCGCGGCCTTTCGGCCGCCTACATGGAGGCCACCCCGGCGATCAACGACTGGCTGGCCCAGCTCATCGACAACGACCCGGTGCTCAGGTCCACCGGACTGTCGATCATCCGGGAGCGGGCGGCCGTGGGCTACCGGCACCTGGAGTACGAGCAGGCGACCGACCGCTACTCGCCGTACCGGAAGATGCTGGCCGCGCTCTGGCGGGAGAGCCCGGTGCCGTCCCTCCAGGAGGGCGAGTCGCTCGCGACGATGGCCTCCCTGCTCCATGTGGACCACGAGGGCGCGTCCTTCGCGGCCGCGCTGATCGAGCGGAGCGGACTGACCCCGAAGGACTGGCTGCGGGCCTATCTGAAGGCCTACTTCACCCCGCTCCTGCACAGCTTCTACGCCTACGACCTGGTGTTCATGCCGCACGGCGAGAATGTCATCCTGGTCCTGAAGGACGGCGTGGTCCAGCGGGCGGTCTACAAGGACATCGCCGAGGAGATCGCGGTCATGGACCCGGACGCGGTGCTGCCGCCGACGGTCGAGCGGCTGCGCGTCGAGGTCCCCGAGGACAAGAAACTCCTCTCCGTCTTCACGGATGTCTTCGACTGCTTCTTCCGCTTCCTCGCGGCGAACCTCGCGGCCGAAGGGGTCCTGGAGGAGGACGACTTCTGGCGGACGGTCGCCGAGGTCACCCGTGAGTACCAGGAGTCGGCGCCCGAACTCGCCGACAGGTTCGCGCAGTACGACATGTTCGCGCCCGAGTTCGCGCTGTCCTGCCTCAACCGGCTCCAGCTGCGCGACAACAGGCAGATGGTGGACCTGGCGGACCCGTCGGGCGCCCTCCAGCTGGTCGGAACCCTGAAAAATCCCGTCGCGGGGTTCTGATCCAGGCAGACGGGCTCCCCCGAGTACGGTCCTCGGGGGAGCCCGCCGGTCTTCCTGGTCCCGCTTGTTCTTCAGCTTACTTCGCAGGCCAGGGCACCTGCGAAGAGCGGTAGCAGTCGATTCCGAGAGCGTCCCAGCGGGGCGCCTGCGCGGCGAGCCGCACCCTGTAGGCGTCCCAGTCGTGGCTCGCGGCCGGCGACCAGCCCAGCTCCGCCACCCCGGGCAGCCGCGGGAAGGCCATGTAGTCGATGTCGGCGTTGGTCACGATGGTCTCGGTCCACAGCGGCGCCTCGACGCCCCGGACGGCCGAACCAGGCACTCCAGGAAGGTAGTTGCCCGGATCCCAGTCGTACGACCGCTTCACCTCGACCAGACCGGCCCAGTCCTGGCCGAGCGGGGTGTCCTCGGCGTATTTCATGTCGAGGTAGACCCGGTCGGCGGGCGAGAGGATCAGCCCGGTGCCGTGCTGGGCGGCCTTGACCACCTGGGCCTTCTCGTCCGCACTGGTGTCGTCCAGCCCCCAGTACTGGGCGATGGCCCCGGGCGCCGGGTGCGCGCCGGTCAGCTGGTGCCAGCCGATCACCGTCTTGCCGTACTCGGCGACGATCGGCTGCACCCGGTCCATGAAGGCCACATAGTCCTCGTGGCTGGTGGAGTGTGCCTCGTCGCCGCCGATGTGGAGATAGCGGCCCGGGGTGAGGGCGGCCAGTTCGCGGATGACGTCGTCCGCGAAGTCGTACGTCACCTGCTTCGACGCGCACAGCGAGCTGAAGCCGACCTCCGTGCCGGTGTACAGCGGCGGTGCGGTGCCGTCGCAGTTCAGGTCGGCGTAGGAGGCGAGGGCCGCGTTGGTGTGCCCGGGCATGTCGATCTCGGGGACGACTTCGAGATAGCGGGAGGCGGCGTAGCGGACGATCTCCCGGTAGTCGGCCTTGGTGTAGTGGCCGCCCTTGCCGCCGCCGACCTGGGTGGAGCCGCCGTAGGCCGCCAGGCGTGGCCAGGAGTCGATGGCGATGCGCCAGCCCTGGTCGTCGCTGAGGTGCAGATGCAGCTCGTCGATCTTGTAGAGGGCCAACTCGTCGATGTAGCGCTCGACCTGGGCCACGGTGAAGAAGTGCCGGGAGACGTCGAGCATCGCACCCCGGTAGGCGTAGCGGGGGCGGTCGGTGATGGTGCCGCCCGCGACCAGCCAGGGGCCGGGCTGCGCGGTGTCCTTCTCGACGGCCGCCGGGAGCAGCTGGCGCAGGGTCTGGACGCCGTGGAAGAGGCCGGCGGGTTCGGCGGCGGTGAGGGTGACGCCGTCGCGGCCACTGTCGAGGCGGTAGCCCTCGGCGCCGAACGGGCCTTTTGCCAGACGGAGTTGGATGCCCGAGCCGCCATGGGTGGCCAGGGGCAGCCGGTAGCCGGTCGACGGGCGCAGCAGGTCCGCGAGGTACTCGGCGACCCGGCGGGCCTCCCGGGAGCCGTCGACCCGGATGGCGGTGCCGCGGGTGATGCGGTACGGCACTCCGCCCGCCTTGACCGAGGCGGGCGCCGGGACGACCCGGTCCAGCGGGGCCGGCGCGGGCGTCGGTGTCGCCGGGGTCGCGCCGACCGTGAAGGTACCGGCCGCCGCGACCAGCAGCAGGGACCCGAGGACGCGGGCCATGCGGGGAGTACGGGAGGTGCGGGAAGTCCGGGGAGTCGTTCTGTGGTGCCGTCTCACGTGCGCTCCCTTCGAGGAACTCGGTGCAGGGGCCTCGGCCGAGGATGCACCACGGGGCGGGATTGGTCGAGACCACCCGGCGATACTCCCGGTGGAACAATCCTCGCATGGCGGAAATCATCCAGAAGGACGGCATCTGGGCCTTCGGCGGAGACGCCCTGCGGCTGACCCCCGGCCGGGACAAGAACGTCAGTGTGCTGCGCCGGACGCTGGGTGAACTGGACGTCCCGCTGGGTGCGCTGGCGGGGATCTCGTTCGAGCAGGGCCCTAGGTCGGGGCGGCTGAGGCTGCGGCTGCGGGACGGCGCCGATCCGCTGCTGCACGCCACCGGTGGCCGTCTCGCCGAGACCCACGACCCGTATCAGCTGGCCGTGGAGCCGGACCGGTACGGCGTCGCCGAGTACTTCACGGACGAGGTGCGTGACGCGCTGCTGCTGGAGCAGGTTCCGAACACGCCGGTGAACGGGTATCTGCTGCCGGGTCCGCGGCTGCCGTTGTCGGTCTCCGCCGGGGACGGCACGGCCGGCTTCGACGGGGAGCGGGTGCGGCTGGAGTGGAACTGGAAGACGGAGGACACGAAGGCCGCCGCCGGTCCCCGCACGCTGGCCCTGGCGGACATCCTGGCCGTGGAGTGGCAGCCCTCCGCCGGGCTGGAGAACGGCCATCTGCGGTTCCGGGTGCGCGGCGCGCCGGCCAGGGTACGGGCCAAGTACGACCCCAACGCGGTGGAGCTGTGGGGGTTCAAGCGGGATCCGCTGATGGCGCTGGTCGCGGCGGCGGTGCAGGCGCGGCTGCCGCATCCGTCGACGGCCGTACCGCCTGCGCCCCCGGCGGTGGAGGAGCCCGAGGCCGATCATGACGCGCTGCTGCGGCGCCTGCGCGAACTGGGTGAGCTGCATCGCGAGGGTGTGCTCACGGACGAGGAGTTCGCGATGGCCAAACAGGCGGTCCTCAAACGCATGTGAGGACCGCCTGCGGGTGCCTTACGCCCTGCCTTCCGGGCGTAGGCCCTTACTTGGCCTTGCGGGCCACCGTGAAGTGGTCGATGCGGTCGCCGGTCTCGGCGATGCCCGACACCTTCAGCTTGGCGTACTGGCCGCGCGGCGCGGGCTCGACGTCCACGCGCAGGAACGAGTAGTTGAGGTAGCGCACCCGGGACCAGGTGACGGTCTCGTTGACCTTGCCGTCCTTTGTGTTGATGAAGGAGGCGACGGAGTCGACCTCGTTCAGGTGGCCCTCGTAGGAGTCCGGCGCGGTGAACGCGTAGAGGCTGCGGCCGGCCGCGCCCGCGGTGACGTAGACGACACCCTCGGTCTCGGAGTAGGCCGTCTCGCCGATCGGGAGCTTCTTGACGACCTGGTTGCCCTTGATGACGTCGGTGCGCTCGTACTGGTGGTTGTGGCCGTTGATGACCAGGTCCACCGTGTACTTCTCGAACAACGGCACCCACTCCTGTCGCACGCCCCCCTCCGAGGCGTGCGCCGTGGAGGTGCAGTAGGCGCAGTGGTGGAAGAACACGACGATGAAGTCGATGTCCTTCGAGGCGCGGAACTTCCTCAGCTGCCCCTCGAACCACGTGGTCTGCGTGCCGCCCGAGATGCCCAGGTTCGCCGGGATCTCGAAGGAGACGTCGTTCGGGTCCAGCGAGATGATCGCCGTGTTGCCGTGGACGAAGGAGTAGACGCCCGGCAGGTTCTTCTTGTCCGGCCCGTTGTCGGGCAGGGTGAAGCGGGCCTCCTCGCCGCCGTAGCCGTTCGGCGAGTACCAGGCCTCCATGTCGTGGTTGCCGTACGACACCATCCACGGCACCGACTTGGCGACCGACTCGGTCTGGGCCAGGAACTGGTCCCAGGTGCGGGAGTCGAAGACCGTGTCCGAGGCCTTGCCCTGGCCGGCCGGGTCGCCGTAGGCGATGTCACCGGCGTGCAGGTGGAAGCTCGGGTTCTGGCCGAGGATCAGGCTGTCGTTGGCCAGGGCGTGGTAGCTGACGCCCTGGTCGCCGAAGGCCGTGAAGGTGAACGGCTCCTTGTGCGAGGGCGCGGTGGTGAAGGTGCCTATGGTGCCCGCGAACTGCGTGGCGGCCGGGTCGAAGCCGTCGTGGCCGACGCCGTAGAAGTAGGTGCGGCCCGGCTTGAGGTTGGCCAGCTTGGCGTGCACGTAGTACTGGGTGTGGTCGCCGCTCGCGCCGACCCCTGCCGGGGTGTAGAGGGAGCGGATCTCGGCCGGGATCCTGACCGAGAGGTGCGAGGCGTGGGTGCCGATCCGGACGAACGGCTTCTTCACCGCGACCGGAACCTGCCAGGAGATCGTCATCTCCGTGCTGGCGTCGTTACCGTAGGCGAGGTGACGACCGAACGGCGCCACGAAGGCGCCGTCGACGTACTCGGTGGCCGGGGCGGACGACCGGGTGGGAACGGCGGCCTGCGCGGTGCCGCCCAGCACGAAGGAGCCGCCCGTGACAGCGCCGACCGTGACGGCGCCGCCTCTGATCACCGAGCGCCGGGAGAACTTGGCGCGGAGGTACTCGTGCTGCTCGGCCAGGCTCATACGCTCGGCCAGCTGTTCGGGTACTCCCATACGAGGAATGTCCATGGCGTCTGAACATCGACTTCACAAGCAACGTGGCGCAAGACACAGGATGGACAGGCTACGAACAGAACCCCATATAAGAGATTCAACAGGCCGTTGCCCGGAATCGGGCAGGATTCTTGCGTAACCGCTGTCCCGTACTCCAGGATCTACGGGTGCACGACGAACTGGTTGATCATCTGACGCGGTCCACGCTCCTGAGCCGGGGCGAGGCGCTGCGGGTGATACAGGACGTGCTCGCCTACTTCGACGAGACTGCCGGGGACTACGTCCGGCGCCGCCACCGCGAACTGCAGGCGGAAGGCCTGGTGAACGCGGAGATCTTCGAACGGATCGAGGCGGATCTGAAGTACAGGGCGGTCGCCCCGCCGGAGCTCACCCTCCGGCAACTGCGCCGCATGGTCTACGGCTAGGAATACGGAACACCTATATATGTGCGGAATTGTCGGATACATCGGTAAGCGTGATGTGGCTCCCCTTCTCCTCGAGGGGCTACAGCGGCTGGAATACCGCGGCTACGACTCGGCGGGCATCGTCGTCACCTCGCCGAAGGCGGCGGGCCTGAAGATGGTCAAGGCCAAGGGCCGGGTCCGGGACCTGGAGGCCAAGGTACCGGCGCGCTTCAAGGGCACCACCGGTATCGCCCACACCCGCTGGGCCACCCACGGCGCCCCCTCCGACGTGAACGCCCACCCGCACATGTCGGCCGACCAGAAGGTCGCCGTCGTCCACAACGGCATCATCGACAACGCCTCCGACCTCCGCCGCAAGCTGGAGGCGGACGGCGTCGAGTTCCTCTCCGAGACCGACACCGAGGTCCTCGTCCACCTCGTCGCCCGCTCCCAGGCGGAGACCCTGGAGGAGAAGGTCCGCCAGGCCCTGCGCCTGATCGAGGGCACCTACGGCATCGCGGTGATGCACGCCGACTTCCCCGAGCGCATCGTGGTGGCCAGGAACGGCTCCCCGGTCGTCCTCGGCATCGGCGACAAGGAGATGTTCGTCGCCTCCGACATCGCGGCCCTGGTCACCCACACCCGCCAGATAGTGACTCTGGACGACGGCGAGATGGCCACCCTCAAGGCCGACGACTTCCGGACCTACACCACCGAGGGCACCCGGACGACGGCCGAGCCGACCACCGTGGAGTGGGAGGCCGAGTCATACGACATGGGCGGCCACGACACCTACATGCACAAGGAGATCTTCGAGCAGCCCGACGCGGTCGACCGCGTGCTGCGCGGCCGGATCGACGACCGCTTCTCCACCGTGCACCTCGGCGGCCTCAACCTGGACGCCCGCGACGCGCGTGCCGTGCGCCGCGTGAAGATCCTCGGCTGCGGCACCTCGTACCACGCGGGCATGATCGGCGCCCAGATGATCGAGGAGCTGGCCCGTATCCCCGCGGACGCCGAGCCCGCCTCCGAGTTCCGCTACCGCAACCCGGTCGTCGACCCCGACACCCTCTACATCGCGGTCTCCCAGTCCGGTGAGACGTACGACGTCCTCGCCGCCGTCCAGGAGCTGAAGCGCAAGGGCGCGCGGGTGCTGGGCGTGGTGAACGTGGTCGGCTCGGCGATCGCCCGCGAGGCGGACGGCGGCATGTACGTGCACGCCGGGCCGGAGGTCTGCGTCGTCTCGACGAAGTGCTTCACCAACACCACGGTCGCCTTCGCACTCCTCGCCCTGCACCTGGGCCGCATCCGGGACCTCTCGGTCCGCGACGGCAAGCGGGTCATCGACGGCCTGCGCAGGCTGCCCGCCCAGATCGCCGAGATCCTCGACCAGGAGGCGGAGATCGAGAAGCTGGCGAAGGAGTACGCCGACGCCCGCTCGATGCTCTTCATCGGCCGCGTCCGGGGCTACCCGGTGGCCCGCGAGGCCTCCCTGAAGCTCAAGGAGGTCTCCTACATCCACGCGGAGGCCTATCCGGCGTCCGAGCTGAAGCACGGCCCGCTGGCCCTGATCGAGCCGGCGCTCCCCACGGTGGCGATCGTCCCCGACGACGACCTCCTGGAGAAGAACCGCGCGGCCCTGGAGGAGATCAAGGCCCGCAGCGGCAAGATCCTCGCGGTGGCCCACCAGCACCAGGAGAAGGCGGACCGCACGATCGTCGTCCCGAAGAACGAGGACGAACTCGACCCCATCCTGATGGGCATCCCCCTCCAACTCCTCGCGTACCACACGGCAAAGGCCCTGGGCAGGGACATCGACAAGCCGAGGAACCTGGCGAAGTCGGTGACGGTTGAATAGGTTTTTCTCGCCCCGACGGCCGTAGCGACAATTGGGTAACCCCCACGGCGAGCAACCAGGTCCGCGAGAGCGGCGCCGGTTCAGGCGCAAAAAGGGGAACGGACCCCTAGGTGGGCCACCGGCCACCAAGGGGTCCGCTCCATATGTCGCCGGGGACGCCCAACTCCCCGGCGTCGGCTGCCATATCAGCCGTGGGCCGTCACCCCCCGACCGGCAGCCCGCCTGGGAAGGACCGTGGGCCAGTGCGCGAGCGCGGCCGTCGCGGCGTACCAGGCCACCGCCCCCGCCGCCGCGGCGACCCAGCCGCCCACCTTGACCAGCGAGGAGCTGTCGGCGAAGTTCGCGACAGCGAGCAGCAGCATCGACAGGAACAGCAGCCCGTGCATGGCCTGTCCGAGCGTGTCGCCGCCCGCGAGGGTCAACGACAGTGCCACCAGGGCGAAGAGGACCAGGAAGAGCCCGGCCGCGTTGGCCGAGGCGTTGCCGCCGGACGAGACGGCCCAGGTGAACCAGAGGGCGCCGAGGGCCACATAGCCCGTGCCGTTCACGGTGTCACGGTCACGGAAGGCCAGCAGGCCGACGAGGAAGAGGGCGACTCCGCCCACGTAGTGGGCGACTGACACGGCGTCGGACGTGGTGACGCCGTCGATCACGCCGGTGGTGCCGAGGCCGAACGCCAACAGGGTGATCCCCAGGGCGAGTCGGCCGGCCACGGTAGTGGTTCCGCTTCCCGCAGAGACGTCATTGTCCACGGCGGGCTCCCTTCATGCTTGTGCAGTTGCGCGCGGTGACCGATATATGCCCTTCACAAGGGCACAAACACCTCTACGCGCGAGTAGATTTACGCACGGCACAAAGGGAGCCGGACCGTTCCCACGGCGCATCTCACCTGGGAGAAGGCGGAGTTACGGAATGACAACGACGGGCCGCTTGGCCCGCTTGGCGAGTCTGCCCGCGACGGAGCCGAAGATCCGCCCGACGATCCCGTGGGTCGAGCCCACGACGATCGCGTCGGCCTCGTACTCCTGCCCCACCTCTTCGAGTTCGTGGCAGATGTCACCGCCGCGCTCGACGAGGATCCAGGGCACCTCGGCCAGGTAGTCGGCGCAGGCGAGTTCGAGACCGAGCACCTCGGTACGGTGGTCGGGCACGTCGACGAAGACGGGTGGCTCGCAGCCGGCCCACACGGTGGTCGGCAGTCGGTTGGCGACATGGACGATGATCAGCCCCGCGCGGGAGCGATGTGCCATCCCGATCGCGTAGGCGAGGGCGCGCTCACTGGAGGTGGAGCCGTCGAAGCCGACGACCACTCCGTGTTTGAAGGCGGGGTCGCAGGAAGGGCGTGGCTCTTCCGCCGCCAGCGCATCGGCCGCCGTGGGGTCGGCGACCGGCCGCTTGCGGTCCGCTGGATCGAAGAATTCGTGACCGGCCATGGCTGTCTCGGCGTTGTGATCCTTTGTGGGAGGGACGACAGTGTGCGGCGGAGCTGTGTCCGGGAAACATCTTCCCAACCCCATACCCCCAAGGGTACGGCGGCACGCCTCCTCAGCCCAGATCCCGCGCACTCTCCGTAGGGGACCGTCCCCGGAGTCGGTTAGGGGTTCCAGGGAGCATGCACGAGCCGCGCCCGTAACGCAATGGTTGCTGCCCCGTACAGGCGGTTTGCACAGGATTCGGACAGGCGCTGGACCCACGCACGGTGACCGACCGCTCGAACACGCGTTGAACCCCGGAGAGGTACCACCAGGGAGCCGGCAGGAGCACCAGCCAGGGAGACACACATGTCCGGACCGCGCGCGAAACCCCGCCCGCGCCCCGCCCAGGACACCACGGGTGACGTCGTCCGCTGGGCCGCGTTCTCCTGCGTCCTCGTCCCCGTGGTGCTCCTCTGGTACGGCACCTCGCTGGCCGGCACCGCCGGCACCGCCCTCGGGCTGGCCGCCGTGACCGCCGTATGCCGGTACCTGCTGCGCCGCTCGGAGCGCGGGAGGGCACAGGGGACACGCCACGGAACACGCCACGCAGCGCCGCACCGGACCCCGCACCGGGCACCCCGCGGAGCAGGCCGGGGAGGCGGACGTCACACTAGGGGCACTACACCGGTCGACTGACCGGTTTCCGCGCACGGGAACGCTTCTTTTCAGCCAACTTCCCGACCCTGCGCAAGAGGGGCCCCGACCACCCCCCAACCCCCGTTCCACCTGCACGGAAAGGGTCCAGGGGACCCTCCACACCCTACGCGGTTTGGCCACTGCCACGAGGCGTACTTCCCTGCACGGCCCGTGAGTGCAACGCTTCGTGATCGAATGCTTCACGCCAAGTTGTCATGTCGACAATCTACGGCGTGTCGAACTGGTCACCGCGAGACCGCGGAAACCAGTAGATTCGATCTTGACGTCTTACGGCGGGGGACTCGTGCAGGACCGAGGGGAAACGTGCAGGAGCGACACAACCGAGGAGCCGCGACCACCGAGGGGGGCTTAGCAGGATGAGCCACGACTCCACTGCCGCGCCGGAAGCCGCGGCCCGGAAACTCTCCGGGCGACGCCGCAAGGAGATCGTCGCGGTGCTGCTGTTCAGCGGCGGCCCCATCTTCGAGAGTTCCATACCACTGTCGGTGTTCGGGATAGACCGCCAGGACGCCGGAGTGCCGCGCTACCGACTGCTGGTGTGCGGTGGTGAGGAAGGCCCGCTGCGGACCACAGGGGGCCTGGAACTCACCGCGCCGCATGGCCTGGAGGCGATCTCACGCGCCGGCACGGTCGTCGTACCGGCCTGGCGTTCGATCACCGCGCCACCGCCCGAAGAAGCCCTGGACGCGCTGCGCCGCGCCCATGAGGAAGGGGCCCGCATAGTCGGGCTGTGCACCGGCGCGTTCGTACTGGCCGCCGCCGGACTGTTGGACGGCCGCCCGGCCACCACCCACTGGATGTACGCGCCGACGCTGGCCAAGCGCTATCCGTCGGTGCACGTCGACCCACGCGAACTGTTCGTGGACGACGGCGACGTCCTGACGTCCGCCGGTACGGCGGCCGGAATCGACCTCTGTCTCCACATCGTGCGGACGGACCACGGCAACGAGGCGGCCGGTGCGCTCGCCCGGCGCCTGGTGGTCCCGCCCCGCCGCTCCGGCGGTCAGGAGCGCTACCTCGATCGATCTTTACCAGAGGAGATCGGCGCCGACCCGCTCGCCGAGGTCGTCGCCTGGGCGCTGGAGCACCTCCACGAGCAGTTCGACGTGGAGACACTGGCGGCACGCGCGTACATGAGCCGCCGGACCTTCGACCGCCGCTTCCGCTCGCTGACCGGTAGCGCCCCGCTGCAGTGGCTGATCACGCAACGGGTGCTCCAGGCGCAGCGCCTGCTGGAGACGTCGGACTACTCGGTGGACGAGGTGGCGGGCCGCTGCGGCTTCCGCTCCCCCGTCGCCCTGCGCGGCCACTTCCGGCGCCAGCTGGGTTCGTCCCCGGCGGCGTACCGGGCGGCCTACCGGGCACGCCGGCCGCAGTCCGACCGCCCCGACACCCCGGAACCGGCACCGCTGCCACCGACGGGCCCGCTGATCCAGTACCCCGAGGGGGTACTGCCGATGCAGACCCGCAGGACAGCGGCGGTAGGCCTGTCGCCCAGCCTGCCGGGCCCGCGCACCGGCAGCTGACGTCCCACCGGCCCACCCGACCCGCTCGGGTGGGCCGCGGCCATGCCTTCCCGGCCCGGGAAGCCTCGGCGCCGACCGCGGGGGCCACAAAAGCTGACGTCAGCTTTAGGGTGGTCGCATGAACGATCGCATGGTGTGGATCGACTGCGAGATGACCGGCCTCTCGCTGTCCGACGACGCGCTCATCGAGGTGGCCGTACTGGTCACCGACTCCGAGCTGAACGTGCTCGGCGAGGGCGTGGACATCGTCATCCGTCCGCCGGCCAAGGCACTGGAGACGATGCCGGAGGTGGTGCGGCAGATGCACACCACGTCAGGCCTGCTCGACGAGCTGGCCGGCGGCACGACGCTCGCCGAGGCCGAGGAGCGGGTCCTGGCCTATGTACGGGAACACGTGAAGGAACCGAGCAGGGCCCCGCTGTGCGGCAACTCCGTCGGCACCGACCGCGGCTTCCTGTCCCGGGACATGCCGGCCCTGGAGGGATACCTCCACTACCGGATCGTCGACGTGTCCAGCGTCAAGGAGCTGGCCCGGCGCTGGTATCCGCGGGCGTACTTCAACAGCCCGGAGAAGAACGGCAACCACCGCGCCCTCGCCGACATCCGCGAGTCGATCGCCGAACTGCGCTACTACCGCGAGGCCATCTTCGTACCGCAGCCCGGCCCGGACTCGGACACCGCGAAGGCGATCGCGGCCAAGCACGTCCTGCCTGCGGAATAGGCGTCCAGGAGGCCCCTGAAGGGGCCCCCGGAAAGCCGTGCGCGAGCACCCCTTCGGACCCTGTACACTTTTTCTCGGCCGGTCGGAGAAACCACAGAATCACCGCCGGTCGTGGTGGGTGTAGCTCAGCTGGTAGAGCACCTGGTTGTGGTCCAGGATGTCGCGGGTTCGAGTCCCGTCACTCACCCTTGTATGACAGGCCCCTGACCTGTGGAAACGCAAGTCAGGGGCCTGCTTGTCGTTTGGCCACGGCCGAACTACGGCCCATGCACCCGGAATTCGAGCCGCCCGGGAAGAAGCGATAGCCGTAAGTCCGCATGGAATCTCACTCAACGCATGCGTCCAGTCGCAGACTGTGCGGTTTCTGTGCATCGATCCGCCGGTGAGTGACGGGACCTGATCAGGGACGAAGGACGCGAGGAGGGCAGTGGTGCTGCGGATGCGGAGTAAACCGTCGCGGCACTGACGCCGAAGCCAGCCTGCAGTTGTTCCCGCGTCCGCGCCCGTCCGCGCATGGTTGAGAAGTGCGCCGCGTTGTCGGGAGCAGGCAGCCAAGCCACCAAAGCTGCGGCCGACAGGAATGTCAGTGGCCCGCGCCGACCGAGGCGTTTGGAGACCCGTGGGCTCGTTGCAGGCCGTTAGCCTGTCGGTATGTCAGAGCGTGTCATGCCCGGTCGCACGGACGGCCTGATCACCCTGGGTGCCGCGGACGCTCTGTGGGTCAATCTGACGGCCGACAGCGCTGTACCGACGGCTTCCGGGGCGTTCACCTGCTCTCCTGCCCGTGCCCGGGTGGGGTACGTCCTGCTCGGCGACCATGTGGTGGCGACGGTGAGGGTGAGCGGCGGTCAGTGGAGTGTTCCGGAGGGTGAGGTGCGCCGGGCGGCCGCGTTACTGAACGCGGTGGGGATGGATCGGCAGGACCTGGTCCGCATCGGTCCGTTTCGTGGGGCGCCGAGACAGGAGGACAACGGGGAAACGCCGATGCGTTGGCGCCGGCGCATCACGGGGGAACTGCGGGAACTGGGCGGCCCCCAGCGGGCAGCACGACGTGAAGTCGACCGGCCGTACCACCTGGCGGGGATCGACTGGCGACAGATACTCGTGGAACAGACCCGCGACGGGACACAGCGGACGTGGTGGCTGCCGCGCGCCGTGGTCAGACTGCTGGACGCGGCCGAGCACGCCGAAACGCAGTGGGTGCAGGCCGCGCGGAGCGGCCAGGCAAGCAGAGTCACCACCGGGCCGCCCTCCCACCCCCGGCAGGCCCGAGACGCGGACGGTCGGCAGCCGACGAGCCCCGAAGGCCCTACCGCCTCACTGCGCCCGTACGACAAAGAGCTGGAGGGCCAGCTGTACTCGGTGCTCAGCAGGAAGCCCGGTACCTCCCGCAGGGTCGCCGGGTGGGCGTGCGCCGTCTGCCGCACCGCGCCCGCCACCGTGCTCGACCACTGCCACGAACACGGCTACGTCCGCGCCCCTGTCTGCCAGTCCTGCAACACACAGGAACGCCCCGACCACCTGTACAGCAACGACATCCGCGTGGCGAACCGCTACACACGCCTCTTCCACACCGACACCGACGACTGGCTCCGCCACTGGCACCGCTGCCCCGGCTGCCGCGCACGCACCACCCTGCCCCTGCCGCACCTCGCCGCGTGGACCGCCCAGATAGCCTGCCGATCGCTGCGCCCGACCCACCGAGCCTCCCGCGGGCGCACGCCCTGCGGTGTGCTGCGCGTGTCCTGGACGGGCAGTCAGAACACGCCCCGTTCCTGCCTGCTCACTGTCGCCGTCGACTGCTGCCCCTCCGGCGAGCACCGTGTCCTGGCGCAAGTCCCCTACCGCGAAGCCGCCGAGCGGTTTCGTGTCTGGCTGGCCGAGACGGCCCCCGCCGTGGCCGCCGCGGCCGGTCCCGACCGACTGGACGGCCTCCCCGTCCAGCCCCGGCCAGTCATCGCGGACACCAGCGGCGAGGATCTGGAACTGTTCTGAGCAACGTATCCCTGAGTGCAACGATGCCCCGTCGTCCGGAATGGTCGGCGGGGCATCGCGGTCGTGTCGTCGGTGGGCGTCAGCTGATGTAGCCGGCCACGTCGGCGATCACGTTGGTGGTGCTGTTCGTGTAGAAGTCCACCTTGCCGTCGGAGCCGACGGGCACGACGACCTGGTTGGCGATCGTCTTGCCCTGCACCCAGTTCAGGTTGGAGGCCGTCGGGCGGCTGTGGCCGTCGGCCCAGGCGGTGAGGTATCCAGTGCCCGTGGTGCCGGTGACGGTGACGGTCAGCGCGACCGCCTTGACGCCGGTGGACGGGATGGCGTCACGCCCCGAGATCTGCAGGGCCAGGGTCTTGCCGGCGCCCAGCGCCGTCGTCTGACGTGTGTCCAGCAGGCGCAGCGGGGTGACCGTGTGGAAAGCCGAGCCGCTGGTGGAGAAGTAGCCGGAGACGTCGGCGATCACGTGGCTGGTGCCGTGGACGTAGATGCTGACGTTGCCGTCGCTGCCGATCGGCACGACCACCAGGTTGGGGATGGTGGTCCCGGTGGCCGACCAGTTGACGTTGGACGCGGTCGGGCGGGTGGCGCCTTCGGGGTAGGCCTCCAGGTAGCCCCCGCCGACGGTCTGGGTGGCCGTCAGGTTGAGCACCACGGAGGTGGCGCCGGTCGGTGCGCCACCGTGACCGCGGACCTTGAGGCTGATCACCGCGTTGGAGATCTTGGTGGTGGTGGAGATGCCGACCTTGGAGCGGGTGTCCAGCAGGCGGGCCGGGGGCAGCGCCGTGTACTTCGAGCCGGTGGTGCCGCTGGTGTAGTAGCCCTGGACATCGGCGATCAGGTGGGTGGTGCTGCTCGTGTAGAGGTCCACCACGCCGTCGCCTGCCACCTTGACGGTCGCCGAGGCGGCGATGGTCTGGCTCGCGCCGGTCCAGTCGAGGTTGCTGGTCGACGGCTTGCTGGTGCCGTCGGCCCAGGCGATCAACGAACCCGCGCCGGTGGTGCCGGTGACCGTGAGGTTGAGCACGACAGCGGTCACGCCGCTGCTCGGGATCCCCCCGGCTCCCTCGATCTTAACCGGGGCGGTGCCGCCCGCGACCAGAGGCTTCGTGGTCGGGATGGAACTGAGTCCCCAGCCGGTGCCGTTGCGGGTGTCCAACAGGCGCTTGGGACTGCTGAGCGGGTGGAAGGTGGAGGCGCCCGTGGCGGCCGTGCCCTTGGCCGCGCACAGTGCGGTGGTCAGACCGGCCTCCTTGGGCGAGCCCAGACCGGTCACCTCGTCGTAGCCGGCCGCCGCCGTGTAGCCGGTCGCGTATACGGAGTTGTCGCCGCTGGTGACGTCCCAGAAGTCCGTCGGGTAGCTGCTCCGTGCGGCCTTGTAGAGGGCGTTGTTGAGGAAGCCGACCCGGCCGTTGGCCTGGCAGGCCGTGCCGGCGTTGGCCTGGACGATCGCGGCGGCCCAGGTCGGGGCCGCACCGCTGGTGCCGCCGACGAGGCCGGGGACGGGGCTGGAGGACTGGCTGTCGTCCTGGAAGTAGATCGGATACCCGTCGGCCGGGTCTGCCAGAGCGGCGACGTCCGGAACGGCACGCTTGGTGGTGGTGGCGACACCGCCCTGGTAGACGACGGGAGCCCAGCGCGAGGAGACGCCGCCACCAGTACCGCCGGAGGCGTTGCCCCACGTCGTCTGGGTGGTGGTGCTGCCCGAGGTGGTCATCGTGGTGCCGCCGACACCGGTGACGTAGGGCTGGCTCGCGGGGTCGTCGACAGCCTTGGCCGTGGAGCCGGTCGCGCGGTAGCAGTCGCTGGAGCCGTCGTCGCCCGAGGCGGCGACGACGCTCTGGCCCTGGGCGGCGGCCTCCGCGAAGACGGTGTTCTCGGCACTCGCGGTCGCGCTGCTCTCGACCGCCTCGCACTCACCCCAACTGGTGGAGATGACCTGCGCCTGGTCGTCGGTGACCATCCGCTGGTAGACGTCGAGGACGTTCTGGTCGGTCGCGGACACGGCGTCCGGCCCCTGGTAGTCGATGACGGCGGCGCCGGGCACCAGACCTATCAGGTCCTCGATGTCGAGCGCCGACTCCACGCCGACCGATCCGTCGGTGGCCGGCGCGCCGGCCCCTGCCGTCGTGTCGACGTACACGGTGGACACCGAGGTGCTGGTGCCGACGCAGGACTGGTACGCGGCGATGCTGCCGGCGTCGACGTTCTCCAGCTCGAACACGGCCACGGTCTGCCCCGCACCGGTGGTGGCGGAGTCGGTCATCCCGTAGGCGCCGGCCAGCTTGCCGGGGCTGTAGTAGTCGGTGCCGTCGGTCAGGCCCGAGCCGGTGAAGTCGGCGCACAGTGCCGGGGTGTACGTGTGGGGGGCCACCGTGCGCGAACCGCGTCCGGAGACGGTGGCGGTGGCAGAGCTGCGCCTGCTTGCGCGACGTACCGCGGAGTGGTGACTGCTGACGGTGCTGATGCTGCTCAGGCCGACGATCCCGGTCACCGAGGACGCCACCTTCGCGGGCAGCGAGGGAGCCGAGGTGTTGAGGTAGTCGGTGGTGCCGTCCTTGAGCCGGACGTCGCGAAAGCCGGTGTCGAAGGCGTGGGACGCCTGGGCGGCGGTGGCGGTGACCGGGATGGACAGGCCGTCCGGGCTGACCTTGCCGGGGTGAAGACCGGCCGCCTTCAACGCCTGTGAGACTCCCGCGATGATGGCCCGCGTGGGACCGAAGACCGCGGCGAACTGCCCCTTGGCCAGGTAATGGTGGTACTGGGCGTTCCCCGGTGTGGACACCGCGGTGACGAAGTCCGCCAGCGACTGCGGATCACGCGGAGCCAGGTTCACGCTGAGGTGCAGCGTGGTTCCCGACGCGGTCGCGCCGGTCACCGTCGCCCCCACCGGGACACGCGGGGCCGCCCCTATTCGCCTGGGGCCGCCCGATCCGGCCGCTCCCCCTTGTGCGACCGCTCCAGTGGCGGTCCCGGTGACGGCGATGAGAGCGAGTACAGCGGTCGAAGCCGCAGTGATCGCCCTGGCCCGTCTGCCGGTCTTGGCTGCCGCGCGCCCGGGACGTCCCGGCCCGGCGTGGACCTTCTTGGCCATGCAGAAATCTCCTAGAAACTGACGCACCATCACATCTGTGGCCGTGACGGTGGTCGAAGCGTCACTCGGGCCGACAGGTGCATCCACGTCACAAGGCGCGCAGGAGCTATCCCTCTTAACCGAAGTGTGCGCATTTCTTATCAGATCACGACGGTTACTGTCTCTGTTGGCCCGAGAACCATGAGCGGATCTTTACGCCACCGCAGCAAGGCGAGCCTGTGCGCCACATCGTCGATGTGTTGACCGCGCGGCTGCGGATCACCGCGAGCCCACACCCGCCGTCACCTCGCAGGTCGGCCGGCCTTTTCAGGACGCCCGCGCCCCGTCCTCCCGCGCCCCGTGTTCCGACAGCAGCAACGGCGCCTCGAAGCACTGGGGATTCCGTGAAAGGATGCGCTCCCATCTCAGCCCTCGGGGGGGCAATTCACAGGGGTAAAGGGCCACGGCGGCCAGGTCCAGTTCGACGGCCAGTACGTCACCATCACGCCTGGATTGTCCTTCCAGTGGCAGTGATCATCGTTACGGTGAAACTTGCAGGGATCGAGTCCTAGGCACCGGCTCTTATGGGGGCGCGATGGGCAGACGTCGCGGTTTCTTCGCGGAGCTGAACTACCATCAGCGGCAGGGCCCCGGGCTCGCCTTCGACCTCGTCGAGGATGCGCGCGGTCAAGGATCGTTCCACGATCATTCCCGCGGCCTGGGCGGGTTTGACGATGGCCTCGCGCAGCTCGTCACGGCTCATCGGACCAGTCAGCAGGGTGCCGTCCTGCAATGCGGCGGTCAGCGCAGAGTGTTCGGCGCAGCGGCTGAGGAAGTCCGCGCGTACGACGATGACAACGCGCAACCGACTCGCCGGGTCGATGGCGGCCAGGAGGCGGTCGATGAACTCGTCGCGTTCGGCCGGATCGGGGCAGAGGGTGTAGAGCTCTTCGAACTGGTCGACGATCAGCCAGGTGTCGCCGTCGGTGTCCTTCGGTATCAGGCGCTGCTCGTGGGTGCGCAGGGGATGCTCACCAGGAGTGAGTACGCGCAGCGCGGCCGGGTCGCGGAGACGAGGGATGAGGCCGGCACGCAGCAAGGAGGATTTGCCGCTGCCCGACGGGCCGAACACCGCGGTGAACCGGCGTGAGGAGGTGAGCTGGAGCAGGCGGTCGGTGAGTTCATCTCGGCCGAAGAACAGGTTGGCGTCTCCGGGTTCGAAGCGGGCCAGCCCCCGGTAGGGCGGCTCAGCGTCCTCGCCCTCGGTGCGCGGCTCGGCTGCCGCTTCCGCGGCCGCCTCGCGCCACCGCGCCTCCCACTCGGCCTCATCGCCGCCGCAGGCACGCACGTAGGCCAGCACGACCGGCAGCGTCGGCAGCCGCTCACCCGCAGCCGCCTGCGACAACGTGCTCGCCCCCTGCCCGGCGCGCTGCGCCATCACCCGGTACGTCGGACTCCCGCTCTGCGCGCGGAGTTTACGTAACTCGGCGGC
The DNA here is from genome assembly GCF_040303265.1 of Streptomyces sp. NPDC096040. NCBI lineage: Bacteria > Bacillati > Actinomycetota > Actinomycetes > Kitasatosporales > Streptomycetaceae > Streptomyces > Streptomyces sp. NPDC096040. The sequence goes on from NZ_JBEOTA010000007.1 coordinate 326,764, forward strand.
AAGTCGCTGTGCTGGCCCGGCGCTCGGGTCGAGCGGACTCTCCGGACGCCCCGCCATCGACAACACCCCCGTTGCCCCGCTTCCCCCGTGGACGCGGCGCTGTGGCTCGTGAAGTTACGCGCACCCGTGACGCAAGGGCAACCACAGGCGCCTTCTTTGGTCAGCAGCCGGACTTCACCCTTGTGAGCTGCAGTTCAGTCATTGATCAGGTTGGTGTAGGCGGCTGCCCATTCAATTCCCGGCCCGCTGAACTCGGTGATGCAAGGTGGTCGCCAAGCCTCATCGCCGGCCGCCGGAGAGCTCGACTGATCTCCGGTGCGAACGCGTGGCCAGGCGGCCGACGCCCGAGAAAGCGAAAGGAGCAAGCGTTCATGAGCGAGAACGAGCAGACGCCGCCTTACCCGGAGGGCGGCGCGGGGGTCTTCGACGTCGACCCTGACCAGACCGGCGTCAGCCAGGACCCCGCCCACGAGGTCACCTCCGACCTCGACGCACTCCCCGACGACATGGAGCTCTGACACCAGCCATGGGAACCGCAAACGGAATGATCGCCGCTGCCCGCAAGCTGCTCGGTACCACCGAGCACCCGCCCGGCTCCAACCACAACAACATCACCTCCTGGTACGGCTTCTCCGGCCCCTGGTGCGACATGTCCATCAGCTACGAGGCCGCCCACTCCGACAACATCACCGCCGTCATGGGCAAGTTCGCCCTGACCACCGCCCACGCCCGCGCCTTCCAGTCCCACGGCCGCTGGCACTACGGCCTCGGCGGCATCCGCCCCGGCGACGTCGTATTCTTCGACTTCTCCGGCGGCCGCTCCATCAGCGGCATCGACCACGTCGGCCTGGTGGAGGCAGTCCACTCCAACGGCACCATCACCACTCTTGAGGGCAACACCTCCGACGCCTTCCGCCGCCGGATCCGCGGCCGCGCCTGCGTGGTCGGCTACGGCCGGCCCGCCTACGACGGTGCGGCCCCCATGCCCAGCCACGACGGCATCCTGCGCAAGGGCTCCACCGGCAACACCGTCAAGACCCTGCAGAAGAACCTCAACACCGTCCAGAAGGCAGGCCTCACCGTCGACGGACAGTTCGGCGCCGCCACCGACAAGGCGGTCCGCACCTTCCAGACGAAGCACAAGCTGACCGTGGACGGCGAGTACGGCCCGCACACCGCCGCCGTGATGAAGGCCGCCCTCGCCGGACACACCGGCGTCATCAAGCCCAAGGCACTCGTCGCCCCGGCCGGCCTGCTCGCCGTGGACGGCGAGTTCGGGCCCGCCACCTGCGCCGCCCTGCAGCGCATCCTCAACAGCAAGAGCGGGGCCGGGCTGGACGTCGACGGCGCGTTCGGTCCGCTGACCGTCAAGGCCCTGCAAGCCTACTTGCAGGTCACCGCCGACGGCGTCACCGGACCCGACACCATCACCGCCCTCAACAAGCACCTCGGCCTCACCCCGCAGGAGACCTGGGACACCAACACCACCGCCCAACTCCAGAAGGCACTGAACGCGGGAGCCTTCTGACCGTTCGGTGCCGGGCACCCCTCAGGTGCCCGGCGCCGGCGGTCGAGGCCGGTTCGGATTACGTGAAGAACGCGGACAGCCAGGGGAATTCGCCGTGCCGGATGTTCCCCCCGCAGTACCTTGAAGGGACTTAGCGCATGGACGGGATGACGGGGGATGTGGTGAACGGGGGACCGGAAACGGCTGGTGGGACACCGGTGCGGGATGTCGTCCGAGTGATCGTCAACGAGCTGGCGCCGCATGAGCTGATCTTGCTCGACGGGCTCCTCCTGGTGGACGACGACACCGCCTTGCGGCGTCTTGCGAGTGGGCAGGACCGCGATCCACTGGGATTCGGACTGGGTGAGGCCGCCGCTCTGGTGACCCCCGTGGTGTGGATGGCCCTGGATGAGGCGGCACGTCAGATCGTCTCCGCCGGCGTTGCCACGGCCGGCCGGCGTTCGAGGCTGTGGCTGCGCCGGATCGGGCGCCGGCCGGCGGCGCCACGCGTGCTGCCTCCACTGGAACCGGCGCAGCTCGAAGCCGTACGACTGCGGGTGGTTGAGCTGGCTGCGGAGAGCGGTCTGGAGCGCGGGGCGGCCGAGGCGCTCGCCGAACGTGTCGTGGCCCGGCTCGTGCTGCCCGCGGAACAGGAACAGGTCGACAGCCCCGAACAGGACCAGGACGGCGGCGCGGGCCCGCACCCCACCGCCCCGGCTGACGCTGGGCCCCAAGACGGGCGCGGACCGGACTCAGGAGACCGCACATGAGCGCGGACGCGGCGCCGTTATCCCCTTCCGGCCGAGTGGACGAGCGCCTCCTCGGGGCGGGTACCGGTCCGCGGTTCATCCTGCTCATCGTGCTGTTCCTGACCAGCAGCGCCACCGTGGCGTCGGCCATCGGTCAATCGCTGACCGATCCCCGCAACATGTCCGTGGGCTGCGCCCTGGCCGCCGGAGCCGATCCGCAGGGTGACTTCCTGGGCGTTGGCCTGGCCACGGTCAGGTCGGACAAGGCATTCCGAGCATGTCTGGACCGTTTCGCCCCGCACGCCTCCCCCTGGCTGGTGCCGTCCGCCGTGGCGGTACTCGTGCTGGTCGCCGTTGCCCTGTACTGGACGCTGCCCTGGTGGAAGCAACGCCGCCGCAGGCTCGTACCGGTCGAGGCGATCGACCGGCACGGCGAGTTGCTCGCCGTCCTCGGCGAACTCGTCGACGTCGCCGGCCTCACCCGACAGCCGCGCTTCGTCGTAGCCCCCGCGGCACGCACTGCGAGTGCCGTGGTCTTCGGACGGTGGCGCCGCCATGTCGTCTGCCTGCACGGCGGCCTCGTAGCGGTCCGGCACCACGATCCGCTGCGGTTCCGCGCCGTGGTGCTGCACGAACTGGCGCACATCCGCAACCGGGACGTCGACATCACCTACGCGACGGTGGCCCTGTGGCGCGTCTTCCTGTTCACCGTCCTTCCGGGCTACGCGGGCTGGACAGGGCTGACCCTGCACGTGTCGCTGTCGTCGGCGGTGTTCGCTGCCCCGTCGCTGGTGGCCACCTCACGCGACATGGCGGCCACAGCGGCCATGATCGCTTTTGTCTTCCTGGCCCGCGCCGACATCCTGCGCACACGCGAGCTGTACGCCGACGCCGACGCCATCCGGTGGGGGGCCGACCCTGCGGGCTGGCTCGGCGCGACCGACAGGGCGAGCCGGGACCGCGGAAGGCTCGGTACGGCTCTTTGGTCCTTCGTCTCCCTGTGGCAGAGCCATCCCGACTGGGAGCGGCGCAGACAGGCGCTCGCCGACACGCAGGAGCTGTTCCGTTCCTCCGCGCTCACTCTGTTCCTCACGGGCGCGACCGCGTCGATCTGCGCCGGACAGTTGTACGGGTTCGGAACCGGGTGGATGGTCCATCTGGCCGCGGACACGGTCGCTGGTCTGATCGCGACGACGGTCGGCGTGACCCTGTGGCGTGCCGCGGCCCGGGCTGTGCTGACGGGCGGCCGAGCGCCCTCGGGTCTGCGCGCCGGGTGGTGGCTGGGGCTGGGGCTCGCCCTCGGGGAGGTACTGACCGGCAGCGTCTCCGGGTTGCGTGTGCTGCCCAGACACCCCGAGGCGTTCGCACTGCTCGTCGTCATCAGTGTGGTGGTCACATGCTGGACGGCGCAGTTCGCCGACCTCGTACTGCGCTGCTGGCGGGGACGCGGCCTGCGGCCGGTGTTCGCCGTGGGTCTTCTGGCCACGCTGGCCGTTTTCGCCATGTCGTACGACTGGTGGCAGAGCAGCGGCAAGCTCTTCGCGGCGGGCTGGCCGTACTCGGAGTCGGCGATCCGCACAGCACTCCAGCAGGATCTGCCGGGTCCCGCCCTCGGCCGGAGCACGCTCACGGCGATCGCCGTGGTGATGTCGGTCGTCTGGCCGTGGGAGGCGGACACGTCACTGCTGTGGGCGGCGACAGCCCTGTGGGCGCTGCCGTTGCTGGCGTGGGCGGGCGGGGCGACGGCCAACACACCGACGTGGGTGATCCGTGCGCTGCCGCCGGGGCAAGAGAGCGTGTGGCAGGCCGGGCGGCTGCCGTCGTTTCGACGGCTCGCCCTGGCCGCGGCCCTCGGAGCCGGCGGCGCCTGTCTGGGTGTGGTCGTGGTGCTGGCCCGGGTGCACGCCGTGCGGCCGCCGACCGGCCAGATGCTGGAACAGCAGGTCCTGCTGCTGGCGACATGGCTCGTCGTGGTGGTCATCGGGGCGGTCGTGGCCACGGCAGCGGTGACCGGTTCGGCGACAGCCCGGTTCCCGGTGCCGGCCGCGGCCGGGGCCGCCGGGGTGACGGGCCTCGCCGGCGTCACCGTCGTCTTCCTGCTGATCTCGGCCGACGGCTGCGTGAGCGGCCTGGCCACGCTGCGCACCACCTGCGCTTGGACGCCCGGGGGCGCCTGGCCGTTGACCGAGTTGGTGCTGCCACTCGTTCTGGGACTGGCCGTGTTCGTCTCCGCCTTCATTGCCGTGGTCGCCATGGCGGCCCGGCGGCTGCTGAGAGCGGTGCGCCCGCACACCGGTGACCGCGGCCGGCGCTCGCCCCTGCGTCCTCCGCGGAATCCCGCCCGGCTCAGCGGCCCGACCCGCAAGGCCGCGGTGGCGGTCATCTGCCTGGCCGGCCTCACGCTGAGCACCGCGGCGAGTTTTCCCCTCGGCGCCGGTGGACACTCCGGCGTCCGCACTTCGCTGACCCGTGAAAACCTTGTTCCCGCCCAGACCACCACGCCGTCCGCGGAGGTACTCGCCCTCGAGTCGGACGCATGGCTACGTCTCGGAGGAAGGAAGCTCCTGGCCTCGATCACCGGCGAACTCCTGGACATCCTGAAGGCCCTTGAGGACGACAGAGCCCTCACCGACCGCGGCTATGCGGCCCGCGTCATAAGCCCGCACTGCCTCGGACTGCAGACGGCCGCCCAGCAGCTCGGCGCCTACTTTCCGCTGCCCGACCCTGCTCTGGAGCAACGGTGGCCGGCGCTGCTGGCGCAGGCCCGGACGATCAGCGCAGACTGCCGGCGAGCCATCGACGACGGGAAGCAGGACCTCTACGTCAAGAGCATGGAAGAGATCATCGGCGTCGCTGACCGTCTGGGCACCATCCTCCCCCAGGTGACCGCGGAAGCCGGTGGCCATCTAAGCCGGTGACCGCACCGGCAACCACCGAGGCGGTGGGCTGCGGCGCTGGGTGTCACAGCGCACCCACCTCGACGCTCACCCGGATACCGGGCCTGGCTACCAAGGGGGCCGAAGCGCAATACCGGACGGACCAGGTTCACCCCCCTCGGCCCTGGCCCGGTTCACCAGCTGTTCGGCCGACTCCTGGTCCAGCTCGGTCAGTCACGCCAACTCGGCCCCCGTGCGTGCGATGTGCGAACTCTCGCGGGGCCGCTCGTCCGCCGACAGTGACAGGCCCTCCGCCCGCATCCGCTCCTAGACGAGTCTTTCCGAACACGGTCAGTGGTCATAGGCGGTCAGTGAGCGGCTGACCGCCTGCCCGGTCTGGAAGTTGTGCCAGATCGCGGCGG